>JANOCA010000709.1:0-16207 GCA_031411915.1 Opitutaceae bacterium
GGTGAAGGCCGATGAGGCATTTCACCTCGGTTTCGCGCGCGAACTGGGCAACCCCTACATCATCGAGGCGCTGGAGGACATCAATGATCGGCTGCGCTTCGTGCGGCTCGTCGTGATCACCACCCCGCATCGGGTGCAGGCGACGGCGGGAGAGCACCTCGCGGTGCTCGAAGCGGTCGTGAAGAAAAATCCCGAAGCCGCGAAGAAATCCCTGCGCCTGAACATCAGCGCCGCCCGCAACAAGGTGGAAATAGCCTTGGCGCAAGCGCTGACCAAGGCGCACCGCAAGCACTAGCGCCGATCGCGCAGCTACTTTGTCTGAGCCGGCTTCTTGTCCTCGGCGTCCTTCTTCTGGTCGGGCGCGGGCGCGGCGGCCGGCGCCGGGGCAGGCGGAGCAGGCGCGGGCTCGAAGAGTTCGTCGGCTTTCTGCGGGAGGCCGGTGAAGGTGTAGTCCGAGATTTGGAAGGCGCGTTTCGCCATCAGCGCGTTCACGGGGGCGGCGGCGTCACCGTGGGTGATGCTCACGAACACCGGGCCGGCCGGGATCGTCTCGAATTCCGGCGCGAGCGGCTTGTCGTCCTTCTTCGCGTCGCCGTCCTTCTTTTCGTCCTTCTTCAGCAGGTCCGTCACGCTGCCGAGATTAATGGGCGCGGGCGGCTTGAGTTTCTTTTCCTCGGGCTTCCGGCCAAAGGCGATCTGCATGACTTTCTTGTCGAAGGTCTCGACTTTGAACGTGCGCTGGTTCGCGGCGGCGGCCTTGGCGTTGGCGTCGTCCGGCGCGGTGCTCTCGGTGAAGCGGATGGTGCCGATCGAGGAGAGGACGGTGGAGATGCGGTCGGCTTTCAAACGCTGGCCGGCGGGCGTGTTCTCGGCGGTCCAGGGATCTTCCTTCTTCGCGCGCGAGACGGTGACCGGGCCGCCCTCGCCGAAGGGAATCTCGATCTTCGCGATGTCGTCGGCCTTGAGGTTGAGCAGCTCGGCGTTGGCCCAGTTCTTCGACTCGGTGTCGAGCCACGCGCTGAGGCTGGCGAGGTAGGCCTTGGGTTCGTCGCCGTAGCGCACGAAGCGGCCCGCGCCGCTCTCGGGATTCTTGCCGAGCACGAGCGTGAGCAGGGATTTGTCGGCGCTGTCGAGCAGCTCGATCTTCGTGTCCTTGAACTCGAGGCGCGCGATGCGCTCGGGGCTTGAGGTGACGAGGCGCTGCACCTTGGCGTCGGTGAGGTTGCTGACGAAGCCGGAGAGCTTGTTGAAGTCCGCCGGGAAATCGAAATAGGTCGGCACGCGCCACGTGCCGTCGGCTTGGCGGACGAGTTCGACGGTCTTGCCGCCTTCGGTGAGGCGGAGCTTCGTCGCCTTCTCGATGACGGATGAGGCGACGAGCGGCTGGTTGAGGCGGGCATCGGTCGCCTGGGGCGTTTCCGGGCGCGTGAAGAAAAAGGCGACGACGGAGAACCCGGCGAGCACGACGATGGAGACGACGATGGTCTTGAGTCTCATGGTAGGCGGTGAGGGTGCGGTTTAGTTTTTCCGGCTGCGGTAAAACCAGAGGCCGAAGGCGAGCACGAGGAGGGGCGTGGAGAGCATGTTCAACGCGAGCAGCTTGTTTTCGAGCGCATCGATGGACTCGCGGAGCTTGCGGCGGATGTCGCGGCGTTCGCCGCGGATGGTGGCCTGCTGCTTCTGGAAATCCTCGATGGCCTTGGCCATCTCAGGCGTGGCGATGAGGCGGTTGCCTTCGCCTTTCTTGCCTTGGAGCTCGGTGAGTTTCTTTTGGACGTCCTGCAGGCGGGTATCCAAGTCGGTGAGCTTGGACTGATACTGCTTCTGCGCCTCGGACTCCATCTTGCGCACGACGGTGAACTCGCGAATCGACGAGCCCTTGCCGCGGATCGAGATGAGGTCCTGCGAGCCGCCGAGGAACTCGACGGTGTTGGCGGCGAAGGCGAGGTTGTCGTTGATCGGCTGCGCGGTGGTCTGGCCGAAGAAATTCATTTTGCGGACGGAGTAGTCGTCGAAGAGCCAGTCGGTGTCGGCAATGACGAAGAGCGTCGAGCTGGACTTTGATTCCTTGAGCGCCGGCGCGTCAGATTTATTTTCCTCTTTCCTCGGCGGCTCACCCTCCTTGGGCGGAGCATCGGCGGGGGCACCGTCAGGAAACGCGGACTTGAATTTCCCCGTGACCATCGCGGCGATCGTTTTCTTGCCGCTGGGGGTGATTTGCTTGGCGACGTCGTCGGGCTGCGCGAACTGGAGCATCATGCTCGCGATGTCACCGGCCTGCGCGGAGGTCTCGACGAGCGGGGTGAACGTCACGTCGGCGCCCTCGCGCTTCGCGAGGCTGCCGGACTCGATGAACATCGCGGAGTTGAGCTGCGCGGTCGCCATCGACTTCTGGCTGAACGCCTCCTTGCCGCGCAGGCTGAGCCAGATCGGGTAGCGCGCGATGCCGCCGCCGCCGGTCTGGACCTGCGTGGCGTTCTCGAGATCGCCGACGACCTTCTGCGGATCGTATTGGATGCCGTAGGCGGTGAGCAGGGCGGGCAGATCGCTGGAGACGTTCTGCGGCCCCTGTCCCATCATCTGCTGCTGCGGGTTGCTCTGGCGCTTGAAGTGTTGCGACGACGGGTCCAAGGCGAGGAACACCGGCTTGCCGCCGAGGAGAAACTGGTCGATGGCGAACTGGAGCTTGGGCGAGACGTTCTGCGGATGCGCGATGAACAGCGCGTCGAGCCCGGCGGGCAGCTCGGTGGCGGCGGCCTCGACGGTCGTGATCGCGAAGGACTGCGAGAGCTCCTCCATCACCATCTGCGACGGCTGCGGCTGGCGGCGCATCATCATCATCATTTGCATCTCCTGCGGGCTCGTGCCCTGGAGCGGGAGGCTGCTGATGAGGCCGAGCTTCCGCTTGTCGAGCTGCTGCACGCTGTAGATGAGCTTGGAGAGATCGTATTCCAGGAACTGCTCGCGCTGCGGCGTGAACGCCGGGATGTTCTTCTGCTGATCGGCCTGCGTGACAACCATGCCGAAGAAGAACGGCTCGCCGCCCTGCTGCGCGACCTGCTGCTGGAGGCCGGCGGCGGTGGCCTTCTCCTCGTCGGGCGTGTCGGGGCGCGGGTTGATGACGTTGAGCGTCAGCTTGCCGCGGGAGGCGCGCACGTATTGGCGGAGCATCTCCTGCACGCGCGCGGCGTAGTTCTTGTAGGCGATGGGGAGGTTGCTCGCGTCCTTGGTGAAATAGAGGTCGATGACGACGTTCTCCTCGATCTTGCCGAGCATGCGCTTGGTGCCGTCGGAGAGGGAGTAGATCGACTCGGCGGTGGCGTCGATGCGCACAGGGATCGACGAGGCGAGGTAGTTGACGAGCACGAGCCCGACAAGGAGGAGAACGATGGCGATGGTCTTGCTGCCGAATTTCATGGCGGTCGCGTTAAGGTTTAGCGCTCGAGGGCGACGACGTTGAGGAAGAGCGTGAGTCCCGTGAGCGAGACGAAGAAGATGAGGTCCTTGGGATCGATGATGCCCTTGGTAAAGGCCTCGAAGTGGGTGAGGAAACTGAAATTAGCCACGAGGTCCGTGAGGCCGACGGGGAGATTGAGGAACCCGGTCAGGAAGCCCGAGAACATGCTCGTGCCGAGCAGCACCAGGATCACGCAGAGAAAAACGCTGAGCACGAAGCTGATGACTTGGTTCTTGGTCAGCGCCGACATGAGCGAGCACACGCCGAGGTAGCCCGCAGCCATCAAAATGCTGCCGGCGTAGCCGCTGATGATCACGCCCCAGTCGGGTGAGCCGAGGTAGGCAAGGGTGAGCGCCATCGGGAAGCTCAGCAGGATCGCGATGGCGAGAAAGGCCCAGGCCGCGAGGAATTTTCCGAGAACGGCCTCGAGGATCGTGATCGGCAGCGTGAACAGCAGTTCGACGGTGCCGGAGCGTTTCTCCTCGGACCAGAGCCTCATGCCGGCGGCGGGCACGAGGAAAAGGAAGAGCCAGGGATGGAAATAGAAGTAGCTCTCCATGGTGGCGACGCCGCCCTTGAAGAAGCCGCCGGCAAAGAACGCGAGGCCGACGGACGAGAAGAGGAAGACGATCAGGAACACATACGCGACCGGCGACCGGAAGTAGCCGAAGAACTCGCGTTTGAAGATCGGGGAGATTTGGCGCATGGCAGAGGAGAAAATTGGGAAGGAGGGAAAGTGGAAAATTAGAAAACTCTGAGGTCAGGGATCAGCGTGGTTTCCCACTTTCCCGATTTTCCAAGTTTTCCGATTTTCGCCGTCTCAGATATCGCCGTGGGTCAGCGTGCGGAAGATTTCGTCCAGGCGCGCGCCGGGCTTGCGGGCGCGGAGCTGGGCGGGCGTCTCGTCGGCGACGACGCGGCCCTGCGAGATGATGATCACCCGGTTGCAGATGGCATCGACCTCCTCGAGGATGTGGGTCGAGAGGATGACGGCCTTCTCGACGGACATGCTCTTGATGAGGGAGCGGACCTCGTTCTTCTGGTTGGGGTCGAGGCCGTCGGTGGGTTCGTCGAGCACCAGCACGGCCGGATCATGGAGGAGCGCCTGCGCGAAGCCGACGCGCTGCTTGAAGCCCTTGGAGAGCGTCTCGATCGACTGCTTGCGGACGGGGTCGAGGTGCGTGAGCTTGATCGCGCGATCGACCTGCGCCTGCTTGGCGTCGGCGCGGAAGCCGCGGACCTCGGCGATGAAGCCGAGGAACTCCTCGACGGTCATCTCCGGGTAGGCGGGGGCGCTCTCGGGGAGGTAGCCGAGCTTCCGCTTCACCGCGACGGGATCGTCGACGACGTTGATGCCGTCGACGGTGGCGGTGCCGGCATCCGGGCTGAGGAAGCCCGTGATCATCTTCATCGTGGTCGATTTGCCGGCGCCGTTGGGGCCGAGGAAGCCGAGGATGTCGCCGCGTTTCACCGAGAAGGTGATGCCATCGACCGCGCGCTTCGCGCCGTAGGTTTTGACGAGGCCTTTGACTTCAATCATGGAGCGATTCGGTAAAGGTGGAAGGGGAGCGGGGAGACCGGAAAGACGGCTTGAGGCCGACACGGTTCCGCCGGGAGCGTGGGGTAAATGAATCAACCGCCGGCCCGGCAAGCGAAAATTGCATCGCGCGCAGCGGGCGGGCTTAGTCCACGGCACGCAAGGCAAATACCGCCGTCAGGCTGGTTTCGCCCACAAAGTCGGACCGGAAGGGCGGCTTCTGCCAGCGCGAGTGGCGGTTGAAAAACTCCAGGTTGGGTTGGAATTTCGCCACGACCACAAACCGCACGCCGGAGTCGCGCCACGCCTTCCGGGCCGCCTCGGCCGGCAGCGACGGGTCGAAGAGCCAGTCGACGTGCGGGCTCCACAAGGGCAGCACATCGATGCCCGTCGGCGCGAACCGCCGCTGGAAACCCGGGGAGTCGGCCAGGACGATGATGGGTTCGCCTACGGGCAGGGCGGCGCGGGCTTTCGCGACGAGGGCGACGACCTCGTCGCGCAGTCCCAGGGCGGTCTCGGTCCGGGTGGTGAAGCCCGGCCAGTCGCGCCACGGCGTCCGGGTGTGGCTCTGCGGGAGGGCGAGGGTGGGCGGGAGCGCCGCGAGCACCAGGAAGCCCAGCAAAGCCGGCGCGAGCAACGCCACGCGGCGCTGCGCCCAGGCCGTGGCGGTGAGCGCCTCGCCGGAGGCGATGGCGCCGAGCGCGAGGGCCGGGGCCGCGACGCGCAGGGAATAAAAGAGCCCGCCATTGGTGTAGCGCACGGAGGCGGCCCAAAGCGCCAGCAGCGCCAGCACGCTGGCCAGGCCCCACCACGCTGTGCGCCCGCGCCGGACGGCCGTCACCGCGAGCCACACCCAACCCAGAAGCGCCGCCGGCGCGAGCTGCACGAGGTAGCGGCCCGCATCGGCCCAGCCGGCTCCGCTGCGCAAGGCCGCCCCAAACGTCTCCGCCTCGGACCCGATCCACGCGACGAAGCGATCGTTCACCGGGAAAACGCCGCCGACCGCGAGGCTGTGAAACGGGTTCCCCGTGAGCAGCCACGTCCGCAGCGGCCAGATGAGCGCGAGGACCGCGATGGCCGAGAACTCCAGCCACGTCTTCCGATCCGCGCGCAAGGCCAGGAAACCGACCGCGGCCAGCGCGGGGAAAATGAGGCCGTATTCGCGCGCGCTCGCCCCAAGCAGGGCGAACACGCCCGCCAGCGCAGCCCAGCCGCCGCTGAGATTTTGGCGCCACGCAATCAGCGCCCACGCGACGCCCGCGAGCGCGAGCGCCGTGAGCCCCGTCTCCTGCCCGAGCAACACCGCCCACGTGAGCAACGGGCACGCCGCCGCCGCGAGACACGCGAACCGCGCCGCCCGATCGCCGCCGAAGTGCTGCGCCGTGCGCCAGATGATTTCGTGCAGCGCGACGAGCTGGAGGAGCGTCGCCGGAATCGTCCACGCCGCCTTCGCGCCGCCGGCGCAGGCAAACGCCCACGCGTGCAGCGCCGCCGCGCCCGGCGGGATGCTCTCAGCCCAGAAATAGTCGAAGAAATCCCCCGCCGACCGCGGCGGGTAGAAGTCGAGTGAGCCCCGCGCGAGCATCTGCTCCGCGAGCCAGCCCCAGCGAAACTCGATGTCGGGTCCGTTGAGCGGCGCGTGCCAGACCCGCAGCAGCACCGCGATCCAGAAGAGGGCGTAGAGCGGGGTCCACCCGCCGAAGAGGCTGAAGGTGTTTCGTAGCCCTGCCCATGAGAGCAGGGACGGTTCGGGCGTCGGCTCGCGTTCCTTCCCGCCTCTCAAGAAGCGGGCTACGAGAGAAATGATCGCCAGTCCCGCCGCCAGCGTCCCGAGCGAGATCGGCAGGCTGCACAATTGCAAGGCGAGCACCGTCAGGTAGAGCGCCGCCACCGATCCGGCGAAACTCGTCGCGATCCCGCCCGGCACGCGCAGCGCGCGCATGAGGATAGCGCCGGGCACGAGCAGACCGGCGAGGAGCAGGGCAAACATGGCGAACGAGCCGATCGTGCCGGTCATGCTGCCGAGGTGGAGCGCGTTGCCCCCAACGCGCTTGGGCTAAGGCGTGCCGCCTGAATGCGCGTTTGGGTCAACGCGCACCACCTCGATCCGATACTTCTAGCGCGCAGAAGTTGCATTGAGTTTCGCGAGAAACCGCGCGACATCCGGGCGCGGTTTCCAGTCGGCTGGCGCGAGGCCGAGCGCGCGATCGATCTCGGTGCGGGCCTTGGCGGGTTCGTTGAGCGCGAGGCTGGCCTGCGCGCACATCAGCCACGCGTCGGGATCGGCGGGGGCGTGTTCGGCCATCAGCGCGAAGTGCTGCCGCGCATCGCTCCAGCGGCCCTGGCTCGCGGCGAGGATGCCGCGCTGCTTGGCGGGGGAGGCGGGGTTGTTCGCGAGCCGGATCGCGAGGGCGAGGTCAGCGTCGGCCTTGGCGAACTCGCCGCGGCCCATGGCGTGCAACGCGCGCAATTCGTAAAGTTCCGGCATTGCGCTGGCGGGCGGGTTGTCGAGCACGTCGATCTGGTGCTGGAGATTGAAGATGGGCATCACGCGGTCGTTCATCACGTGGTGCGCGGGCACGAGCAGCGCCGCGGCGGCGGCGAGGCGCAGGCCGAGCGGCAGCCACGGCGGCGAGGCTTTCCCCGCGAGCAGCGCGCCGAGCACGGCCGCCGGCAGGAGCATGGTGATGGAGCGACTGTAGTCCTGCGCGGTCGCGAGGCCGAGCGCGGCGAGCACGAACGCCGCGGCGGCGAGGGCCATGGCGTGAGCGCGATTTTTCCAAAGCAGCACCACCGCGACCGCCACGAGCCACCAGCCGGCCCGCAAACCATCCCACACGCCGAGCGTGATGCGGGAGAGCGGCGCGTCGAGGTAGTCGCGCGTGGCGAGATAACTGCCGACCGTCGCGCCGGCGCTGGTCTGCGTCGAGAGCACGCCGAGCCGCACGGCCAGAAATCCGGCGAGGAGCACGGCGGGGACGATGGCGTCGCGGCGCAGATTGACCTCATCCGGCCGATGCAGCCAGCGGCACAGCAGCACGAGCGGCGCGGCGGCGACGAACCGCTCGTCGATCCACGGCGCGAGCAGGCACGCGAGCCAGACGAGCCAGCGTCGCTCCGCGAAGGCCGCGACCAGCAGCGCGAGCGCGAGCCACGAATCGAAGTAGCCGAGCCACCCGGTCGACGTGAAAAACCACGAACTCGCCCCGAGGACGAGCGCGGCGAGCGCGGTTTCCTTCCACGCGAAGCCCGCGCGGCGCAGCAGCACAATGATCCACGCGAGGGCGAGCAGGCAGCCGAGATAGGCGAGGCCGAAGAAAAGCAGCGGTGGAAGATGCAGCGCGCGGCCGACGAGCGGGAACAGCAGCCGCCACTGGATCGCGCGGTGAAGTTCGTCGGCGATCGGGGCGCCGGGGCTTTCGATTTGCGCGAGCACCGCGACGCCGCGGCGCACCTCGAGCATCCCGCCCATCTCCGGCACGCGCGCCCACAGCGTGAACGCGCCCCACGCCGGGCTGAAGAAGACGATCAGCAGCGCGAAGACACCGAGGGCGAGAAGCCAGCGGAGAAGGTGTTCGCGGGGTGAGGCGGCGGGCGCGACGGTCACGGAGGAGCGCGAGTTGGTAGCCCCGGCTTCAGCCGGAACCAAGCTTGGAAAAGTCCCCAGGCTCCTGCTGAAGCCGGGGCTACGAACGAAAAGAGAGACGGAGGTGGAGCGCGTTGCTCCCAACGCGCTTGGGCTGGTGCGTGGTAGCCCTGCTCGTGAGAGCAGGGAGGGGCGGGAGTTAGAGCGGGTGCGTCCCGCCTCTCCCGAGGCGGGCTACGCAATCCAAGTCCGCTCGCCGGCACTTGCCGTTACAGCTCGAACGAGGCCGACAAGATGAACTGCCGCGGGTCGACAATGCGGTAGGTGGCGGCTCGTCCGTCGAAGAATGCGGCTGTCTTTTGCAATCGGCCGCCATCCTCCTGCACGTTTCTCACGTTCAGCTGGAAGTTCGCCCGCACCTTGTCCGCGAAGAGCCTGGTGCGATAGCTGACGAACACGTCGACGTTGGCCTCGGCCGACGAGTAGATCGGCCGGTTCGGATCGAGCTGCAGGATCCGGTTTGCCGCGAGGGTGAGGTCCATGCCCGGAGTATATCCTTTGCCGAAGAAACCGATGGACCCCTTGCTGGCGTAGCGCAACGAACCGCCCACGCTCATGTTCTTCAGGATCCGGTTGTCGGAGAAGAGGCCGGACAGGTTGTAGCGGGTGTTGAACTTGGCGGAGTATTCGCGGATTTGCGGACGCGGGCGGCCGATCGTCGCGCGGAAGACGGCCATGGGCGCATCCACATTCGTGGCAAAGTTCAAAGCGGCAGACTGCGTGCCGTTGTAACCGGACAACGTGGTGAACGGCGCGCCGAGGATATTCCACCAGAGCAGGCGGCCGGTCGAGCCGGTGGGGAGCGGAGTCGGCGGCGGGGTCGGCAACGGCGTGGTCGCGCCGCCGAGGGTCTGCGTGGTGTTGGTGTAGCGCGGATCCTCGAGGGTGGTCCAGATGGGCATGCGCGCGGCGATGTAGTCGTCGACGGCGGAACCGGCCGCCGTGTTGATCGCCTGCGTCTTCGTGACCGACGCGCTGATGGTCCAGTTGCGGGTGGGGTTGTAGTTGATCTCGATCTCGTGGCCCTTCGAGCGCGCGTCGTTGACGGCGGCGTAGGTGCCGGCGGCGGCGATGGCCTGCAGGCCGTTGTATTGCTCGAGCGGCATCTTGATCGCGGCGGCGATCTGGGCGTTGGTGGCGACGCCGCCGGTGCCGAGTCCGTTGAGCCAGGCGCTGGTCTGCGTCCGGAGGTTGTAGGAGTCGGTGGCGATGAATCCCTCATACCGCAGGATGCGCTGGGCCATCGTGGAGATGTCGCCGTTGCGGAGATCCTTTTGGTCGGTGACGAAGTTGTTGTAGCGGATGGACAGGCGGCCATCGAGCATCGTCATCCAGAAGCCGAGGTCCTTGGTGGTGCCGCTCTGGTTGGGCAGCTGCTTCAGGAACAGATCGTAGGCCGGACCCTGCGCGATGAAGTTATCCGCAGTGTTGTAGGTGAGGGTGAGGCTGGTGACGGCTTCGGCGAGAAATTTGCCGACACCGGAGCCGTTGGTTACGCGTGTGCGGAAAAAATCGAGATCGCGGAGCGGACGGACCACGATCGAGGAGGACTTCGTCTTTCCCTGAGCCCGGCGCCACGGGCCGACCCACCCGCTGGACGCGGCGAAGTTGTAGTCGCGCAGGTCCGGCGTGAGCAGAGCCAGCGGGGCGTTGCGGTCGTTCACCACGTCCTCGCGCAGGCCGAACGTGCCGACAAGCTTGCCGCCGAGGAAGGTGCTCTGGAGCACGCCACCGGAGGTCTTCACGAGGGAATTGACGCTCGACAAGCCACCGCCGCCATCAGGGCTGGGAGTGAACCCGACGCCAGTCACATCCTTGAACATCGCGCCGCTGGACGGGCCCCAGACATAGGCGACGTTGGCGCCTTCCGGGAAATGGCTCGGGGCGTATTCGATGCCGCCGCCGACCGTGTTGCCGACGTAGTATTGCTCGTTGAGGCGGGAATAGTTGCCGGGCGCGATGGGATACCGGGCGTCGACGTTGGACTGCGTGCGGTTGCCCAACGGGGTGTTGAGGGCGGCGTATTTCTGCTGCCACGCCTTGTCGCGGCCGAGGGCGGAGTGCCGGTAGGTGAACTGCCGGTTCTGTTGGTCCTTGTATTCGTAGTAGCCGAGGAGCTGCTGGGTGCCGAGCCACTTGCTCCAACCCTTGTCCTGCGAGAAATCGAGGCGGTAGGCGGCCTGGGCGCGGGTGGTTTCCCACAGCAGGGGTTTGAGCCGGAGGAAGGGTTCGCTGCTACGCAGGTAAGGCCGGCCGAAATAGGGGTTGGGCGTGCCATCCAAGTAGACCCGGTTCACGTCGACCTGCAGCTGGCCCACATTGCTGTTCACGCTCGCGGGGCCCATGGGCTGGTTCTCCATCCGATTGGCGTCCTCGCGCAAGTAGGTGACCTGCGCGGCCAGCGTGTGCTTCGGCGTGCTGAGGATGATCTGGTCGAGCTGCGCGAGGTAAGTGTTCACGTTGTCCCACGCCTTGCCGTTGCCCGCCAGGTTGATGCTGGTCCAGTCGTAGATCGATCGATCGTTGATCGGACGAGTGACGGAATTGTAGAGCGGCTGCTGCGCGGCTGTGAAGGTTTCCGACGGCCCCGTGGTCAAAAGGCCGATACCCGTGGCCGCGGCGCCAAATGGATCGCTGGTGGCCAACGCGCCCGAGGTGTAGCGCGCCATCGCCCAGTAGGGCGCCTGACCCGGGCCGCCGATCTGGAAGGGGGACCGGCTCTCCGCGCCGCCGGTGAAGAAAGTGGCCGGAGCGGCCGTGTAGGGCGTGGTCGAGCCAAGGACGTTGCCGTTGCCGTAGACCCGGCCGTCGGCGAGCGTAACCAACCCGGTGACGGGATTCCAACCCGGCCTCCCGGCCCGGATCCAATCGGTGAAGTAATCGCGCGGGGTGGTAAAGTTGGGCCGCACGGACGCGTTCTTGTAGCTATACCACGAGAGGGCCACCGTCGTGCCCTTGAAGGGGCGGACCTTGAGCTGCGCGCTCAGGCGGCGGGCGTCTTCGCCCGAAGGCTTGCGCTCAAAGCCGGTGTGCTGGTTGGCGTAGCTCGCGC
Organism: Opitutaceae bacterium; assembly: GCA_031411915.1. Taxonomy (GTDB): domain Bacteria; phylum Verrucomicrobiota; class Verrucomicrobiia; order Opitutales; family Opitutaceae; genus ER46. Next base: position 11,693 of record JANOCA010000709.1, read on the forward strand.
GCAGGGCCACCTTGTCCGAGAGCTTGCGGTTCACGTCGAGTGAGACGCGCCAGCCGTCGTAGCTGTCGGCCCGTAATTCGACCTTGGTGAAATTCCGGCTGAGATTGGCGGTGGCCGGGACCTGATTCACGGTGCCGGACGCGTTGCCCAGGCCGAAGATATTGGCGTTCGGGCCACGGCTGAGCTCGAGCGAATCCATCCAGAGCGGATCGATGGGCACGCGGCCCGAGGTCTGGATGTTGTTGAAGGCGATGTTGGCGTTGCCGATGCCGCGCACGCGGTTCGCGTTGTTGGGATTGAGGCTGACGTTGTCGACCACCGCGCCCGTGCGGTCCGTTTCGAACTGCGAGTAGGAGTTGGTGCCCTCGGTGCTGGCCATGTGATCGAAGATGTCGTTGATATCGAGCATCGCGAAGTCGGACATCTGCTCCTTCGTCATCACGGTGATCGACTGGCCCAGGTCCTCGATCTTCGAGTTGAGGCGCGTGCCGGACATCGTGTTCGACTGGAAGTAGCCCTTGTTGTCGGCGACCACCTCGAAGGGGGAGAGCGCGACGACCTCGTCGGCGGCGGGCTTGGCGGGCGCGACGGGAGAGGACTGAGCGTGCGCGGCGAGTCCCAAGGCACACGAGAGGACGAGGCAGGAGGGGATTTTCATGATGGGTCGTCTCCCATCATGGCCTAACCGACGCCGCCGCGAATGGCGCGGAATGCCGGCTCGTCTGGCAGGAAAACATCGGCGGCCGCCCCGACGGCGGCCGGCCGACGCGCCCCGCTACAAATCAAACGTCGCCGTCAGGATGAACTGCCGCGGGTCCACGATACGGTAGGTGTGGGGCGTGCCATCGGGGAAGGCCCCGATGGGTTGCAGTCGATCGCCCTCTTCCTGGAGGTTGCGGATGTTGAGCTGGAAGCTCGCGTTGACCTTGTTGGCCCACAGCCGCGTGCGATAGCGGAAATTCATGTCGAGCGAGTAGTGGCCGCTGGTCTTCTTGCCGAAGAAGTCGCCGCGGTCCCAAATCGGATTGTTGCGATCGAGGTCCGTGATGGTGGCGGGGAGCTTCTGCACGCCGTAGTAGCCGAGGAAGCCCTTGTCGGCGAAACGCAGCGCGCCGCCGACCTCGAAGCGCTTGAGCTGCTCGTGCTGGGTGATGCCGGCCAGCTTGAAGTTGGTGCTGAAGCGCGCGGAATATTTGCGGATGTTCGGCTGCGGCGTGCCTTCGGACTGCTGCACCACGGCGTAGGGCGAGCCGACGAACACCGCGAAATTCTGCGCGGCAGTCTGCTGGCCGCCGTAGTTGGTGTTCCACCAGAGCTGGCCCGTGCGCTGATCGCGGATGGTCGTCCAGATGGGCATGCGCTCGCCGATCCATTGGGCGATGTCCTTGGAGACGTTGGCGTTCTTGGATTCGTTTTTCGTCACGGAGGCGGCGACGGTCCAGTAGCTCGTGGGATTGTAGTTCAGCTCAATCTCCTTGCCGGTGGCGATGATGTCGTTGGTGGAGGAAATCTGGCCGGCGTTGAACGCATCCTCGATCGCGAGCTGGCGCTCCCAAGGGATGCCCATCTGGCGGCCGACCTCCTGCTGAATCTGGGCGGTGGTCCACGTGGGGTTGGTGGCGGCGACCCAAGCGAGCGCCTGATCCTGAAGGAGGAACGCCGCGGTCGCGGCGAAGTCGGTGCGCGTGACGCGCTGCGCGATCGTGCCGGCGTCGCCGCCCCGGGTCTTGAGCTGCTGGGTCTCGTAGCTGTTCACGCGGAGGACAAAACGATTGTCGAACAGGTTGAGCGCGAAACCGTAGTCCTTGCCCTCGCCGGAGGGGTTGGGCAGCGGGCGCAGGTAAAGATCCACGCGCGGGTCCTGCGGGCGGAAGCTGTCGGAGCGATTGTAGGTGAGGGAAAGGCCGTTGAGGGCCTGGCCGACGAAACGCTCGGCGCCCGCGCCCTGCGCGAGACGGTTGACGAAACCCCAGCCGCGGAACGGGCGCGCGACGACGCCCTTCTGCGTCGTGTCGCCCTCGTTGAAGCGGTAGTCGCCCGCGGCCCAGTGATCGATGGAGTCGTAGTCGAAGCTCATGCCGTCGGCGTTGAGGCGCTGGGGCGTGGAGCCGTTCTTCACGTATTGTTGGTCCGTGCGGCGGCCGAGGGTGGTGACAATCCGGCTGTCGAGGAAGTGGCTCTGGATGACGCCGCCGAGGGTCTTGAGGATGGTCTTGGAGTTGCTGCCGGCGCCCGTGCGGTCGGTCGTCGCGATCTGGCTGATGAGCGTGGGCTCGCGGACAAAGCCGGACGTGGGATTGCCGTAGAAGAAGGGATAGTTGCCGAAGCTGAACTCGGCGGGGGCGTAGTCGATGTTGTTACCCTGGTTGTCGCCGAGGTAGTAGCGATAGTAGCCGCGGGTGATGTTGGCCGCGGCGGCGGGGCCGCCGACGATGGCGCCCTGGTTCACGCGCGAGACGCCGGCGGGAATCCACGGGTGGTTGCTGGCGATGCCGTCCTTGTAGGCGTAGCGGCGGCTGATGCGGTATTTGTATTCGTTGTAGCCGGAGAGCTGATGCAGGCCGAGCCACTTGAGCGCGCTCTTCTCCTGCGTGAAGTCGAGCCGGTAGCCGATCTGCGCGCGGTAGGTGTCCCACTTCTGCGGCTGCCAAGTGGTGAAGGGCTGGTCGACGCCCATGTAGGGCCGGAGAAAAAACGGATTCGGCGAGCCGTCGATCAGGCGCTCGTTGGGATCGATGAGGAGCTGGCCGGACTGGCCGTTGGCGTTGAGCTCGCCCATGAGGTTGCGCGCGTAGCGCTGCGAGTCCTCGCGGAAGAAGGCGAACTGGGCGTCGATGCGGTGCATCGGGGTGTCGACGATGTTCTGGTCGACCTGCACGAGGCTCGTGAAGGTGCGATCCATCACGCGGTTCATCGCCTGAAGGTTTTGCTCGGACCAGTCGTAGAGCGAACGGCTGCTGACGCTGGGCGTCGTGGTGAAGAGCGGCTGGCCGGTGAAGCGACCGGCCGCGATGCCGGAGCCGGCGCTCACCGACATGTAGCGGAGGGTGCCCGAGCCGGTGCCGGGGTTCGTGCTGAGCGTGGAGCCGCTGGTGCCGAGGAGCTCGAGCCCGCCCGGGCCGACGTAGGCGTAGAAGCGGCCGCTGCCGGTGAAGCTGCGGTTGAAATAATCGGGGACGTTGGCGTCGGCCGTGATGGGCGTCGTGGTGCCGACGCCGCCATTGCCGATCGTGGTGCCGTTGACGCGGACGATCTGCGCGACGGGATCCCACGTGGGGCGACCGGCGGCAATCCAGTAGGAGATGTTGTCGCGGGGCGGGCTGGCGTTGGGGCGGTTGCCGTTCATCCGATACACGCTGTAGGAGGCGCTGATGGTGGTCTTCTTGAACGGCTGGTATTTCACCATGCCATTGTAGCGGACGATGTTCACGCCGGACGGCTTGCGGATGAAGCCATCGTGTTGGAACGCGCCATTGACGCGCACCGAGAGCACGCGGGGGATGATCACACGGTTGAGATCGAGGCTGGTGCGGTAGCCGCCGTAGCTGTCGGCGCGCGCCTGGAACTGCGAGCGGTTGCGCGAAAGATTGGCCGAGGCGGGCACCATGTTGAGCGTGCCGGAAGGGTTGCCGAGGCCGGAGATGGTGGCGTTGGGGCCGCGGCTGAGCTCGAGGGCCTCTATGCCGAGAGGATCGACGGGCACGCGGTTCATGGTCTCGAAGTTGCCGAGCGAGACGTTGGCGGCGGCGATGCCGCGCACGCGGTTGGCGCCGGTGGGGTTTGAGGCTCACGTTTTCCTGCACGTCGCCGTTCCGGTTCACCTCGTAGTCGGTGTAGTTGCCGGTGCCCTCAGAGCTGGCGGTATAGAGGAACACGTCATTGATATCGAGCATGCCGAAGTCTGCCATCTGCTCCTTCGTCATCACGGTGATGGAGGAGGCGAGGTCCTCGAGCTTCGTGTTGAAGCGGGTGCCGGACATCGTGTTGGCGGCGTAGTAGCCCTTGGTGTCGGTGCTGACCTCGAAGGGCGAGAGCGTGACGATCTCGTCGGCGGGCCTCGTTTCTCCCGCGGAAGTGGTGCTGGGGGCCGAGGCGGCGCGGCGCAGGTCGGCGTCGAGCACGGTCTGCTCGGCGGCGTCGAGGACGCCGTTGCGGTTGGTGTCGTATCGGGCGAGAGTGGCGGCATCGATGTTGCGCGCCGGCGCGACTTGGGCGCGGCCGGGAACCGCCAGAGCACACGCAAGACCGAGCGCGAAAAGCACGCGCGGGCCGGATGCGGCGGGAAGACGCAGGGATGATTTCATGGGGAAGGGGCTATGGGGCCAGGTCGGGGTGGGTAAACTACCTGACGAACCGGCGGGCGAAACGCTTCGCCCGCGGATAACGAACCCCACCACAAATCAAATTCAGCGCGGTCCGAGCGCGCGGGATGGCTGACAGTCCGCGCCCGAGCCGGTCCGACTCAGGGCCGCTGCGGCAGGTCGGGCGTGGTCGCGCGGGGCAGGGCGTAGGGGA
>JANOCA010000710.1:0-7891 GCA_031411915.1 Opitutaceae bacterium
GGGGGGGGGTGCGTTTTTTTTCTTTTTTGGGGGCCGGGCCCCCCCCGCCGCTTTCCCCCCCCCGCGGCGGGGGCCCCGCGGCTCCAACCGGACCACGCTCCGCGCGCCTCTACTGGATTGCGACGGCGCTTTTCGTCGCCGCACTGCTCACCAAGACCGTCACGGCCACGCTGCCCGCCGCGCTGCTCGTCATCGCGTGGTGGCGGCACGGGCGCATCGACGCACGACGCGATGTGCTCCCGCTGCTGCCGTGGTTCGCGCTCGGCATCGGCGCGGGGCTTTTCACCGCGTGGGTCGAGCACACGCACATCGGCGCGCAGGGCGCGGACTTCGCGCTCGGGCCGGTCGAACGCGTGCTCCTCGCCGGCCGCGCCGCGTGGTTCTACGCCGCGAGCCTCGCCTGGCCGTTCGGCCTCTCGTTCATCTATCCGCGTTGGACGATTGATGCGGGCGCCGCGTGGCAGTGGCTCTTCCCGCTCGCAGCCGTCGCGTTGCTCACGGGGCTCTGGCTGCGGCGGGGAAAAAACCGCGGGCCGCTCGCCGCGGCGCTGTTGTTCGGTGGCACGCTCTTCCCCGCGCTCGGCTTCGTGAACGTCTTTCCCTTCCGCTATTCCTACGTCGCGGATCATTTCCAATACCTCGCGAGCCTCGCGGCCTTCGCGCTCGCCGGCGCCGGGCTCGTGCGCTTGCCGCCAGCGATCGGCCGCGCTGCGGCTTTGGTCGGGCTGGCGCTCTGCGCGGTGCTCACCTGGCGCCACGCCGCGGTGTTCAAAGACCAGCCCACGCTCTGGGCGTCCGTGCTCGCGCGCGATCCCGACAGCTGGATCGCGCACAACAACCTCGGCCTCGCCCTCGTCGAAGCCGGCACCGCCGACGAGGCGCTCCCGCACCTCAAGCGCGCGCGCACGCTGCGCCCCGATTTCGCGGAGTCCGCCAACAACCTCGGCGACGCCCTCAACCGTCTCGGCCGTGCCACCGAGGCCACCGAACACCTCGAGGCCGCGATCCGCCTCCAGCCGAAATTCGCCGAGGCGCACAACAATCTCGGCGTCGCCTTCATGGCGACCGGCCGCACCGCCGACGGCATCGCGCGCTTCGCCGAGGCGGCGCGGCTGCGCCCCGGCTTCGCGCTCGCGCACCGCAACCTCGGCCTCGCCTACCTCAACACCAACCGCGCCGCCGAAGCTCTCGCCCCGCTCACCCGCGCGACCGAACTCCAGCCCGACTACGCCCAAGCCCACACCGAGCGCGGCATCGCCCTCACCGAACTCAAACGCCCCGCCGAGGCGATCAAGTCGTTCGAAACCGCCTTGAAGTTCGATCCCACCATCGCCAACGCCCACCAAGGCCTAGCTCTCGCGCTGCGCGCTCTCGGCCGCAGAGACGAAGCCGAACGGCACGCCCGCGAAGCACAGCGGCTGAGAAACGAATCGGCGGCGCCTCGGCGGTAAGGCAGATGCGGGCCGAATGCGGGCACAGGGACGTGCCCGCCCACCACACCAAGCCTTACTGCGAAGGAAAGAGCATTGCTCGCTACCGGCTTAGGCCACTGACTGCGCTCCATGAAACTCTCCCCAGTAAGGCAATTGAGTAGGGGCGAATAACACTGGTCGGCGAGCAAGATGGATATCGAGGAAGCGATTAGGCAGCATCCGCACATTGGAATACCTTTCGTGCTGTGTTCCCTCATGGCTGTCGCCCTGCTCTTCGCTTTCGTGATGCAGTGGAATCAGTATTCGATGATCGAAAAGCAATGGACCGGCCTGAAAGAAGAATGGAAGAAGGGCGCGCGGCTGAAGACTTTGCTCCGCTGGTATTTCCTTGGCGATTTCATCGCAGCGAAGCGAATCTGGGGCGAAAGCAAAGGCATACGCTTTGTCCTGCCACTTGGGTTCACCTTCGGAATAGTTGCCTGGCTACTCTACTTAGCGCTCGCGCATGCTGCTGCATGAAGAAAGCGCCTGTCCAGCCGCCACAGCCAACGCTCACCATCCGCCCTTTTTCGATCATGATAACCCCGCTCCAACCTCCGTCCGCCGCTCCCGGTGAGCGCGGCTGAGCTCAATCGTTCGGCGCACCGCACCCAACCCCTGCAATCCAAGAGAAAAAGAACCGGGAATCGAAAACGCGCCGCGCACCTGACTCCTGCGCACGCCGAGGGCCGCGTCTAGTTCGCCGTTACGAGTCGTCCGCGTTCACTATTGTTGCGCCAATTCAGCGGCGTTTCGCCTCTCGCCGCATGGTCACAAAAAACCGGCGCCACTCGCGTGGCGCCGGCTGGTTCAGTCCAAAACGTTCTCTGGCCTCAGATGGCGGAGTCGCCGCGCTCGTCGGTGCGGATGCGGATGACTTCCTCCAGCGGCAGGATGAACACCTTGCCGTCGCCGATTTTGCCGGTCTTGGCTGAGGTGACGATGGCGTTGATCGCCTTGGCCGCGACGTTGTCGGCGACCGCGATCTCGATTTTCACCTTCGGGAGGAAATCGACCGTGTATTCGCTGCCGCGGTAGATCTCGGTGTGGCCCTTCTGGCGGCCGAAGCCCTTGACCTCGGTGACGGTCATGCCTTCCACGCCGATTTCGGCGAGGGCGGTCTTCACTTCCTCGAGCTTGAAGGGTTTTACGATGGCGATGATGAGTTTCATGGGAGCGGGAGTTTAGGTGGGAGTGCGGCTCAGGACTTCGAGTCGTAGATGTAGCCTTCCTCGCCGTGGTCGGAGAGGTCCAGGCCCTCCTGCTCGGCCTCGACCGAGGGACGGAGGCCGACGACCGCCTTGACGATGAAGCCGATGATGAGCGTGCCGATGACGGCGAGCGCCAGCGTGAGGGCGATGGCCTTCACCTGCTCGATCCAGAGCGTCTTGCCGATGATGTCCTTCAGGTTGGTGTTGAGGTTGCCATTGACCGAGGCCGTGGCGAAGAAGCCCGTGACGAGCGCGCCGAGCGTGCCGCCCACGGCGTGGACGCCGAAGGTGTCGAGCGCATCGTCGTAGCCGAACATCGGCTTCATCTTGGTGACCGCGAAGAACGGCACGGCGCCGGCGAGGAGGCCGACCCACATGGCCGAAGTCAGGTCGATGAACCCGCAGGCAGGCGTGACCACCACGAGGCCGGAGACGGCGCCCGAGCAGAGGCCGAGGACGCTGGCCTTCTTGCGGACGATGTATTCGAGCATACCCCACACGAAGGTGGCGACGCCCGTGGCGAGCGTGGTGGTGGCGAAGGCGTTGGAGGCCACGCCGTCGGCCGCGACCGCGGAGCCGGCGTTGAAGCCATACCAGCCGACCCAGAGCATGCCGGTGCCAATCATGCAGAGCACAAGGCTGTGCGGGGGCATCGGGGTCTTGCCGAAGCCGAGGCGCTTGCCCACGAGGAGGCAGAGGATGAGGGCCGACCAACCGGAGGACATGTGCACCACGGTGCCGCCCGCGAAGTCGATTGCCTTGATGCCGGCGCCGGCGTTCCAGACGCCGTTCATCAGGCCATTCACGCCCCAGACCATGTGCGCGAGCGGGAAGTAGACGACGAACATCCAGAGCACCATGAAGAGCACGAGCGCGGAGAACTTCATGCGCTCGGCGATGGCGCCGACGATCAGGGCGGGCGTGATGATCGCGAACATCATCTGATACATCGCGAAGACATTCTGCGAAACCCACGCGGCGTAGTCGGTGTTGGGCAGGCTATCCACGCCGGCCATGAAGAAGAACTCGGTGCCGCCGAGGTAGGGGCTGCCGAAGCTCTTGCCGAACACGAGCGAGTAGCCGAAGGCCCACCAGAGAATCGTGACGATGCCGGCGAGGCCGAGGCACTGCGCCATGACCGAGAGCACGTTCTTCGTGCGCACCAGGCCGCCGTAGAAGAGAGCGAGGCCAGGCAGCGTCATGAAGAGCACGAGCGCCGCGCAGACCATCATGAAGGCGTTGTGGCCGGGACCGGCGACGCCGACCGCGGGCGTCGTGAGGCCGGCGGGGATCGTCGGGTTGCCGTCCTTGTCCTTGGGCCCGACCTTGAGCGGAGCCGACGGATCCGTATTTTGGAAATACGCTTCAATCGAAGCAACGCGCTGTTCGATGGTGGGAGCGGGCGGCGGAGGCGGCGTGGCCGCGGCAGGCGCTTGGGCGAAAGCGGACAGGCTGGTCAACAAGACCACGCCCGCCGCGACGATCGAACGGAGGGGTTTGAGTCGAAGTGTGTTCATCATAGGGAGGACAGACCCACTTAGCAGATGCGATGCCGCCAATGAACGGCGCGCATGGAAATCTTGAAAAAGATCGCGCCCACGGCGTTTCGCCCGCGCGCAGCGGGAGTTGCGCGATTTCAGGAGACGGGCACGGCTCTCAGACTGCGACCGCGTGCGTAGGGCGGGTCTGTGACCCGCCCTCGGAACACTCAGCCTGCAAAAGGGCGGGTCACAGACCCGCCCTACTTCAAGACACGGGAATCAAATCGCCGATTCGCCGCGCTCGTCGGTGCGGATGCGGATGACCTCTTCGAGCGGCACCACGAAAATCTTCCCGTCGCCGATCTTGCCGGTCTTCGCGCCCTTCATGATCGCATCGATGACGTCGGCCACCAAGTCGTCGGACACCGCGACCTCCACCTTCACCTTGGGCAGGAAGTCCACGGTGTATTCGCTGCCGCGGTAGATCTCCGTGTGGCCCTTCTGCCGGCCGAAGCCCTTCACGTCGGACACCACCATGCCCGAGACGCCGGCGGCGGTGAGCGCTTCCTTCACTTCCTCGAGCTTGAACGGCTTGATGATGGCGATGACGAGTTTCATGGCGAGCGGATGGGACGGGGTTCAGGACTTGGCGTCATAGATGTAGCCTTCCTCGCCGTGCTCGCTGATGTCGAGGCCCTCGATCTCGGCCTCGATCGTCGGGCGCAGGCCCATCACGGCCTTCACGGCTAACGCGATGATCGCCGTGCCGCCCACGGTGAGCGCCAGCGTGATCCCGATGCCCTTGAGCTGCTCCAGCCAGAGCGACTGGCCGATCAGGGAGGAGAGGTTCGTGGAGAGATTCGGATTCGCCGCCGTCGAGGCAAACACGCCCGTGATGACAAGGCCGACGAGCCCGCCCACGCCATGCACGCCGAAGACGTCCAGCGCATCGTCATAGCCGAGCAGGGCCTTGATTTTGGTGCATGCGACAAACGGAATCAGCCCGCCGAGCACGCCCGCGACCATCGCGCCGGTGACATCGACGTAGCCGCAGGCCGGCGTGATCGTGACGAGCCCCGCCACCGCGCCGGTGCAGAAGCCGAGCACGCTCGCCTTGCCGCGCGTGATGGCCTCGAGGAGCGCCCACGTGCCTGACGCCACCGCGGCCGCGAGCGTGGTGGTCATGAACGCATTGGCCGCCACGCGATCTGAGCCGAGCGCGGAGCCGGCGTTGAAGCCATACCAGCCCACCCACAGCATGCCCGTGCCGATCACGGCCACGACGAGGCTGTGCGGCGGCATCGGCGTCTTGCCGTGCCCGAGGCGCGGCCCGAGGATCACGCACAGCACGAGCGCGGAAAAGCCCGACGCCATCTCGACCACCATGCCGCCCGCAAAATCGATCGCCTTCACGCCCGCCCCGGCGTTGAAGGCGCCGTTGAGGTAGCCGTTGATGCCCCAGACCATGTGCGCGAGCGGGCAATAGACGAGCAGCAGCCAGAGTGTCGTGAACACCAGGACGGCGGAGAACTTCATCCGCTCCACAATCGCGCCGATGAGCACCGCCGGCGTGATGACCGCAAAAGCGAGCTGGAAAATCGCGAAGACGCTGTGCGAGACCCAGAATGAGTAATCGGAGTTGGGCTCGCCGCCCACGCCGCGGAAAAAGAAAAACTCCGTGCCGCCGAGAAACGGGCTGTTGAAATTTTTCCCGAACACGAGGCTGTAGCCCACCGCCCACCAGAGCACGGTGACAAGGCTCGTGATGCCAAAGCACCACGCGACCACCGAGAGGACGTTCTTCGTGCGCACGAGGCCGCCGTAGAAAAGCCCGAGGCCCGGCAGCGTCATGAAAAGCACGAGCGCCGCGCTCACCATGAGCCACGTGTTGTGGCCCGGCCCGGGAATGCCCACGGCCGGCGTGGTGAGGCCCGCGGGAACGGTGGCGTTGCCATCCTTGTCCTTCGGCCCGGTCTTCAGCGGCGCGGCCGGATCGGAGTTGGCGAGATAGGCCTCGAGGCCCGCGATGCGCTGTTCAAGCGACGGCGCCGGGGCGGCGGCGGGCGGCGGAGTCTGCGCTGTCACCGGGACCAGGCAGGCTGCGATCAAAGCCAGCGCGAGGCCGGCACGACGAAGGGACAGGGTAAGGGCACACATGCTGGGGTGGCATGGATGAGAATGATTCACCGACATCACTCAATGCGTGAATCGCCAGCATTCTGTTTATGACAGGACACGCTGGATCAGCGGTCCGGTCACGGCTCCGACGGGTCAGAGGGCGGCTTCGCCGCGCTCGTCGGTGCGGATGCGGATCACTTCCTCAAGCGGCATCACGAAAATCTTTCCGTCGCCGATCTTGCCGGTCTTCGCGCCCTTGAGGATCGCATCGATGGCCTTGGCCGCCACGTCGTCGGCCACCGCGACCTCGAGCTTCACCTTGGGCAGGAAATCCACCGTGTATTCGCTGCCGCGGTAGATCTCGGTGTGGCCCTTCTGCCGGCCGAAGCCCTTCACTTCCGTGACCGTCATGCCCTCGATGCCGGCGGCGGCGAGCGCCTCCTTCACTTCCTCGAGCTTGAACGGTTTGATGACGGCGACGATGAGTTTCATGGGGAGGAGATTGAAATGCGGCGCAGGAGCGTGCGGAGGTTGTGAAGTTCAGGCCCGAATGGCGCAAGCAATCGTTGCTCACTCGGCGCCGCGCCGCGAGCCACGCGCAGGGCCCGCTCGAAAAACCCGGGGCGATTCACGCCCGAGGCGCACCGGGCGGCTTCGGTTCGCCGAAAATCTCGCCGTGCACCCGCTGGCGCTCGCGATCGATTTGCTCAGGCGAGGCGCCGAGATTCCGCAGCACCGCCGCGGTCATGGCCAGGGCGACTTCCCCTTCCCCCGAGTAAGCCTCGTCCGCACCGGCGGTCCGCAACGCCTCCAGCTCGCGCACGTAGGCCGTGCGGGCAAGCACGCGAATCTCGCGGTTCAGCTGCCGCGCCAGCCGCACGATTTCACCGCCGTCGCTGACGCTGGAGGCGCTCAGCACCAGCGCGACCGCCCGCTCGGCGCCTGCTTCGGTCAGGGTGTCGATCCGGGCCGCATCGCCGTAAATCGCGATCGTGCCCTCGGCCTTCAGGCGCTGGACCACCTCGACGTTCATCTCGATGATCACCGGCTCGATCTTGTTCTCACGCAGAAGCCGGGCAACGGTCCGCCCAACTGGCCCGTAACCGACGATGACCGCGCGAGGCCGGCGCCCGACCGGCTTCCGCACCTTGCCCGACGCGCTTTCGCCGAGCGCGCGCTGTTCCGTCCAGCGCACAAAGCCGGGCATCAGGCGCGCGATGGGCTTCTCCAGCTTGGCCAGGAAGCGATAGGCGAGCGGATTCAGCGTGATGGAAATAATCGCCGCCGCCACGAGGATGTTGGCCGCGTTCTCCGGCAGGATTTTCAGGTCCCGGCCCAGCGTCGCGAGGATGAAGGAGAACTCACCGATCTGCGCCAGCACCACCGAGACCGCGAGCGCCACCCGCAGCGGGTAGCGCAGCAGGATCACAATCACGAAGGCCGCGATGGGCTTGCCGATGAGAATCACCCCGAGCGTCGCCAGCAGGAGCCACGGCTCCGCCAGGATGCTCGTCCAGTTGAAGAGCATGCCCACGGAGACAAAAAACAGCACCGCGAACGCATCGCGCATCGGGAGCGCCTCGGTCGCGGCCCGCACGCTGAACTCCGA
>JANOCA010000711.1:0-3209 GCA_031411915.1 Opitutaceae bacterium
GCGCTACAACCTCCGCGTCAACTGGACGTGGCGCGAGGACCAGGTCCTCGCCGCGCTGACCGGCAACGGCATCGAGCCCGGCACCTACAACTACACGCCGGGCTTCACGAAGATCGACGTGCACGGCGAATACACCTTCTGGAAACGCGTCGCCGTCTTCGTGAACCTCCGCAACATCGCCGACATCGCCGACCGCGGCACGACCGTCGGCCCGAGCACGCCCCAGCATGCCACCCTCCGCTTCCAGGAACGCTACGGCTCGCTGTGGACGCTCGGGGTGAAGGGGATTTTCTAACCGACCTCACCTCTGCATGACCCCCGAACAAAACCTCGCCCGCCTCGCCCTCACCCTCCCGTCCGCGCCCACGCCCGTCGCCGTCTATCGCCCCGTCGTCGTCGCGGCGGGCCTCGCCTATGTTTCCGGGCACGGCCCGCGTCGCATCGACGGATCGCTCATCACGGGCCGCGTCGGCGCCGAGCTCGATCTCGTGCAGGGACACGCCGCGGCACGCGTCGTCGGCCTCGGGATCCTCGCGACGCTGCGCGCTCACTTCGGCTCGCTCGATCGCGTGAAGCGCGTCGTGAAGACGCTCGGCATGGTGAACTCCGCGCCCGACTTCCTCGATCATCCGAAGGTGATTAACGGCTGCAGCGAACTCTTCGCCGAGATTTGGGGCCCGGAAAACGGCATCGGCGCCCGCAGCGCCGTGGGCATGGGCCCGCTCCCCGGCAACATCGCCGTGGAGATCGAGGTGATCTTCGAGGTGGCGTGAACGGCCTTGGCCACCGGCCAACGCTTCGGCGGACGGTTCTGTGACGGCTTACGGCGCCTCGTAGATTTCCACGAGCGCGAGTCCGGTCGTGCTGTTTGCCCCGCTGACCTGCACGGTGTAGGCGCCGGCGGGAAGCGTGACGACGAACGCGGCGTCCTTGCTGCCGCTCGGCAGCGCGAAGGCGCCGACTTGCGTCGCGACGCTCGCCGTCGTGGTCGCGGTGTTGCCGACCGACCAGTCGTCGTTCGCAAGGATCGATTCGCTGCCGCGGTAGATCGCGAGCTGCGGATCGGCGAGCAGGCCGGCGAGGCCGAAGGCGGCGAGCGCGGGGCCGACCGCGCGCACGAGGATCGTCTTGGCGCCCTCGCCGGAAATCACGAATCCGGCGATCATGATGTTGCCGCCGGTGCCGACGAAGCCGCGCGTGGCGATGTTGTTGAGCTTCGCCGTCGGCGTGGCGGAGTCGGCGTCGTAAAGTTCGAGCAGCGCGATGCCGGTGCCGTCGTTGGCCCCTCCGGCGCTCGCGGAATACTGGCCGGGCGGAAGATCGAGCAGCAGGGCCGAGTCCGCGCTGGCCGCCGCGAGCGCAAACGCCCCGAGCGAGGCCGTCGTGCTCATGAGCGTGAGCAGCGGAGTGTTCGTGCCCCAGTTGTCGTTCGCTGCCACATCGACGTAGGCCGCCGTGGCCTGATCGTAGCGCTTCAACGTGAGCTGCGGATCCGCAAGCGCACCCGTGACGCCGAAGCTCGCGAGCGTGGGGCCGACGTTGCGCAGGAGCACGCGCTTGGTGCCCGTGCCGGTGATCACAAAGCCGGGCAGGAGCGCGTTGGCCCCGGTGAGCGAGCTGGCGCGCGTGGCGAGATTGGTGAGCCGCGCGGCGGTCGTGACCGCGGGCGCGACCGTGAGCGTGATCGCGTCGCTCGTGACGGAATTGCCCGCGGCGGTGACGACCACGCGGTAGGTGCCGGCGTTGCCGGGCTGCGTGCTCGTGATCGCGTAGGAGGCGGAGGTGGCGCCCGCGACACTCACCCACTGGCCGTTGACGAGCTGCTGCCATTGATAGGACAGCGCGCTGTCGGCCGTGGCGCGGACGGAAAGCGTCGTGCCGTTGCCGGCCGTGGTAGTCACAGTGGCGCTGGCGAGCGTGACGCTGACGCCGCCGGCATCAGCGGCCCCGGGGTTGCCGTTGTTGGCGGTGGAGGCGCGCCAAGTGGCTTGTTCGGCCCAGTTGCGCGCGGCGGTCGTGGCGGGCGCACGCACCACGAGCGAGCGCCCGCCGCCCGCGGCGGCGGAATACCACGCGGACTCGTAGCGGAACTTCAGGATGTGGACATACCACGGCGCGGGCAGCGTGAGCGCGATGTTCTCGCCGTTGTTGTCGAGCGCGCCGGAAAAACTTCCTGGCGCAAGCGACGACGCCGCGGCGGGGTAACGCGACGTGAAGGCGCCGCGGCTGCTCGCGACGACGCTGTAGGCGCCGGGGGCGAGCGTGGTGCCGGCGGGAAACGTGTAGTCGAGGCCGTTGGTAAAGCGCACCCCCGAAAGATTGAGCGCAGTCGCGCCGATGTTCTGCAGCTCGATGAACTCGTTGTCGCTGCTGCGGTTCGGCTCGAACATGATTTCGGATACGCGGAGTCCGGCCAGCAGCGCGGCGTAGGCCGCGGGGAGCGCGGTGGCGTTGGAGATGCCTGGCGTGGGCACGGCGAAGCTCGCCAGCGCCGCGCCGCCATCCGTCGCACGGCCCGTCGAGTAGTCAGCCGGCTGCGAGATGAAATCGATCTGGTCGATGATCGCGCCGTTGGCGCCCAGGAGCCAGAGGCCGTCGAAGTCGGCATCGAGCGCAAACGGCAGATCGGCGCCGTAGAGCGGGATCCAGCCGCCGGGCGCGATGAAGCTGAGCGCGGGAAACACGAAGCGGCTCGGGTAATTCGCGGTGTCGTCGGTCAGGCGCGCGTCGGCCAGCGCGACGGGCTGCGCGGCGGCGTTGTGCAGCTCGACGAAATCGTGATCGACGCGGAAGGAGATGCGGCCGGCCCACTCGTTGATCTTCACGGCATTGATCGCGCCGAGCGTGACAGCGGCGGAGTTCGCGGCGGAGGGCGTGGGTGTGGTGAGCGCCCAAGTGGAGCCGATGCCGGTGCGCGCGATCGAGTAGTCGGGGATCTGGAAGCCGAAGGTGACCGAGTCGAGCAGCGTGCCGCCGGCGGCGGTGGTGTCGTGGAGGCGCACGGTGTCGCCTTCGGCATCGAGCGAGAACCCGGTGTGCAAGCCGGGGGCGCTTGTCACGTCGTCGGCATAGACGAGGAGATAGCCGCCAGCCGCGATGCTCGCGCCCGTCGGGAAAACATATTTGCGCGGGAGCGCGGGATCGTCGGTGAGGCTTTTGCCGGCGAGATCGATGGGGGTGGTGCCGGCGTTCTGGAGTTCGATGATGTC
>JANOCA010000712.1:0-9961 GCA_031411915.1 Opitutaceae bacterium
AGCGAGGCGAAATCGGCCCAGTTTTCCATCAGCAGCGGCGTGCTGACGATTGCGCGCGGCTCGGACCACGCGGCGGCGGAGGGAGCGAGCGTGGAGAGGAAGAGCGCACGCTCGCCCGGCGTCGGGGAGGGCGCGGACCACGTGAGGTGGAGCGTGCCGTCGGGCGCGGAGGTGAGATTCGAGCACTGCGAGTCCGCCGGGGCGGGCGCGGCGAGGTCGCGGGTGAACGGCGCGGCGGCAGCAACGGCGAGGGGCGCGAGACACGCGAGCGCAGCGACGGCGAAGGGGGATTTCATGGGGAAATCATTTTTGAACCAGAGAGACACAGAGGCACAAAGAAGCAAACCGGCGGAAAGCTGAGGAGGTTTTCTCTGTGTCTCTGTGCCTTTGTGGTGAGGTGTATTTTTCATAACGCCGTGCGCACGCTCAGCTTCGCCGGGCGCGGATCGGCGAGGCGGCATTGTGGTGCCGGGGACGTGCTCGTAGTCTTCATTGAGGAGGTTGCGGCCGCGGAGGGTGAAGCAGATCCGTCTTCGGCGGATCGAAGGCAGCGAGGGGGGGCGTCGAGCTGGCCGCGGAGGCAGCGGCCTTTCGTCCTGGCGCAAACGTCGGTGGCGGGACCAAGAGCGCCGGAAAATTAAATGAAACACGGACTCGCGGCACGCGTCGGAGGCCGCGATGTTTTTCGGAAAAATGATGGCAACGCTTCGGTTGATGGGCTCGGTGGCGCTCGCGCTGTGCGCGGGCGGCGTGGCGATCGCGTCCGCGGCGCGCGACACCTTGGTCTACAAGGACGGAGATCGGGTGCAGGGCGTGCTCGTCGCGGAGGACGGCGGCATCCTCGTGTTCAAATCGGACCGGTTCGGCGAGCTGCGTGTGCCGGCGGCGCAAGCGGCGGTGATCAGGGCGGAGCCGCCGGCCACGGCGCCCGTGCCAGCGCCGGCTCCGTCGGCCACCGCGGCCGCCGCCGCGAAGCCCAGGGCGCCCGAGCCTGAAAGCGACGAGCACGGGTCGCTCTGGGATCGGTTCACGCCCGCGGCGCTCACCGCGCGGGTGCGCACATTCTTCGGGCCCTGGCGTGGGCGGCTGGCGTTTTCCGCCGAGGTCGTGACCGACAGCGCGGAGCGCGCGATGACCTCCTACGAGGCCAACCTGCGGCGCACGTGGAAGGCCGACGAGGTGCAGCTCAACAGCCGCTTCGACTACAGCGAGACGAACGACGTCGCGACGACGGATGTCCTCAAGGTCTGGGGCCACTGGCGGCACGACTTCAGCCCGCGGCTCTTCGCGCACTACCGGCCCACCTCCGAGTGGAACCGCGCCAGCCGGCTCCGCGGCGTGCCCAACGACTACGTGCTCCTCCAGCAGGAGATCGGCGCCGGCTACCAGCTGCTCACGCAGCCCGGCCGAAAGCTGCGCGTCGGCCTGTCGCAGAATCGCTTCGACACGTGGAACTCCGCGCCGCTGTCCGGGCACGTCTCGCGCGGCGTGATCTCGTCGTTCGAGGAGGCGGAGTTCGGACTACCGTGGCGGATGACGCTCGCGCAGCGCGGCGTCTGGTATCCCGCCGGTGACGAGTCCGACGGCTGGGAAAACCGGATCGACCTCAACAAGAAGCTGACGGAGACGCTGAGCACCTCGCTCCGCCACGAGATCCGCCGCAACAACCCGGACGGCACCGCCCAGGACTACACGCGCCTGAAGCTGCTGTTCGGGCTGGATTTTTAGCGTTAAGCAAGCGGGACCTGCTGAAAACGAGGCGGGACGCCTCGTCCACGACTTCGGCTCAGAACGAAAACGTGTTCGTCAGGATGAACTGCCGCGGGTCCTGATAACGATACGTGATCGGGGCGAGCGTGCGCGGGTGCGTGTTGTTCACGATCAGTTCGCGCTGATCGAGGACGTTGTTGATGTTGAGCTGCACGCCCCAGCGGACCTTGCGCTGCAAAATCGGGAAAGAGTAGCTGAGCTGCACGTCGTAGACGTTTTGATCCTTGGTGCTGACGGTGGAGACTTTGTCCATTACGCGGCCGTTCCACGTGTCGGTGTAGTCGGTGCCGGGGGTGATGGTGTAATCCGTGCGCGCGCCGGCCACGCGGCCGAGGCGCAGGCGCGTGCCGCCGCCGATGGAGAAACCCTTGAGCGCACCTTCGCGGAAATCGTAGCGGGTGCGGAGATTGATGTTGTGCAGCGGATCGCCGACGAAGCGCTTGCCCTCGAAGACGTGTGGGTTGTCGAAGAAGAGCTGCTCGGTGTCGGCGATTGCCTCGTTGATGCTGTCGGTGTTGACAGTGAAATCGCCGGTGGCGGCGATGTCGGCGGGCGTGCGCCAGTCGGTCGAGCTGGGCGCGAAGTCGATGCCGGGCGTGTTGGCGTTCTGCGTGATCGCGTAGGTGCCGTAGCGTTTCCAGTAGGCTTTGTGCGCGTCGATGTAGGCGCGGTATTCGGGCGCGATGTTGGTGCGCGTGGTCTGGTTCTTGGAATAGTTCACCGACACGGACCAGCCGGCGACGATCCGGCCCACGACCTCGAGCTCGAGGCCGCGGCTCTCGGAGTCCTGCGTGTAGCCCTGCACCTGGTTGATGACCTCGGCCTGGCGGCGGGCGAAATTCGTCTCCTCGGCGTTGAGGCCGCCGGAGTTGGCGAGCGCGTTCCAGATGTTGACGGGGTTGCCCTTGTTGAAGCCGGAGAAGCCAAACTCGCGCTGCGAGACGGTGTGGAATTTCGTGGCGGTGAGGAAGAGGCGGTTCTTGAGGAGCGAAAGCTTGAGGCCGTAGTCGGTGGTCTTGCCCGAGGGCGAGGGCACGAGGTCGGCGATGGTGGTCTTCCGCGGATCGCTCGGCGTGATGTAGTTGGTGCCGGGCGTGCTGACGCTGTTGGAGGTGTTGAAAAATCCGGAGAGCCACGGGAGCACATGCACCACGCCGCCGAGGGTGCGCGTCTGGCCGCTGAAGACGATCGGCGTGGCGGTCTTGGGATCGGCGGGGGTCCAGACGCCGGTGTTGGGGGCGATGGCCTCGCCCGCGGGATCGCGGAAGGCGACGCCGACGCGGCTCTTCAACCGGTCCTTGCGGTAGCCAAAGGTGCCGACGAGCCGGTCCTTCAGCAGGAACGCCTGCGCCACGCCCATGTAGGCGCCGGTCTCGCGGTTGGCGTAGCCGATGTTGCCCTGCGAGCGGTTGAACTCGTGCATGTAGATGTCGCTCACGGCGCCGGTCGCGGGGTTCTGGTATTTCGTCGCCCCGGAGAAAGTCTGCGGGCCGGGGATGCGGAAATTGGGGTCGTTGAGCTCGCTGAGATCGCGGATGTAGAAGCGCTGGATGACCTGGTTGGCGCCGTTTTCCGGCGTGGGGTTGAACGCGCCGCCGCTCGTGAGCGAGGGGCCGCGCAAGAAATACTGCTGGAGGATTTCGCTGCGCGATTTCGACTCGGACATCTCGCCGAGGCCGGCGAGGCGCACGCGCGCGAGCTGGCGGTAGGCGCGCTCATACGAGACGGTGACGCGGCCCTGGCTGACCTGCGAGCTGGTGGGCCGGTGATCGGGCGAGACGTCGAAGTAGTAGAGCTGGCTCGCGGGCTTGAGCTGGCCGGTGGGGAGGAAGCGGTTGGTGTCGGCGGTGACGCCATAGTGATTCCACGTCGCGAGATTGTGGGTGTCGCCGCGCTGCGTCTGGCGGTTGAAGCCGAGCTCGACGTTGAGATCACGCGCCAGCTCGCGGGTGACGAAGGCGGAGGCGTTGTTCACGCGGAACTGGCCGCGCACCCAGTTGGCCTCGAGCACAGCGTCGGGATTGCGCCGTCCCATCTCAAAATCGTTGGCCAGCACACCGCCGGTGGCCGACTCCGAGTAGGTGAACTGCCGGTAGTTTTGCGCGAAGGGAAACTGCGGGCTCACCACGATCCAGTCGCCGCCGGAGCGCTCGAGCACGCCGGTGACGGCGGTCGCGCCGGTGTCGCGGAGCGGCGTGCCCGGGGTGCCGAGGACGCCGGTGCCCACGCCGGTGCCGGGTGTGCCGGGCACGTAGGTGGCGGGAAAATTGTTGAAGATCGGCTGGCCGCTGGCGTTCCAGACCGAGGTGTTGTCATTGGCGAAGAACGGCCGCGGCACGAAGCGGTTGATCTCGCCGTGCTCGAACTCGACGCGGACGGAGGTCCGGCGATCCGGCTGCCATTTCGCGGTGATGAAGGCGCGGTCCTGGTCGTTGTGGCCGGCGGCGCGCCACGACGACTCGCGGCCGCGGAGCACGGCGGCGCGGACGCCGAGCTTGTTTTTGATCGGCGCGATGCTCGCGTCGGCCACCCAGCGCTGGCCGCCCCACGAATCGGTGCGGCTGGTGAGCGAGTAGGCGTTGCGGTTGAGGAACGCCTGCTTGCTGGAGATGTTGATTTTCCCAGCGGGCGAGCCGAAGCCGAAGAGGATGGAGTTGGGGCCGCGCGAGACCTCGAGGCTCTCGGTCATGTAGAGGTCCACCTCGCCGGGGGCGCCGAAGAAGTTGATGCTGCGCCCGCCGCCGGGCAGGCCGCGGATGCGGATGGAGCGGGTGGAGTCGTTGTAGCCGTCGGCCACGGGGCCGGCGGCGCGGGCGTCGTCGGTCTCGATGCGCGTGCCGACGCCGTATTCCATCGCGCTCTCGATGTTGGTGGCGGCGATGTCGCGGAGAAATTCGGCCGTCATCGGGCTGATGGCGGCGGCGACATCGCGCAGGTTGGTGCGAAGGCGCGAGCCGGAGAGCGTGTCCTGCCCGGCGTAGCCGGTGTCCTGCGTCACGCTGACCTCGAAAGGGGAGAGCGTGACGACGTTGGCGGCAGGCGCCGACGCAGGTTGCGAGGCGGGAGTAGGGGCTTGCGCGTGAAGCGCGGCGGGAATCAGCGATGCGGTCGCGATGGTCAGGTGGAGCAATTTCATGGGTAATGGGGTTTTCGTATGCGAGGGGGTTTGGGTCGGTGCACCTCTGTGGGCCGGCAGGCGGAGGGAGAACGGGTTTTCGTTTGGGTCAACACTTGGCGGCGTCTGCGGTGGTCAGCGCGAGGGGAGAGACCGAAGTTCCGCCTCGGTCCACGGCGTGGCGCGGTCCCCGTGCAGGCGACGAAACTGCGTGACCTCGTCTTTCGAGAGGGGCGTGGCGTCGTTGCCCCAAGCCTGGCGGATGAAGCTCATCAGCTCGGCCAGCCGGTCGTCGCGGGTGATGCCAAGGGCAGTCGCGGGTGCCATCAACGCGCCTTGGTAGGTGCGGCCGGCGATGGGGCCGGAGAGGCCGTGGAGGAGCACGGGGACGAGGCCGGCGGCAGGGCCGCGGACGCGTGCGCTGCCGGCCAGCGCGGGCGCGATGAGTTGGTCGCTCCCGGGCACGGTGACGCCGCGGCCGTCGGCGCCGTGGCAGCTCACGCAGCTTTCGAAGTAGGTCTCGGCACCCTTCGTGAGAAACGCGCGCTGCTCGGGCAGCATGTCAGTCGGGAGATCAATCTGGCGCTGCCACTGGGCGAAACCCTGCGTCCACCGCGCGGCGACGTCAGCGCGTTGTGCTGGGTCCTTGATCGCGAGAAGCGCGTCTCCGCTCCGGATTCGCTCGAGGTAGGGCGAGGGCTTTTTCCAGAAGACCGTGCAGGCGGCGAGGAAAACGCCCTCATGCGCGACGTGGCGCTCGATAAGCCCGTCCATCGCGCCGATGGCGGCGGGGCGCGGGGAGAACGCGAGTGAGAGCACGAACTGTTTCGCGACTTCGGGAACGCGCTCGGTATTCGCGGCAGCGGTGAGCGCGGCGAAAACCGTGGTCTCGTCCTTTTCGAGGAGGGGTTCGCCGAGGCGTGCGGCGGCGGCACGCACGCGCGGGTCGCGATCGGCGAGGGCGGCGATGACGAGTGGGGCGTCGATTTTGGCGAGTCCCTCGAGTGTCCAAAGCGCGTGAAGGCGGGTAAGCGGGTTGTCATGATAGCGCGCAAGGTCGGTGAGCATGGTCGCAACCGTGTCGCGATCGGGGCGCAGGATGATCTGGCGCTGGGCGGTGTCGCGCCACCAGCCGTTGGGGTTTTCGAGATGGCGTAACAACTCGGCGGTCGTGTCGCGCGACATCTGGGGCGCGCGGGTCGGCGCGTGGTCGCGGTGGCGGATGCGCCAGATGCGGCCGCGCTGGTTGACGCCGGCGAGGCCGGCCTCGCGGATGAATTTGCGCGGGCCTTCGCTGAGCCAGGGTGCGTCCTGTATGATGCCGCGATACATATCCACGATGGTGAGGCAGCCGTCGGGGCCGGTCGCGGTGTTGACGGGGCGGAAGAGGATGTCGGCGGACGCGACGAACTCGTCGTCGCCGTGCGGATTGGAGAGCGTGAGGCGGCCGTTGCGGTCGGTGAGCTTGGCGCGGCGGACGACGTGGATCGTCGGGTCGCAGAAGAAATAATCCCCGCGTGTCTCGAACGGCAGCGCGGTGCCGCGGAACACACTCTGGCCGCAAATCGAGGTGAACGTCTTGCGCCCAGGCGCGGGGCCGCCGCGATCATCGACCGGAGAAAGATTTTTGGCGGAGAGGAAATTCATGTCCCACGCCAGTCCGAGGGAGATCGGATCGCCGGAGCGGGGTTTCTCGCCACTGCGTTTCTGAATGAGGCTCCAGTAATGGCGGGGAAGCTGAAAGCCCATCGCGGGGCTGGTGTTATCGGAGAAGAAAACGCGGCCGGTGTCGTCATGCGTCACGCCCCACTGCGTCCAGATCGGGTGCGTCGGCTGTGCGCGCCAGGTGCCGTCGGTGAAGCGGTAACGCTCGCGGGCGTAGCTGACGTAAATCCAATTGTCCAAATTCCAATCGAGTCCGCTGTCCTGATGCTCGACCGAGCGCGTGCCGTCGCCGGCCTTGCCGCGGTAGAGAAGTGTCTTCTCCTCCGCCACGCCATCGCCATCGTGATCGCGATAGTGCCAGACGCTCGTATCGTCGGTTTCGACGACCGCAATGCCGTCGCTCAACGGCAGCACCATGCGCGGCAGGTTGAGGCCATCGACGAAGACGGTCCCACGATCCATGACGCCGTCGCCGCGCGAACTCGTGAGCCGCTTGATGCGGCCGTTGCGCAGCGACTTCGTGCCGGTGCCTTTTTCGTCCTGCATGTAGCTGCGCATCTCGGCGACATACATGGCGCCGTCGGCGTCCCAGACGGCGAGGACGGGTTGCTCAACCAGCGGCTCGGCGGCGACGAGTTCGGCGACGTAGCCGGGCGGGAGCACGAACGACGCGAGCGACTCCTCGGGCGTGAGCACGGCAGCGAAGTTGGCTTTCTTCTTCGCCTGCCAATCCGGCGCGGGTGCGGGAGCGGGGCCGGTGGCATTCCACGAAAGTGCGGAAGGCAGTTCGATCGACGTGCGATCGGGTGTTGGAAATTTGTCCCGCACCGCGAGCGTCGCCCGACCGGTGGCGAGATATTCCGCGCTGCGGGCGAGCACGGTTTGAAATCCGACGCAGCGCAGGCTGTCCCAGTCGGTGTCGTTGGCCCAGCAGTGGCCGAGCGTGTAGACGAGAACACGGCCTTGGCCATACGGCACTTCCCACAGGACGGGTTCGTGTCGCCCGCTGCCGCGCTGCTTGGGATCGGAAAAGGCGCTCGCGAGAATCGTCACGTTCTTCGCCGGGCCGCGAAGGTAGTGGTAGAGTTCGTCTTTGCCGTGCAGCCATACCGGCGGCAGGCCACGGAGCACAGGATGATCCGGCTGGCGCGCGGTCACGACGAAGGGATGCTTCGCGCCGTGGCCCGTGGCCTCGCCGGGACAGCACTCCACCGCCCGGCCGGTCGCCGGATCGATGGTGAGGCTCGTGCCGAAGTCCCCTTTGCGCCAGCCGAGTCCGATCATGTCGTTGAACTCGGGCCAGTCAGCGAAGCCGTTGTTCGCTGCATGGATCACGAGCACGCCGCCGCCGGCGCGCACGTAGGCGACGAACGCGTCCTGCATGGGCTTGGGCCACGCGGGGCCGTTGTAGTTCAGCACAACGGCGGCGTGGCGGGAAAAATCGGGCAGCCACTTCGCCCACTCCGGCGAGAGTTTTGCGCGGGCGGCGCGGGCGAACTCCTCGTGGCGCGATTTCGCCGCGGCGAAATCGGGATCGGCGTGCTGCGGCTCACGCGGCCGCGACGGGGATTTATCCTCCGGGGCGGTGGCAACCTCCACCTCGAAGAGTCCGGTGCCGGTGAGCGTGGCGCGCAACGCCTCTGTCGTCGTGCGCCAATCGTGGTTGTTACGGCCATCAACGATCAAAATCCGGCTCCGGTCCGATGCGGCGAACGCGGCCGAGCCGAGGACGAGGGTAACGACGGCGAGATGAGAGAGGGAACTTGCGCCGGGCACAGGGAGATTTGGTCAGAGCTTGAGCGTGGTGGTGAAGCGAAAGCTGATCGGTTCGGTGTAAACGCCGTTGCGCGGCGCGATCGTGACGCGGTTCGGTTTGCTGAAATCCCCGCCCGGCGGGCGCGCCACCACGTCCAGCCCCTGATAGACCGTTGATTGGTTGTTCAGCAGATTCTTCACGACGAACTGAAATTGGATCTCTTTCCCGTCGAGTCGACGCCAGCCGCTGCGCGGCCGCCACGAGTAGCCAAACGTCGCGGTGACGATCGTCGGGCGCTTCACATAGACCGGCGTCGAGAAATCCACCGCTGGATCGTCGATGGCACGGGTCGGATTGGCTGGATCAACAATGGTGTCGGCGCTGCGTGAGCCCACGTAGTTGCGGCCGGGAGCTTGAGCGCCGAGCCCCACGCGGAGACCCCGCAAGCGGCCCGATTGCACGGTGTAGTCGGAAAATACATTCACCGTGAGCCGATTCTGCCCCTGCGCGGGCTTGTCGCTGGCGACCACGGCGTAGTTTGCCCAGATGTTGTTGTAGTCGATCACCGCGTTCGTCTGCTCGCTGGGAATCGCGGCAATAATCGCAGAATTCACGACCGCAAGACCGGGCGCACCATTCGGGCGCTGGGTGGTGTCGAGCCTACCGCCGGCAGCTTCGAGCACCTGACGATAGGTCTCCGCATTCTGCGGCACGAGGACGCGCGCCAGCGGATAGCGGTTGAACTCGTAGACCTCTGCGGTGCCGGCGTTGAACATCACGCGCCAGCCGCGGGTGATTTTGCCGACCAGTTCCAGTTCGTAGCCCGAGGTCTTGGCGGATCGGTAGTCGGAGCCGAAGATATCGGGAATGCCGAGCGTGTTTCGACCGCCCGTGCCGGGGTCGGTCGCCGCATTCCGGCCGAGGAGGGCGTTGACCGAGGCGGTCGTCGGCGCAGCGACGCGCTGATTGTCTTCCTGGTTGAAAAAATAGTTTGTGTTCGCCGTTAGCCGGCCGCCGAAAAGGGTGAACCGCAGGCCCACATCGTAGCCATAGCCTTCCTGGGCGACCGCGAGATCATTGTTGAGGGTGAACTGATTCGTCGGCGGCGGGATGTAGGCCGTCGAGTAGTTCGCCACGACGGACACGAAGGGAAGCGCGTGGTAGACAAATCCGTAGCTTCCCGTCAGCCCATCACCGCGATTCTCCGGCGGACTATAATCATTGCGAAAACGATCACCTGAATAAAGCGGGTCGGCGACCTGCACGCCGTTGTTGGTAGTCACGCCCGGTGGGTTGATGCGTGGACGGCTGGCTGCGGGAACCGGCTGCGAGGAAGTCGGCACCCCTGCGGCGCTTCGCGGGATGTAGCTCAGCGCCGTCCAATCCGCGGGCGCGTCGGGCTTGTAAACCTTGTCCGTCCCGTTCCAGGTCGTCGGCAGTTCGCCGAACTCGACCCGCTGCTTCAGCTTCGAGCTATAGCGGTCGTAGCGCTCGGCCCCGAGGATCACGAGTTTGCCGCCGAAGAATTTCGCGCTCATGGCGAGGACGCCATAGTTGAAGTTCTCGTCCTGGGTGTCCCAGTTCGCGAGCACCCAGCGCGGCTTCAACGTTTCCGTCGTGGTGGTGGAACTGTTGTTGTCGGCCGAATACACCTT
>JANOCA010000713.1:0-11516 GCA_031411915.1 Opitutaceae bacterium
CACCCATCCAGAGCGCTTCGCACGTCGTCGTCGTGCCGTGGTAGGGCGCGGTATCGAGCGCGATATCGACGTCACCATAGAGCGAGAGATGCTCCGCGGCTCCAGCGGTGCGCTCGACGAGTTCAACGCGATCCGCGGGGAGGCCGCAGCGGGCAAAGCGCTCCTCGTAGCGCGCCCGCACCTTTGGCTCGCTGAAGCCACTGCCCTTGAGCCGGAACTTCGCCGTCGGCACGGCGTGGAGGATGCGGCCCCACAACGTCAGGACGCGGTCGGTGACCTTGGCGAGGTTGTTGAAGCAACCGAAGGTCACATGCCCTTTCGTGAAACTCGGCGAAATCGCTACCTCCGGTGCATCGGTGGGTGGCTCGTAGCTCCATGCGGTCGGTGCGAAACGCACCAGCGTCTCGGTGGCAAACGCATCCGCCCCGGGCGCCGGATCGGCGATCGCGTCCGTGAAGCGGTAATCGATCGCCTCCACGCCGGTCGTGTTGGGATAGCCCAGATAAGTGATCTGCACGGGGGCGAGCCGACGCGCGAGCAGCGGGAGGCGGTTGAGGCCTGTGTGGCCCGCAACGTCGATGAGGATGTCGGGCGCATCGGCCCGAATCTGTTTTTCCACCGCTGCATCGGGCTGACCGACGAAGTTGCGCCACAGTGAGGCTCGGGCGCGCAGACGAGCCGAGACCTTGTCCTCCCGGAAATGATCGTGGTAGAGATAGATCTCGAAACGCGTGCGATCGAGGTGCTGCACGAGCGGCTCGATGAAGTGCGCGCACGAGTGTGCCCGCAAATCCGGCGAAAGAAAAGCCACGCGGAGGCGGCGCGCCGGATCCGCGACGTTCGAGAATAGCTGCTTGGGCGGCGCGCCCACGGCCCGGCCGTAGGCGAGATGTTCCTCGTGCAGCTGCTCGCGCGATATTCCGTCGAGGTAGTGCAGCGCGAAAAGCCGGTAGCTGCGCGCCTCGTGGTGCTGCGGCTGGAGCGCGAGAAAGCGGCCGTATTCCTCCACCGCTTCAGGAATGCGATGCGTTTGCTGCAAGGCCTGCGCCCGGCCGAAATGCGCGAGTGTGTATTTTGGATCGGCGGCGAACGCACGGTCGTGGCACTCGAGTGCCTCAAAAACCCGGCCGCTCAGGCTTAGAGTGAGCCCGTAGTTATACCAGCCGTTCGCATAGCCCGGCGCCAGCGCGAGCGCCTTCTTGTGACACTCGATCGCCTCGGTGAGGCGGTTCTGAGTCTTCAGGCCGTAGGCGAGATTGTCCCAGCCTTCGTGGAAATCGGGCTTCGTCTCGACGGCATGGCGAAAATGGGACTCGGCGTGCTCGAACCGCCCGACCGCAGTCAGCGCCAAGCCCAGGCGCATCTCGCAGGCGGCGTGGCCCCGATCAATCGCATGCGCGCGCCCGAGCAGATCGACCGCGTCGGCGAGCCGGCCCTGCTGCAACGCCGCGAGTCCCGAGAGATGCAGCCCGTCAAAATTCCTCGGCGCCGCCGCCCGCACCTGCCGATACAGCTGCTCCGCGTCGCCGAGGCGCCCGGATTTGTGGTGGGCGAGGGCGGATTGCAGGAGGGACTGGACCTTGGTCGGTGACACGCGCGTGGTTGCGCAAGTCTTTCGACGCAACCGGCCGGTCGCTTAAGTAGAATTACGCTCAAGGCCCACCGGCTTCGCGCCGTAGTATCCCGCACGCCGGCACGTGCCGAAAACTAACATTTCCAGAATACCCATGCCCTCCGCGACCCTGGCTCCGACCAAATCGGTCGCGACCCCCTACTCCGACGCCGAGATTAGGAAGAGAATCGAAGCCTGCCCGAAGCTCGCCTCGCTCGGCAGCGTCAATCGCGCGCTCGGCGATCTCGTGCGCTCCGATCAGAGCCTGAACTCGCAGATCGCCGAGGTCATCCGCCGCGATCCGTCGCTCTCGGCCCGGCTCCTGCGCATGGTCAACTCCGTCTATTACGGCCTCTCCACCCGCGTGAACAGCATCGAGGAGGCGGTGTTCTTCCTCGGCCTGCGGCAAATCCGCGAGCTCTCGATGGCCACGCCCGTGCTCGAGGAGGCCGATCGGCTGCAGAAACGCACCGCGGCCGCGCTGCCGTGGAAGGAACTGTGGTCGCACAGCATCGCGACCGCGATCCTCACGCGCGAGATCCTCGCCTCGACGTCGTTTCAAGTCGACGACGACACCGACTATCTCGTGGGCCTGCTGCACAACGTCGGCAAGGTCGTCATGGCCTCCGCGTTTCCGGATGAGCTGCGCACGCTGATGCAGACGACCGCGGCCAGCCCGACCGAGTTTTGCGAACGGGAACGCGAGCTCATCGGCTGGGATCACGGCCAGATCGGAGCCTGTTACCTCGCGCGCCACCAGCTCGCCGAGGAAATTGTGCTCGCGGTCGCCCACCACAACCAGCCGGACCAGAGCCCGCGCCACCAGAACTTCGCGGCCGCCGTGCAAATCGCGGATCACATCGTGCGGCACAGCGGCATCAGCGGGGGCTTCGAGCAAGTGACCGCGGTCGCGGCCGACGCCTGGCTCGAGCTGCCGGGCTGGAAAATTCTCTACGGCTCGGACAACGCCGAGTCCATGCTCGCGCGCGCCTCCGTCGCCAACACCCTCCAGCGCCTGCCTTCGATGCTGCAAGGGTTGCTGTAAGCCGCGGCCATGGCGTCCACCATCATGTCTGCCGCCCTCAGCGGCGTTCTGCCCGCCACCGACACCAAGGCCCTCTTTGAGGGCTGGCTCGGCTCGTGGGACAAGAGCGCCGACGCCGCCTACTGTCGTGATCTTCAAGGCCGCATCCTGACGGCCAACGTCGCGTTCGCGCGGAAGTTTGGCCTTCCCGCCGCGTCGATCCGCGAGACGCCAATCGCCGATCTGATCCACACCGACGACTTCGCCGGCGTGCAGCAGGCCACGGCCGACCTCATGCGGCCGCCGCATCGCCGCTCCGCGGAGCAACGCTGGGTGACGCCGCAGGGCATCCGCTGGTTCGCGTGGGACGAAGTCGCGGTGCGAGACGAGACCGGCACCATCGCCGCGATCCGCGCCGTGGGTCGCGACATCACCCGGCAGCGGCTGGCCGAGGAGCAATACTTCCGCCTGTCCCGCGCGGTCGAGCAGTCGCCCGTCTCGATCATCATCACCGATCTCGAGGGCCACGCCCAATACGTGAACTCCAAGTTCACGGCGATCACCGGCCACACGCTCGAGGACATCATCGACCGGCGCATCGAAGTGCTGCGGGCCGGCCATGCCAACGAGGCTTCCTACCGCAGCCTGCTCGAAACGGTCCGGGCGGGCACGGAATGGCGCGGGGAGCTTTGCACCACGCGCGCGGACGGGATGATGGTCTGGGAAGCCGTTAAGGTCTCCTGCCTCCGCAATTCCACGGGCGAGACCACCAACCTGCTCTGTCTCCGCGAGGATGTGACGGAGCGCAAGCGTCTCGAGCACGAGCTGCGGCAGGCGCAGAAAATGGAAAGCCTCGGCACGCTCGCCGGCGGCATCGCCCACGACTTCAACAACCTTCTTGCGATCATCAACGGCTACGCGGAATTCTGCGAGCAGAGCCTCCATGAACCCGCCGTGCTGCGGAAGAGCCTCCGCGAGATTCACAACGCCGCGCAGCGCGCCGGCAGCCTGGTGCGGCAGATCCTCACCTTCAGCCGGAAGACCGAGGTGCGTTTCTCGCCAGTCGATTTCAACCAGCTTATCCGGGATTTGATGCGCATGTTCGCGGAGACGTTCCCGCGCAACATAGCCGTGACCCTCGATCTCCAGGAGAAACTGCCCGCCTTGCTCGGCGATCAAAGCCAGCTCCAGCAGATCCTCATGAATCTCTGCGTGAACGCGCGCGACGCGATGCCGGAGGGCGGCGTGCTCACGCTTTCCACGCACGTCGTGGCGGGCGCAACGCTCCGCCACCTCGGCGCGCAGGAAGGCCAGAACTATGTGGCCCTTTCCGTCCGCGACACCGGCATCGGCATGAACACAGAGGTGCGGCAGCGCATCTTCGAGCCGTTTTTCACGACCAAGGCCGGCAACCAAGGCACGGGGCTGGGCCTCGCCGTGGTCTACGGCATCGTGGTCGCGCACAGGGGGCATATCGATGTCGAGAGCGCACCGGATGAAGGCAGCACATTCAGCGTGTATCTGCCGCTCACCGAAAGCGCACCGGTCACTGTGCCTCCCTCGTCCATCGGCGGGGTCGCCGGCGGCACCGAATCGATCCTCATCGTGGACGACGAGGAGCCGATCCGCCTGCTCCTCGCCAACGCGCTTTCTCAGCGTGGCTATCAGACCGCCAGCGCCTCGACGGGCCTCGAGGCCATCAGCCTGATCAGCGATCCGTCGCGCCATTTCGACGCCATGCTGCTCGACCTCAACATGCCCGGCGCCACCGGTGTTGAGGTGCTCCGCGCCATGCGCATTTGCTGCCCGAGCCTGCGCGTCATCGTGATCAGCGGTCATCTCACCCCTGAGGCGACCGACGAATTCACACAATTCGGGCCCCGCGTTTTCATGCAGAAGCCGTTCAAACTGGAGGCCGTCGCGCGCCAGCTACGCACCCTGTTGGACACCCCGGCGGAATAGGGGAATCACCCGGTGCGGCGTCGGCGGAATCGGGGCAATTGATGGTTCAGGGCGCGGAGTGCCGTGCCGATAACACCCCGGGCAACATCAGGACCGTCCATCAACATGGAACGTCTTTTACGAAATGAATCATCGCGAACCACCGCATCCGACCGCGGGAGTCCGCAGGGCAACGCTTTGCCTTGCGACCCTCCTGCTGTCGGTCCTCGCGCCTGCGGGCGCGCAGGCCTCGTTGCGCAAACAACCCAAGCCGGATCCAGCCGCGTATCTTCCCACGATCGCCGCCCCGGCCCTGCGCTTCCAGTCCGCGGCGCTGCCGCGGGAGCAGATCGCGCGCATCACTTTCCCGAAGCCGGTGCCGAAATCGGCCGCGGACACCGAGATCTCGCCGCCGAAGGCCAGCGATGCAACGGGTCGAGTTGCGAAGGCCAGTGCAGTCGGCACGAACGATGCGGCGGTGGCGACGGACGCTGCAAAGACCGCCGCGCTGACGCCCGCTCGCACCCCGCAACCGATCATTCCCGATGACATCCGCCCGACCATCCATCCGGAGGATTTCGTTCCCTTCTTCCAAATCCCAGGCTCGGCGAAAGGTCCCGGCAGCCTGAACGTAATCGTGCCGGTCCCGCAATCGGTGCCGCCACCTGCGCCCCTCCCGCCCAGCTCAGCCACCTATCGCCAAACCCCATGATGATTCGCCGACGCCATCTTCTGTCCGCGCCCGCTCCCGCTTGGGCCAGGGCGGCGCTCTGGATGGCGTCGGCCGTCACCATGACGGCCGCCGAGCCCGCCGCGCCCGCACCCGCGGCAGTCCCCAGTCCCGCCGCCTCGACCCCGCGGGCGCCGCAAACCGGACTCGCATCCGAGGAAGAGGAGATGCGCAGCCTCCTTAACCTCGGCGTCCGTCTCGGCGAACGCGGCGAATACGATGCCGCCGAGATCGCGTTTCGCCAGGTGCTCGGCGCCCCGCGCGTGCCGGCGACCGAGGAGCGCGCCGCGCTGCTCGGCCTCGCGCACCTTCACCGCCGCCAAGGTCTGCTCACCAAGGCGGCCGCGATCTATGAGCGTTTTCTGAAGGAGCATGGGGACGCGGACGAGACCCCCGAGGCGATGCTCGCCCTGGGCCGCACCCTGCGCGCCCTCGGTGCCCACAAGCTCGCGATCGCGCGCTTCTACAGCGTGCTCAACTCGACGCTCAAGCTCACCGGCGAGAGCATGGAGCGCTACCAAGTCCTCGCGAAGACCGCCCAGTTCGAGATCGCGGAGACCCATTTCCAGTCCGGCAACTTCACCGAGGCCAACAAGTTTTTCTCCCGTCTCCGCCTCCTCGATCTTGCGCCCGCCGATCGCGCCCGCGCGCATTTCAAGGCCGGCTACGCCCTCCGGCTCCAAGGCGATGCCGAGGGCGCAGTCAGCACGCTCCGCGCCTATATCGAGCAATGGCCCGAGGATGAGAATGTGCCCGAGGCCCGCTATCTGCTCGCCGTCTCCCTGCGCGAGCTGAAGCGGCCGCAGGAGGCTCTGGCCGCCACGCTCGATCTGCTCCGCAGCGAGAAATCGCGCGGCGAGGCCGACGCCAAGCGCTGGGCCTACTGGCAGCGCAAGACCGGCAACCAGCTCGCCAACGATTTCTACGAGACCGGCGACACCAACAATGCCCGCACCATCTACGCGGGTGTGCTGCAGCTTTCTCCCGAGCCCGCCTGGCGCCTCCCCATCAGCTATCAGATCGCACTGTGCGATGAACGCCTCGGCCAGCCCGATCGCGCGCGCCTCGCCTACGAGGAAATCATCAAGGCCGCCAGCGCCGGCACTCCCGGCCCGGACCTCGCGGAGCTTGCAAAGATGGCGAAATGGCGCATCGAACATCTCGAGTGGCGCGACCGCGTCGGCCAGCAACTTTCGAAGGCCTTGGAGTCCACGGCGGACAAGTCGGCAGCGGTCACGCCGCGCCCGACATCCCCCGTCACTCCATGACCCAACTCGAGACGATCCAGGAACACCACCGCCTCTGCGACGAGATTCACCAGTGCGTGCAAGAGGAGAACCGGTTTCTCCGCACGCAGCAACGCGCGCCCGACGCGGCGCTGATTGAACGGAAGCGCGCGCTGCTCGCCCGGCTGGACACTTCGCTCGAGGCGCTGCGCACGCTCCCCGCCGCCTCCGTGCGCGATCCGGCTACCCGGGACGCGCTCGAGAAATCCCGGGCACGCATCCTGCAAATCCTCCAGCTCGACAAGGAGAACGAGCAGCTTCTGCTCCGCTCCAGCCTCGGTGCCACGCGCCCCACAGGAGCGGGAGCGCCGGCCCAAGCGCCCTCCGTGGCGATGCTGCAAAAAATCTACGCGCGCTGCTCGTAGCGATCCGCGCCGCCGCGGTGCCAGTCCTGCGTGGGAAAGCGGTGTCGGCCGCCCGCAGTTCTGGTCATGCTGCGCGTGTCGAGCAACGAACTGACCTCGGCCAGCCGCTCACCGACCGTGGTGGCCATCGCCTCAAGTTCCGTGGGCGCCAGACCCAACGGCTCGATCTGCGTCGCCTCCGGCAAAGGCGGCCGCAGATCGACGGACGAAACGCACACCGCGGAGCGGATCCATTTCGCCGCGAGCAGCAGGCTCGCCATCGGCGCGTAGGCGATCGTGGAGCGCGGCGCGTATTGGGTGCGCACCGGCTCGACCATGCCCAGCGGAAATTCCCACTGGTCAAGCAAAGCGGCGCCGACGTCTGCCTGCGTGAAGCCCAGCGCGGCGCGCTCACTCTCCGTCGCCTCGGTCGGGTAGCCGGCCGTCGCGAAAAACAGCTTCTTGCCACCGCGCAACGCCCATTCGTCGACGGCGACCATGCCGACGGCATGCAACAGCCCGACCGTGTAGGCGACGCTCCGATTCTGCAACGTGTGCTCCGCGATCACATCGGTCGCGAGCGCGCAGGCCACGGACATCTTCCAAAGATCATCAGCCTCGAGGCCGTAGGTCTCGACGGGGCGCACGAGCACCTGGGACGCCACCGCATAGGAGACGAGCTCGTAGATTCGGTCATAGCCCACGCGGTTCACCGCCTGATCGACCGTGATGCAACGGGCGCCCATGCTGAAATAAGCGCTGTTGGCCGTCACCAGCACCCGCGCCGCGATTCCCGGATCCAGCCGCACCAAGGCGACGATGTCTTCCATCGCGGAGTTGCCGTCGCCCAGGAGCTGCTTCAGGCGGGGAATCACCTTCGGCGATGAGGGCAGATTCTTCATGCCCCGGACCACATCAGCGGGCGTAAGGCGGGCGACGAGATCTGCGACCATGAGTAGACACGTCAATCGTCACCATCCGGACGAAACTGAGCGAAATGAGCCCCGGCGTGAGGCTGCCCGCTTCGCTTAGTTTTTCGAATCCGCCGCCGGCTTGGGAGCCGGTTGGGCCGGCGGGCCGTTCATTTTGCGGCGAATGAAATCCACGTCCTGGCCATCGGCCTTCACTTTCACGACCTTCTGCGTGGAAGAGTCCTGGCCGATGTAATCCATCGTGGCCGACGCCATGATCGGGAGATACTTCCTGAGATCTTTGCTCTCGTCTTCCGCGCTGGCGTGGATGCTCCAAAGCTCAGCCGGGGGCCGCCCCTCGCTCGCCGCTTTGTTTTCACGCGCGGTGATCTTGAGATACTTCTCGTAGATGGTGATGAGGCGCGGCTGCTCGTCGTAGCCCATGAGTTCGTTGCGCGGCGGTTCGTAGACTGCCACCGTGCGGAGGCTCGTGTTGCCGCGGGAATCGGTCACCGGCACCGATTCGTAACGCACCGCGCCGCCGACCTGCGCGTAGACCGGCACGCTCACGCGCTCCATCTTGGAGCGGGGCGCATCCATGCCATAGTCGAGTTCAACGATCATGTCGGCCTTGTCCTCGGACGGAGCTTCGTAGAGCCCTTTGCTGGAAAGCGCCGTGCGGACGAAATCCGCCGCCTCGCGGTAGCGCAGGTTCTCCTCTCCGAGGCGCGGATCTTTGCTCTTCAGCTTGAACGACTGCTGCTGGCCGGGCACCGGCTTCGCGATCGCGTCGATCTTTACGGCTGTCCGCGGCTGCGTCCCGCATCCCGCCACGAACAGCGCCATGAGCGCGGAAGCGGGGGGAAGTAACCAGTTCATGCGCGGGGCGGCCGTGGGCACGACCCAATCATTGGCTGGTCTTGCTGCCGGCAGCCGCCGGTTGCGCGCCGGCCTTGCCGCGTTGCGCTTCCTCGCCCTTGAGGCGGGCCAGCTCTTCCTCCAGGCGCGCGATCTCGGCCTCCGCGGAAAGGGTCTTCTCGTGCGCCTCATCGAGGGCCTTCTTCTTGGCGATGGCCGCGGAGCGCTCCTCCTGCAATTTCTTCAGGCGATCAAAGGTGTTCTCCTGTTTTTTCTTCGCATCGTTGAGCTCGAGGTCCGAGATGCGGAAACCCTCGGCGATCATCAGTTCTTCCTCCAACGCAGCCTTGTTCTTCGCCTCCTCGGCGCGCTTCTTCGCGAGTTCCTGCTGGTAGGCGCGCTCCTGCGCGAGACGGTCCTGCTCCCGGCGATCCTTGGCGTCCTGCACCATGCCGATGATGCCACCCGTGATTGCGCCGAGCGCCGCGCCGGCCGCGAGGCCCGTGCCGGTGCCCATGCTGCTGTTGTTGCCGGCGACGGCGCCGCCCAAGCCGCCGATCACGGCGCCGGTGCCCGCGTTGCTGGCCGTCTTCGAGGGAGCGACGCCGGAGGAGCAGCCCGTCGCCACAACGAGGGCGAGCGATGTTCCGAGGGCCACGATGCGGTTGCGGAGAATCTCGCGGCTGGGACGGGAGGAGAATTGCGGAATCATGGGAGTGGGAATAAAACCTGCGGGGCGGAAAGACGCATGCCAGCTAATTTGTGTTCCGGTTCATTTCAACCGTCGGAGGCGATTTTCCTGTCGTCACGACAACAACTCGTCGCTGCATTTGAAATTCCAGAGATTCAGAGCATAAGGGTCAGCAATCCAACCCCGCCCCCGCTTTTATTCCCATGATTTCACGAAACAAGGGTTTTCTTTCCCTCGAGTTCCTCGTGCCGGTGCTCGGCGTCATCTTTGCCGCCGTCCTGGTGAACGTCTGGTATGCCAAGACGGTCATACCCCGCGCCAACGAGTCGATCACCAAGCGCAAGCTCGCCGTCGCCCGTGGCGCAAGCGGCGACTCCGCCGAGATGAAGGAACGCAGCCTCTATGTCATCATCAAGGACGAGGAGCCGAAGTGGGAAATAGTGTTCTGCCTCTGGGGCATGATCATCCTCGGCTACAAGCTCATCCACGTGACCAAGGAGCGCGCGCTGCTGAAGCATGATTTCATCCGCGTGCAGCCCGGCGAGCGCATCATCCCGGATGACGCGATCGACCGCTACAAGGAACTCAAGACCGCCGTCGAGCGCGAGTCTCGCTGGAGAGAACGACTCCTGCCTGAGTGTATCCTCGCCTCGCTGCACCGCTTCCACGCCACGCGCTCCGTGCAGGATGCCGCCAACGCCGTGCGCGAGCGCGCCGAGCTGGCGGGCGACGAGCTCGACTCGTCCCTTGGCATGGTGCGCTACATCGCGTGGGCGATTCCGGCCATCGGCTTCATCGGCACCGTGCGCGGCATCGGCGAGGCGCTGAACTACGCCGACGCCGCGATCCGCGGCGACATCTCCGCCGTGACGACGGGCCTGGGCCTCGCGTTCAACTCCACCTTCGTCGGCCTCGCGCTCTGCACCGTGCTCATGTTTTTTCTCCACCTCGTGCAGGCTCGGCAGGAGGCATTCATCATCGAGACCCAGGCCTTCTGTCGCGACAAGCTGATCGATGTGATGAAGGTGCCCACGCAGGAAGAGAGCGCCAACACCACGACATTCGCCTAGCCCGCTCATCATGGCCACCCTCGGAATCGATCTGTGCGACGCCGCCTTCCAAGCCGCCGTCGGTGAAAACGAAAACGTCCGCCCGCTCTTAATCGCGGATGCGCAGGGCCAGTCCGACTGGCCGGGCTTCGCCTACTTCGACGGCCAGAAATTCGCCTTCGGCCGCGCCGCCGAGGACAACTGGTTCGTCCACCCCCGGCGCGTGGCGCACACCTTCTGGGCGCGGCTCGCCCACGAGCCCTCGACGGTAGGGCCGCTGGGCAAGGCGGCCCCGTTCTCGGAACTCGCGTTTCACTTCTTCAGCGATTTTGCGCGTCGCGCCACGGCCGCCGCCGGTGCGGACGCGGGCAAGGTTGTCCTCGCGGTGCCCGGTGCCTACCTGAAGGATCCGGCGACCGAAGAGGAAAAAATCGGCCTTCTGCTCGGCATGGCGGGCGAGCTCAAGCTCCCGCTAGCCGGCATCGTCGATGCCGGCTGCGCGACGCTCTGCGATCCGCGCGCGGGAGGTTTTAACCCCGCCCTGCCAGTCGTGCTCGTCGATCTCCATCTCGAGGGAGCGGACATCACGCTGCTCTCCGCGAAGGAGCGGCTCGAGCGCCGCGATTTCATCCATCTCCCCCAGTCGGGCTTCGCCGCATTGCTGAAGCATTTCACGGCCGCGATGGGCAACCGATTCCTCCGACACACCGCGTTCGATA
The DNA here is from genome assembly GCA_031411915.1 of Opitutaceae bacterium. Taxonomy (GTDB): domain Bacteria; phylum Verrucomicrobiota; class Verrucomicrobiia; order Opitutales; family Opitutaceae; genus ER46. Next base: position 11,166 of record JANOCA010000713.1, read on the forward strand.
TCCTCGAGGACGGACGTATCGAGCAGATGTTCTTCCGCCAAGCGAAGGATTTTTTGCTCAACGGCACCGCCGAGCACCGCTTCCAGATCAGCACCGCCAAGCGCACCTATGAAATGCTCGCCAAGCGCGAGCAGCTCGCGGCTGATGCGCAGGCGTTCGTCGCCACGCTCGTGCAGGGTCTGCAGACGTTCCTGCACCAGTCCCCGCACGCCTCCGATCCGTGCACCATCGCGCTCACCGATCGCACTGCGCAAGTCCCGGGCCTCGAGGCGCGGCTGCGCGCGGCGGGCTATCATCGCATCCTGCGCCTCGCACGTGGAGCCGCGGCCTGCGGCGCCGCGCGCATTGGCG
>JANOCA010000714.1:0-3646 GCA_031411915.1 Opitutaceae bacterium
CCGCACGCGCGTCGTCTTCGCGAGCAGCATCGCCTGCTACGGCGGCGAGGCGATGGCCGATCCCAACACCGATCTCACCAAGCTCACGCCGCGCACGACCTACGGCATGACCAAGGCGATCTGCGAGCTGCTCATCAACGATTACTCGCGCAAGGGATTCCTCGACGGCCGCTCCGCGCGCCTGCCCACCGTGATTGTCCGTCCGGGCAAGCCCAACGCCGCGGCGTCGAGCTGGGCGAGCGGGATGTTCCGCGAGCCGCTCAACGGCGAACCCTGCCAGCTCCCCGTGCGCCGCGATCAGCAGCACCCGATGACCGCCTATCGCACCGTGATCGATTCGTTCGTCGCGCTGCACGAGGTGCCCGCCGCGAAGCTCGGCGGCGATCGTGCCTATGTCCTGCCCGCGCACCGCGTGACGCCGAATCTCGCCGCCGCGACGCTGCAACAAGTCGCCGCGGATCGCGGCCTCAAGCTTGGCCCGATCGTCGATGCCTTCGACGCGCGCATCCAAGGCATCGTGAGCAACTGGCCCGTGAGTGTGGACGGCGCCCGCGCCATCGCCCTCGGCCTGCCGCAGCCCCCGCCGCTCAAGACGATCGTGGAGCAGTATCTCGAGGATTTCGGAGTGGTGAAATAGCCTTACGGTCCCGCTTCCGGCGCACTCTTCTCATCCGCGGCAGCGCCCCATCCCCCGACAGTCGGCGCCTTCGCGTCGCCCGCGACTTCGGCCTTCCCGCGTTCGTTTTCGGTCTCCTGCCCGCGTCCAATACCGCGCAACTCCCGGAATCCAGCGGCTCCCCCGGTGTCGCCCTGCGGCATTCTGACTATCCGCAGGGTTAATACATTGCCAGTAGGTGCTCACCTACCATCGTCCAGCCTCCTCCCCCTCTACTCCGTTCCTCTCATGCCTTCCTCCTCCGCTTCGCACACCTGGAAATTTTTCCGCACCGGCGGTCTCGACCAAGTCACTCTCGCCACAGGCGCCGATCTGCTCGCACTCGGTGAACTCGACCAAAAGCTTTGGGTCGCCCTGAGCTGTCCGGTCAAGGGCCTTGAGCTCGACGAAAAGACCCTCGCGCTCATCGATACCGATGGCGACGGCCGCATCCGCGTCCCCGAGCTCCTCAGCGCCATCAAGTGGGCTTCCCTCCATCTGAAAGACACCGGCGATCTGCTGAAGGAGACCGACTCTCTTCCGCTCGCCGCGCTCAACGATGCGACGCCCGAGGGCAAGGTCCTCATCGCCTCGGCGAGGCAGATCCTCAAAAACCTCGGCAAAGCTGGCGACGCCATCGCACTCGCCGACGCCTCCGACACCGCGAAGATTTTCGCCGGCACCAAGTTTAACGGCGACGGCATCATCACCGCCACCTCGGCGCCCGATGCCGCGATCACGCAGCTCATCGCCGACATCATCGCCACCAAGGGCGCCGTCGCCGACCGCAGCGCCACCCCGGGCATCGACCAGGCGCGCATCGACGCCTTCTTTGCCGACTGCGCCGCCTACGTCGCGTGGACCGCCGGCAACGACGCCCCGCTCGGCGCCAACACCGCCGCCGCGCTCGCCGCCGTGAAGGCCGTGCGCGCCAAGGTCGAGGATTTCTTCGCGCGCTGCCGGCTCGCCGCGTTCGATGCCCGCGCCACCGCGATCGTCAACCGCGCCGAGGCGGACTTCGCCGCCTTCGCCGCCAAGGAGCTCGCCTCCTCGTCCGCCGAGATCGCGCTGTTCCCGCTCGCCCGCGTCGAGCCCGGCCGCGCGCTGCCGCTCGCCGACGGCGTCAATCCCGCCTGGTCCGCCGCCATTGCCACGCTACACAGCGCCGCAGTCACCCCGGCCTTCGGCGCCAGCAAGACTTCCCTCACCGCCGCCGAATGGACCGACCTCAACGGCAAGCTCGCCGCCTACGAGGCGTGGACCGCAGGGAAGGCCGGTGGCTCCGTCGAGGTCCTCGGCCTCGATCGCGTGAAGGCCATCCTCGCTGGCCAGGGCAAGGCGGCGCTCACCGCGCTCGTCGCGCAGGACGCCGCGCTCGCCCCCGAGGCCGCGGCCATCGCCAACGTCGAGAAGCTCCTCCGCTTCACGAAGGACTTCCGCACGCTGCTCCACAATTTCGTCAACTTCGCCGATTTCTATTCGCGCGACCGCTGGGCCACTTTCCAGGCCGGCACCCTCTACCTCGACAGCCGCTCCTGCGAACTCTGCGTCAGGGTCGATGCCCCGCAGCCGCTCGCCGCGATGAGCAAGGCCTACATCGCCTACGTCAACTGCACCCGCGCCGGCGGCGCCGCGATGACCGTCGCCTGCTGCTTCAGCCAAGGCGACAGCGACTACCTCTTCGTCGGCCGCCATGGAGTCTTCTACGATCGCAAGGGCCGCGACTGGGATGCCGTCATCACCAGCATCGTCGACAGTCCCATCAGCCTCCGGCAGGCCTTCTGGTCGCCCTACAAGAAATTCGTCCGCATGCTCGACGAGATGGCCGCCAAGCGCGCCGCCGCCGCCGACGCCGCGTCCAACGAGCGCCTCAGCAAACTCGCTGACAAAACGGTGGCCGCCGCCGCCGATGCCGCCGCCGCCAAGGCCGCCCAGGCCGGGCAGGCGCCGGCTAAACCGACTGAGCCGCCGAAGAAGATGGACGTCGGCGTCGTCGCCGCCATCGGTGTCGCCGTCGGCGCCATCGGCGGTGCGCTCGCCACCGTCGGGGCCAAGCTCTCGGAATTTGCCTGGTGGCAGTTCCCCCTGATCATCCTCGCCGTGATGCTCGCGATCTCCACGCCCGCGGTGATCATCGCGTTCCTCAAGCTCCGCCAGCGCACGCTCGGCCCGATCCTCGACGCCAACGGCTGGGCCATCAACGGCCGCGTCAAGATCAACATCCCCTTCGGCACCGCGCTCACCCAGCGCGCGATCCTGCCCGAGGGCTCCATCCGCTCCCTCGAGGATCCCTACGAGGACAAGGAGGCCGCCGCCCGCCGCCGCCGCACGATCACGATCCTCGTCGTGTTGGTTCTCGGTTATCTGGCGCTGTGCCGTTATCAGCCCTACGCACAGCCGAGCGAGCACTGGAAGAACGGCTGGAACTGGAAGCCCTGGTCCGAGAAGGTCGCAAAGTAATCGTCGCCCGGACTCTCACAAAACCGGCCCCGGGATTTTCCCGCGGCCGGTTTTTTATTTTCCCGGCCCGTTCCTGAGGCAGCCTGGCGCGCACTTTTTTGGATAGTCCTTTGGTCCCTTGGTCCTTTAGTCATTTGGTCCCTTAACGTCCCTGCATGAAAATCAACGCCAACCTCACCCCGCAGAAGCTGCGCAAGAAAACCGCCCGCGTGTTCGAGCTCGCCGGCCAGAAAATCCACGCGATCGACGCCGCGTGGGACCCCTCGAAGGGCACGCCGGTCTTCACGTGGAAGGGAAAATACACCTCGCGCGGCTGGACCGAGTGGACGCAGGGCTTCCAGTTCGGCATGGCGTTCCTGCATTTCGACGCGACCGGCGACACGGCGATGCTCGAGCGCGGCCGCGTGAAGACCGTGCGGCACATGGCGTCGCACGTCTCGCACGTGGGCGTGCATGACCACGGCTTCAACAACGTCTCCACCTACGGCAATCTCCGCCGCCTCATCCTCGAGGGAAAAATTGCCAAGGACC
>JANOCA010000715.1:0-7828 GCA_031411915.1 Opitutaceae bacterium
GGATCGGAATGTCGGGCGTAAAGCCCGACCCACAGGCGGCGGCAAGCTGGAGCCCGACCGCGGCGGGCAGCAGCGTGAGCATGAGCACGAGCGGCCAGTGGGCGGGTTGCACGCGGAGCGTGGTGGCATCCCCGGCGACAAGATTTTCCGGGAGCGGGCGGCTGGAGATATAGCGCGTCGTGGGTCGGGTGTAGGCGGAGTCGGCAATACCGGATTGCGGAAACCGGACCCCGGAAAGTTCAAAACCGAGTCGATCGGGATTGGACTGGGCTATCCGGTTTCCGGTTTCAGGTTTCCGGTTTTGCACGGTCACGATCTTTATCGCGTGGGTGGGGCAGGCTTGGGCGCACGCGGGCGCTTCGCCGGCGGCGAGGCGGCTGTGGCACATGTCGCACTTGCGCACGATGCCGAGGCGCTCGGAAAACTTCGGCACATCGTAGGGGCACTTCAGCACGCAGTAGCTGCAGCCGATGCACTGGTCGTCGAGATGGACGACGATGCCCGTGATCGGGTCCTTTTCGTAGGCGAGCACGGGGCAGCCGTTGAGGCACGCGGGATCGGCGCAGTGATGGCACGCGGTCGTCACTGTCTGCGTGAAAGGATGCGCGCGGCTCGGGCTTACAAGCAGGCCGACGTCGCGCCACGTCTCCTCGTCGTCGAGGCCGTTGAGCGAGTGGCACGCGGAGACGCACGCCTTGCAGCCGGTGCAGGAATCGAGATCGACCTCGAAGGCGTATTGCTCGCCGGGCAGCGGCTTCGTCAGCGGGATGAGCTGGGGCACGAACGAGACGCCGGCGTCGTGGGCGGTGGCGAACTGCGCGACGGGCGTTTGCAACCGCTGCTGTTCGGCAAGAAGTTCAGCGAGGAGCGGGAAAGTTTTTGGCGACGCGACCACAGGTTAGTAGCGAGTAGCGGGTAGCGGGTAGCGAGTAGCCGCGGCGATCGGAGTTGGGTTATGTTTTTTCATGCTCACTACTCGCTACTCGATGCCCGCTACTTCCACTCAATACACATCGCGCGCGTAGCGTTTCGCGGTCTTCAGCGCCTGCACGTAGGCGGCAGCTTCGTCGGTGGTTTTTTTTCCGGCGCGCTCGATCACGGTGTGGAGCGCGGCGTCGACATCCTTGGCCATCCGGCTGGCGTCACCGCAGACGTAGAAGTGCGCGCCCTGCTCGAGCCACGCGAAGAATTCGGCGGCATGCTCGGTCATGCGGTTCTGCACGTAGATTTTTTCCTGCTGGTCGCGCGACCACGCGAGGTCGAGGCGGGTGAGCGTGCCGTCGGCCTGCATCGCGAGCAGTTCGTCGCGATAAATGAAATCCGTGGCTGCGCGCTGGTCGCCGAAGAGCAGCCAATTTTTCCCGCGGGCTCCTGTCGCACGACGTTCCTCGAGGAACGCGCGGAACGGCGCGATGCCGGTGCCGGGGCCGACCATGATCATCGGAGTGTCGCCATTGGCAGGCGGACGGAATGCCTTGTTTGAGTGGACGAACACGCCGACGCGGGTCTCGCCGGAGACGGCGCGGTCGGCGAGGAAGGTGGAGCACACGCCCTTGCGCGCGCGGCCCGCGAGATCGTAGCGCACGGCACCGACGGTGAGGTGGACTTGGTTGGGGTGGGCCTTGGGCGAGGAAGAGATCGAGTAAAGACGTGGTTGGATCTTTTTCAGGGCGCCGATGAAATCGACTGGAGCAGGCTTCGTGTCGGAGCCGGCGAGAATCGCATCGACGACGTGATGCGGGGCTGTGGGAGCGAGCTTGCTCGCGACTCCACTCGGCTCAGCCGCGACCAAGGTCGCTCCCACAAGGTTCAGCAAGTCAGGCGTGGGTTTGCCGAGATCGTAGAACTCGGTGAGGGCGCGGCGGAGAGGGACGGTGCTGCCGTCGGGCGCCGGCACGGCCTCCTCACCGTCGCAGCCGAGCGCGCCGAGCACATCGGCGACGAGCGCGGGGTAATTGTGCGGGATGACGCCGAGAGCATCGCCGGCTTCGTAGACGAGGCCGGAACCCGTGAGATCGAACTCGACGTGGTTGATCTGCTTGGCGGAGGCAGGGGCGCTGAGGTTGCGGGAGGTGAGGAGAAGGGCGGGAAAAGGATTTTTCTTGGAGTAGGCGGGCTCGATTTCTGTGGGAGGGGCTTTATGCCCCGATTCCGCCACAACCTCGGGGCGTAAAGCCCCTCCCACATTTGAAGACAGCGCGGCGAGCGCGGTGTTGAGCCACGCGGTGAATTTCTCCTCGTAGTCGAGGTCGCAGTCCGCGCGTGGAGTCACGCGGGTGGCACCGAGTTTCTCGAGGTAGAGATCGAAGTCGGCGCCGGCTTTGCAGAACTGGGTGTAGTTGGTGTCGCCGAGGGCGAGGACGGAGAAGCGGAGGGAGGGCAACTGAGCGCTCGCGAGCGAGCTGCCTACGGCGGAGGCGAGGGCGGTGTGGAGGGCCTGGGCGTTGTCGGGGGGCTCGCCGTCGCCATAGGTGCTCGTGAGGACGAGGAGATTCTTCTCCCCGGCGAGTTTCGCGAGATCGCATTGCGCCATGTCGAGCACGGTGGGGGCGAAGTTGCGCTTGCCGGCTTCCTTGGCGACGCGCTTGGCGAGGCCCTCGGCGGTGCCGGTCTGGGAGCCGAAGAGAATCGTGAGCGGGGTGAGAGCAGGCGGGGATAGACCTGCGCCCGCGAGCGGGCTGCCTACCAGCTGACGAGAGAACATTCCGGCGAAGAAGCCGTTGAGCCAGGCGCGCTGCTCGGCGGAGAAGGGCGCGCTGTCGGGAATGAAGGGGGCGGTGGACATCGGAAGCGGTGCGGAGGGCGGGTCACAGACCCGCCCTACTGGGACAGGAATTCCTGCAGCTCCTTCACGGAGTGGCGGCGCGACCATTGGACGAAGGTTTCGCCGAGATGTTTTTTGGCTTCGTAGGTGACGAGGACTTTCTCGACGAGGGCGTTGACCTCGGTGGCGCGGACGCCGCGGAAGATTTCACGCGCGATGCCCTGCTCGTGATCCATGCCGCCGCCGAGGACGACGTGATAGCCCTCGGTGCCATCGGCGAGCTTGGCGCCGACGAAGCCGATGTCGCCGCAGTAGTGCTGCGCGCAGGAGTTGGGGCAGCCGGTGAAGTGCAGGTTGACGGGCGAGCCCACGGTGACGCGGCCTTCGAGGTGCTTGAACAGCCCGAGAGCGTGCGCCTTGGTGTCAGTCGCGGCGTATTTGCAGCCGCGGCTGCCGGTGCAGGCGATGATGCCGCCGGCGGCCGAGGACGCCTCGGTGAAAAAGCCGATCCGCTGCACGCTGCGGCGCAGCGTCTCGACGAACGCATCGGGCACGTGCGGGATGAGGAGATTCTGCCACACGGTGAGGCGCAGCTCGCCCTTGCCGTAGTGCGTCGCGAGATCAGCGAGCGCGTGCAGCTGCTTCGCGGAGACGCGGCCGACCGGCACGCCGATGCCGAGGGAGTTGAGGCCGCGCTGCGCCTGCTTGCGCGCGCCGAGCCATGCGTGCTTTTCGACCGGACGGCGCGGGTCGCAGATTTCGAGCGGTGCGTGAGCGAGCGGGAAGGCGAGTTTCTTGGCGGTCTCGGCGATAAATTTCTCCACGCCCCATGCCTCGAGCAGATATTTCAACCGCGCCTTCTTGCGATCGGTGCGGCAGCCGTTTTCCGCGAAGACGCGGATCATTGCGACGGCGATGGCGACGGCTTCGCTCGGCTTCACGTGCAAGCCGGTGTCCTTCGCGAAATCCTTGTGGCCGGTGATGCCGCCGAGTTGCACGCGGAAGGCGACGGCGCCGTCGGATTTCTGCCGCACGGCGAAGAAGCCGATGTCGTTGGTGTCGGCGGCGGCGGACATGCTGCCGCCGTTGTCGAAGGCGACGTTGAACTTGCGCGGCAGTCCGTAGAGGTCGCGGTGGTTGACGATGTAGTGGTGCAGCGCCTTGGCGTAGGGCCGCACATCGAGCAGCTCGTCGGGCGCGAATCCGCTGTCCGGCGACGCGGTGACGTTGCGGATGTTGTCGGCGCCGGCGCCGCGCGAGGTCAGGCCGAGTTCCTGCACACGGGTGAGCACCTTGACGATGTCGCGTGGCTTGAACTCGCGGAGCTGCAGGTTGCCGCGCGTCGTGATGTCGATGCGCCCGTTGCCCAGCTCGGCGGCGAGATCGGCGAGGCCGTGGCACTGCGTGGCGGTGATCTCGCAGGCGGGGACGCGCAGGCGGATCATGAAGCTGTCCTGCGCGGGCGCGACGTAGAAGAGGCCGTGGGTCTTGAACCGGTAGGTGTGCTCGGCGTCGGGGACCTTGTTCTCGTCGGCGTGTTTCAGCAGGCGGTCCCAGGCGTCGAGCGGGTTCTCGTCGTATTTCCAACGCTCCTCCTTGCAGAGGTCGGACAGCGGCGTGCCGTGGACGGTCGGCTCGGCGGCGGGCGCGGCGAGATTGGACGTGGCGGCGCCGGCGGGAGTGGCGGTGATCTGGCCGGCGGCGTTTTGCCCGACGAAGGGCATAAGCCCGCTCGCGCCGGCCCCGGCCATGAATCCAGCGAGATACTCCTTTTGCTCAGGCGTAAACGCCCCGAAAGGAGCGGGCGGGAGCGAAGCGGGAGTGGACGACATGGGTGGAGTTGAGCAGGCGAGGTGCCACGGCGGACTGGGCGAGAATGAGCAGGCTGAATTATTTTCGAGTTGATGATGAACAGCCCGCATTGATCACCGGGCGAATAAACAGCTGCGGCTGGCCGGGATGCGGCCAGCCGGGGACGACCCGCGATTCAGGACGGTCTAGGCCGATGTCCGCGTTACAGATTCAGCGTGACCTGCACGTAGAAGTAGGTCGCGTCCTTCGAGCCGACGTTGGCGAGCGATTGCTTGATGTAGTTACCCCGGAAGTAGCGGCACGCCGCCGCCTCGATTTGCGCGTAGGGCTTGAAGGTCCACGCGGCGACGAGGTCGAGTTCGTTGCCCACGTGCTTGGAGTAGCCGGGATTGATGCGGTAGCCGCCGCCGCTGCCGACGGCCGCGCCGGCGAAGTTCCGCGGCACGCCGGCGACGTTATACCAAAAATCCGTGGTGCGGCCGAGGAAGTGGGTGTGGGCCTCAAGCGCGATGACCGAGGTCGTCGTGGGTTTGATGGTGTAGGCGAGACGGATGTCGTGCAGGTTCTGGAGGCTGCTCAAATCCATGTAGCCGTAGAACAGATGGTTCGTCGGGAAGAGGTTTTGGAAAGTGCCGCTCTTTGTGTCGGTCGCGGTCTTGTCGCCGGAGCCGTAGCTGTAGATCAGCGCGAGGCGCGGCTGGCGCGTGTTCTCCGTCCAAGTGTAGCCGGCCTGCAGCACGGCGGCGTAGGCCTTGTGGTCGAGACGCGGCGCGGCGAGCGCGGCGGTTGGCGCCGTCGCGGGGAAGACGGCGGTGCGGTTGCCGAATTGCTGCATCAGCTCGAAGGCGTAGTCGAAGGGGTCGTAGGCATTCGGCTTCGACTTCACGCGGATGCCGGCGGTGTAGGTATCCTGCGCGCCGGGGAAGCGGAAGGGTGCCGGCACGCCGCTCCAGTTGTCGGTGGCGATGCCGCGCTCGACGTTGCGCGCGAAGAAATACGCCTCCGTGATTTCGTTCTTCAGGAGCGTGGGGAAATTGAAGTAGGCGCCTGAGAAATGATCCTGGGAGTTGGATTTGTTGAGATTGCGCGAGTCGTTGTAGACGACGCCGCCGGTGAACACATCGACGCCGAAGAGCGGGTTCTGCCAGCGGACCTTGAGCGCGTCGAAGGTGCGGGCGTTGTTGTTCCAGCGGAAATGGCCGACGAGGCGCTGGTCGCCATAGGCGAGTTCCTGCCGTCCGACTTTCAAGGAAACGGGAAACTCCTTGTGGTTGCCGACGAAGACAAACGCCTGGTGCACATCCACGCCGCTGTCGTTTTCCGCGAGAGCCTTCCCGGGTGCGGTGGGGTTGAAGCGTTCGTCGCCAAGCGATGAGCTGGCGCGACCCTCAAGGGTGAAGGCCAGGCGCTTGCCCGTGTAGCCGACGCGCGGCATGAGGCGCGAGAGGAGGTAGGCGTTGTTGTTGTCGTCGATGGGGCGCTTGGAGAAATCCCAGTTCGAGCCGGCGTCGGTGAAGCCGGCGCCGAGCTTGGACTCGTAGCGCGCGCGGTAGTTGGCGGCGATGTCCCAGGCGGACATGTAGACGTTCTCGGCGCGCAGCTTTTCGTTGGCGAAGCCGGGGAACGGCCGCGGGGGCGGCGGCGGCGTGTATTGGGCGAACGCGGGAGCCGCGAGCGCGACGAGGGCGAGGAGTCGGGTGATCGGTTTCATGGGCGGTGGTGGTGGCGTTGGTTCAAGCGTGGACCAGGGCGCTAAGAAAATTACGGCGGCGCGGCGGTGCGGGAGGCGGGGTGGGGGTGGCGGCGCGTTCGGGGCGGTGGTGCGAGCGCTCCTCGAGGAAGCCGATGAGGTGCGCGCGGAGTTCGTAATAGAACGGATCTTCGAGCAGCTGCTTGCGCGAGCGCGGGCGGGGAAATTTCACCTCGAGGATCTCGCCGACGGTGGCGGCGGGGCCGTTGGTCATCATCACGACGCGGTCGGAGAGGAACAGCGCCTCGTCGACATCGTGGGTCACCATGAGCGCCGTCTTCTGATCCTTCTGCCAGAGATCGAGGAGGACTTCCTGCAGCTCGTAGCGCGTGAGCGAGTCGAGCATGCCGAACGGTTCGTCGAGCAGCAGCATCTTGGGCGAGAGCGCGAAGGCCCGCGCGATGCCGCAGCGCTGGCGCATGCCCTGCGAAAGCTCGGCGGGACGCTTGTGCATCGCATCAGCGAGGCCAACGACGGTGAGGTAATACTCCGCGATCTGGCGGCGTTCCTCGCGCGCGGCGGTGTAGTAAACTTGGTCGATGCCGAGCATCACGTTCTCAAATGCCGTGAACCACGGCAGCAGGCACGGAGCCTGGAAAACCACGCCGCGATCGGGGCCCGAGCCGACGACTTCCTTGCCCGAGAGGATGATGCCGCCCGTCGTGACATCGGTGAGCCCGGCGATCATCGAGAGCACGGTGGATTTGCCGCAGCCGGAGTGGCCGATGAGCGTGATGAACTCGCCCTTGCGGATCTTGAGATCGAACTGCTCGACGATCACGGCGGGCTGGCCCGAGGGCGTCGGGTAGCTTTTGCCGAGCTGGGAGATTTCGAGGAAGGGCTTCATGAGGGAGTAGTGAGTAGTGGGCAGCGGGTAGCGAGTAGTAGGTCTGCGGAGAGGTGCGCGTGGTCGGATGCTCGCTACTCGCTACACGCTGCTCGCTACTTCCTTCATCTCGTGCGGGCGCAGCGGGCGCTTGCGGCTCGTGCGCGGCACGTCGAGGTCCTCGGGCAGGATGTCGGGCAGGATGAGCTTCTTCGTGACGGTGGCCTTGCGCTTCGCGCCGTAGCCGAGGAGCTGGTTGGTCACGAGGGCGCGCAGCCGCTTGAATTCAGGATCGTGGTTCAGCGCCTTCCGATCGCGCGGGCGCGCGAGCGTGACGCTGACCGATTCGCCGAGCGTGGCGCCGGGGCCGGGCGTGAGCGGGATGATGCGGTCGGCGAGCAGCAGGGCCTCGTCGACATCGTTGGTGATGAGGACGACGGTCTTCTTGTCGGCCTCCCAGATGCGCTCGAATTCATCCTGCAACGTCGAGCGCGTGAGCGCATCGAGGGCGGAGAGCGGCTCGTCGAGCAGCAGAATCTGCGGATCCATCGCGAGCGCGCGCGCGACCGAGACGCGCTGGCGCATGCCGCCGGAGAGCTGGCGCGGGAGCTTGTCGCGGGCCGGCGTGAGATTGACGGTCGCGATGGCCTTCGTCACGAGGTCGGCGCGTTTTTCC
>JANOCA010000716.1:0-3891 GCA_031411915.1 Opitutaceae bacterium
CGAGGTTAAAGACGGTGACGGGGAGGACCTTTTCCTGGTCGAGGCGCTTGATGTTGGTGCCGGTGACGGAGAAGGCCTCCAGCTTCACGACGTCCTCCTTGGCGCCGCCGACGGGCGGCGTGGCGGGCGCGGCCTGGGCGAGGAGCGAGACGGAGGAAGCCAAGACGAACACCGCGGCGGGCGCGGCGGCCGAAACGATACGACGGGATAACGAGTTCATGCGGGCGTGGGGATGGTGCGGGTGGCAGGGGCAACTACACGCGGCGACGCGACGAAGAATCCCCGAGGAGGAGATGGGCCGGAACGAAGACGCGGATAATTTCAGCACACTCTAGCAAGAAGCGTGCGAGCGCACTTGTGTCCTGCGCACCTGACGGTGCGAGAAAAATGCGACGAATGGCCGACGCGCCTCGCAATGCTCGCCCCGCGCGTCCCTACCCCCCCGCGGGCTACTTGCCCCCGCCGATCAGCTTGTTGAAAAGCTCGGAGGCCTTCTCGGTCACACCGCTCTTTTCGAGCGCCAGCGCGGCGAACCTCTGGTTGAGCTCGGTGGTGTCGGGCTGCCCAATCGTTCCGCTCACGGGAAAAGCCAGCGCGCACTCCGTGTAGCCGAGATGGTCGGCCTTGGCCTCGAGCAGGCCGAGGTATTTGAGCAGCTCGGCCTGGCGGCCGCGCGCGCGCAGCCGGAACTCCATGCTCAGCGCGTCGTCGAGCAAGCTCGTGCCTTGCCGGTGCGTGGCTGTGCCCGCCCCCGTGAGGCGCAGTTCCGGCGCGATCAGGGTGAAATTTTCCAGCGCACTCTGCAACGTCGCGTCCCGCGTCACCTGAAAGTTCAGCTGGTCGTAGGGCATCGGATGCAAGCCGCGCACAAACTCGGCCACCGCCTCGACCTTGCCGGCGATGTCAGATCCCGTCTTGCGCCCGGTGAGATTCCCAATCGACGCGAGGATGCCGGCCAGCCGGCCCGACGATTCGGCCGCCTGCGCCACGCTGACGGGGAGGCCGCGAAACACCCCGCTCTTGCTCGTCACGGTGAACTCCCCCGTCGCGGCATCCGCCAATGCCTCAAGCGCCCGGGCGCGGGCCGAGAACACACTCGTCACATCGAACCGCCCCTCGATCGGCGCCGCCCGGTCGCCTTGGAACGCACGCCACGCCAGGGCGGAGTCGAAATCCTTCAACCGCACGTCGGCGGCCAGCGCATAGCGGTGCGGCGCCGCGGCGTCGAAGGTGATCGTGCCGTCGGCATTCGCCCGTCCCGCCTCGCCCACGCTGGCCTGCAAGCCTTCGAGCTTCACCATGCCGGCGTCGAGCCGCACGCGACCGGTGATATTTCGCACCCGGAGCGTCTCGGAATGGATGAGTTCCTTGAGGCGCACAGTGATCGAGCCGTTGATCCCCGCCCAAGGCGGCGACGCGGCCGCGCCCGGAGTCGGCGCGGTCCCCGCGGGCCGCGGGGTAGCACGCGGAACCAGCGCGGAAAAAACCTGGGCGTCCTCCATGAAAAACTGCGTTCCTGTCACCAGCGCCTCGATTACCGACGGCGTCTTCTCGACCGGCGCCAGCGTGCCGGTGACGGCGAGGTCCGACTTGCGGCCAGACCGCTCGATGGAGATCGGAGCGACGATGGTCATGACGCCGCCGGTCATCGCATCAACGCGGAGGTCCACTGCGATGGATGGCAGCGTCACCGTCTTGTCGTCGGCCTTGGCCGATAGGTTCTTCAGGGCGATGCTCGCCTGCACCTCGCGGCGGTGGGCAAGGCTCGTGACAAAATTGACGTCGAGTTCGCCGGAGGAGAGCGCGATCCGCCCGGCGGCGAACGGTTGCGCCACCAGCAGCGGCAAATCCGCGGTGATGCGCCCGGTGGCCTTCACGGGCTGGTCGCGGCCCGCGAGCCGGCCCGTGCGCGCCTCAAACGTGAGCAGCGTCACGCCGCCCACCTTCGCCGCGAGGCCCGGAATCTCCACCTGCCAGCCCTGTGGCGTGTAGTCAGCGGCGACGCTCACCAGGAGATCGACGCTTTCGATTTGCGGCTGGCCGCCGCGCGTGATTGTCAGGCCGTCAATGGCGAGAGGGGCCCGTGATCGCAGGCTCGCGCCGCCATTGCGCGGCGTGGCGAAGAGTTCGCCGCGCACGCGGCTGCGGCCGGGATCGAGGCCTTCGAGCCATGGCCGGGCCCACGCCAGCGGCGCGCCGTGCAACGTCAGCGCGAGCAGTTCCCGTGCGACCTCGGCCGTGCGCAGTTCGCCCGTGCCCGGGTTGATCTCGAATTCCTGCAAGAGGCGCACGGTCGCCACCGGTTCACCGGCACCAAGGCTCGCCTCGAACTTCCGCGCCGCGATCGCGCCGCCCCGATGCGCCAGATCGAAGGTGGCGTTGAGCGTGATCGGGCCCAGCTCGGCTAACTCCCGCTGCAGCAGGCCCAGGCGATCCGCGGTCGCGTCGAGCCGGCCCGCCAGATGCACGGCGGTGAAGCCGACATCGGCGTCGAGCGTCCCCTCCCCTGTCAGCGAAAACGCCGGCATTGGCTTCCCCAGCGCGAAGGGCACGAGATCAGCATCCCGCGCCTGCACGCGCCAGCGTCCGTCGATGCGGCGCGCACCGGTGGGAAAATCCACCGCCACCGAAAAAACCTCCCGCCCTTCGCTCACCAACATGGCCGCGTAGTTCTCGCCGGCCTCGCTGCGCCTGGCATTTGCGACGGCGTGCAGCCGGGCTCCGTTCGGAAACCCGGGGCCGGTCGCCGTGGCGTCCAGCTTCACGCCCAAGGCGGTGAACACCCGCGGCTGCCCCATCGTGGCCGTGACTTCGCCGCGCAGCTCGACGGACTTCACGTCCTCGGCCACGAGCGCCGCCGTCGCCGTCACGTCAAACTTCGCCTCGCGGCCGGCCACGAGGCCTCCGCCCTTGATCGCAACCTTCGCCCGGCCGCGCGCCTCCGGCAGCACAATCTCACCCGCGAGATCCACGCCGTTGATCGAGACATCGACCGGCAGTTCCAATTGCGCGAACACCCCGACAAACGCCTGCACCGCCGCGTCCGCCGAGACGCGCTGCGCGTCCGGTGCGGGCACCGCCGCCAGCGCGGTCCCTTGAACCGGAGGAAACTCCATCGTCCAACCGTGCGCGGTGAGGCGCGTGACGATCACCGTGCGCTTCCAGCCGGAGTTCATCACCGGCACCTCCAGCTCGACCAGCGGCAGCCAAATCGAAACGCCCTTATGTTCGACGCGCAGATCGCGAATCTCCGTGCGGCCTGCGCCGGCGGATACGGAGCCCACGCTGGCCTTCAATTCCGGACGCGCAGCCATCGCGCGCCGCGCGGCCCACGTCTGAAAAGCCGACGACGAAGCCACGATCGCCAGCGCAAGGAGCACAAGGAGCCCCGCGCCGGCGCCCAGAAGGAGAAGCCGGAGACGTTTCATGGACCGACGGGATGACACCCGGCCTGAGGGTGGGTTTCGGACATGACGTCGGAATAATTTTGAACGCCCGCAGCGCGCGGGGGTCGTCGACAGCGAAGCCGGACCGGGCCCGGCGGCAAACTACTTCCGCACAAACTCGTCGGGCTGCCCCATCGCCTTGCGCAGCGCGGCCACGGCCACGTTGTAGCCGAAGAATGCCTGAATCTGGTTGTTGCGCGCGGTCGTGAGCTCGGTCTGCGCCGCGAGCAGATCGAGCTGCGTGCTCGTGCCGGCATCGTAGCGGGCGGTCGCGAGGCGCACGGCCTCGCTCGCCTGCTCGACCACCCTCGCGGAGACCTCCGCCAGCTCGGTCGCCTGCTGCCATTGCGAGTGCGCGCGGCGCACCTCGACGTCGATCGCGAGCTGCGCTTCGGCGAGGGTGAGCCTGGTCTGCTCGAGCGCTGACCTGGCCTGCGTGACCCGG
>JANOCA010000717.1:0-1623 GCA_031411915.1 Opitutaceae bacterium
CACGGCGACGCGCGCATCGCGCTGGCCGTCGACGTTGAGCTGGCGCTCGTTGATGAACATGATCGCGGGCACCTTCTCCGCGACGAATGCCTCGCGCAGCCCGTCGGCGATGCGCACAAACGCCGCGAGATCGTTGCCCGCGCCGGTCACCGGGCCGTCGTCGATCGTGACGGCGAGCTTGCGGGCCTTGGCGGGCGCCTGCGCGGCGACCCGCGGCAGCGTGAGCGCGGCCAGCGCCATGGCGGAGCGGGCGAGCATCGTTCGGCGACTCAGCGAAGGGAGGGCAGCGGGGGCGGAGTTCATGCGCGGGTATTCGCACAGGACGGACCTCGGCCGGCAAGGATGCGGCGCGCATTTCGTGGCACGGGCGTCCCGCCCGTGGGATCGTCGTGGCATGGGCGTCCCGCCCAGGTCTGCGGCGCCCCGCACCCTCCACGGGCGAGACGCTGTGCCACTTTAAGCGCCGGCATGGGTTTGCCGTTGCCGCGCAGATTCGGTTCGTAACGCTCGTCGCGCCATGCCCCACCCCTCTGTTCTCCGCACGGCGGCGTTTCTCTCCGTGCTCAGTCTCGGGACCGCACAAACGCCCCCGGTAACCGCTCCTGCCGCCGCGCCTGCGACTTCCTCCGCACCGGCCGCTCCGCCCGCGCCCGAGCACATCAAGCGCATCCGCGCCGAAGGCCTCGAGCGCTCCGAGGTCATGGCCACGCTCAGTCATCTCACCGACATCGTCGGCCCGCGCCTCACCGGCTCGCCGGAGCTGCGTCGCGCGAGCGAGTGGGCGCGCGATCGCTTCACGACGTGGGGGCTGAAGAATGCCGCGCTGGAGTCCTGGGGGCCTTTCGGCCGCGGCTGGTCGTTGCGCCGCTTCTCCGCGCAGATCACCGCGCCCCAGGCGATCCCGCTCATCGCCTACCCCAAGGCGTGGTCGCCTTCGCTCGGCGCGCAGCCGCTCGATGGCGAGGTCATCCACGTCGACATCAGGAAACCCGAGGACTTCGCGCGCTACCGCGGCAAGCTCCGCGGCGCCATCGTCCTCGACGGCGCGGCCATCGACGTGAAGGTGGGCTTCGAGCCTCTCGCCCGCCGCCGCAACGAGGCCGACCTCCTCGCGCTCGCCAACCACGATGGCGTCGCGGGTCTCACCCGGCCTACGACCACTTCGCCACTCGCCAACCCCGAGCAGCGGGCCGCCCTCACGCTCACGCCGCAGCGCTACCAGTTTTTCGCCGAGGAGGGCGTCGCCGTGCTGCTGCAGCCGAGCCGACTCGGCGAATCGGGCACGCTGTTCACCGCCGCCGCCACCGTCTACCCGCCCCGCGATCCCAACGCCAAGGCGCCCGCCGCCGCCGCCGCGCCGTCGCCCGAAAAATCCGCGTCGAAGAAAAAGGGCTCCGGCAAATCCTCCCCGCCCGCCGCGCCCGCGATTCGCAATGTCTCCGCCTGGAAGACCGACGCCCCGCCCATCACGCCGCAAGTCACCGTCGCCGCCGAGCACTACAACCGCCTCGTGCGCATGACCGCAGCCGGCGAAAAACTCCGCGCCGCGATCGAGCTGCAAGCCGACTACCACACGGCCGAACTCATGGCCGCCAACGTCGTCGCCGAGATTCCCGGCACCGA
>JANOCA010000718.1:0-6413 GCA_031411915.1 Opitutaceae bacterium
CAAGGAGGAGTTCGTCACGTGCGGCGGCGTGCGGCTGGCGGAGGTGGATTTTCGCACGATGGAGAGCCGCCTTTGCCCGGGCCTGCATTTTGCCGGCGAGGTGCTCGACATCGACGGCGTGACGGGCGGCTTCAATTTCCAATCCGCGTGGACCACCGGCTGGATCGCGGGGCAGGCGATGGCGGCGGCAGGGAAGGAGGGATAGAGAGAATGAGGGAAAGCCACGCGGTAGAGTTTCTGAATTCTCCTAGTCTCTCATTCCCTCCTTCTCTCATTCTCTCCCTCTCTGATTCCCTCCTACTTCCAACTCCTCCTGCTCGTCGTGCCCGTCTTCGCCATCATCGGCGTGGGCGTCGCCGTGCGGCGCGTGCATTGGATCGAAGGCGAAGCGGAGACGAGCCTCATCCGGCTCGCGGTGAACGTCTGCTACCCTTGTCTCATCTTCGAGTCGGTCGTCGGCAACGCCGCGCTGCGCGAACCGGGTAACTTGCTGTGGCCGCCGCTCGTGGGTTTCGCGGTCACTGCCGTGAGCATCCGTATCGGTCTGCTCGTCGCGCGCGCGATTGGGCTGCAGGTGGGCACGGGCCTGCGCACCTTTGCGCTCTCCGTCGGCATCACCAACTATGGCTACCTGCCGCTGCCGATCATGGCGGGCATCTGGGGCGCGGATAGTCGTGCCGTGCTGATGGTGCACAATGTGGGCGACGAGGTCGCGCTCTGGACGGTCGGCTTGCTCACGCTGAGCGGGGAATCATTGCGCGACGGCTGGCGCCGCATCCTGAGCCCGGTCGCGATCACGCTGGTGCTCGCCATCGCGTGCAACCTTTCCGGCCTCACGCCGCACCTGCCGAAAGTTTTCACCGACACGGTCCACGCGCTCGGTGTCTGCGGCATCCCGCTCGGCCTGATCATGACCGGCGTGAGCCTCGCGAGCTTCGTCGATCGGCCGCGCGAGCTTTTCGACACCAAGGTCTCGATCGCCGCCGCTCTGCTCCGCCTCGGCGCCCTGCCGGTCGGGATGCTGCTGCTGGCAAAATTTCTCCCATGCTCCGTCGAGCTGAAGCGCGTGATCGTGGTGCAGGCCGCGATGCCGACCGCGATGGTCCCCGTGATCCTCGCGCGCCTCTACGGCGGCCACCCTCGGACGGCGGTGCAGATCGTGATCGGCACGACGGCCGTCGCCATCCTCACGATCCCGCTCTGGCTGCGCGCGGGTCTGGCGTGGGTGGGGGTGTAGCAGGGCGACGGGGGCAGTGATGGAGGCTTGCTCGGTGCGGAGCACCGCGGCATTGCAGGGACGCCGTGTCTGCTTCGAATCCGCCTCCGGTTAAAACACACGCGTATTGGCGACTTGCCGTTGACGACTCCGCAACTGCGCGCGACGCCCTTCGCGATGGCTTGATTGCCCGGTTCACGGAAAAACCACTGGCGTTCCAAAAGACGGTCAGTCTCGTCATCTCCGCGGGCGAGAAGGAACTCGTCTTGCTCGGTTTTGCTGCCGGGAAAGTGGTCGTTTCCAATTCTGAGCCGACGCCCGGCCACGGTTTGTATCTCGAGAACGTGGAGCGCTACGAACATTGGCGCCCGGAGGTTGTAGAACTGCCAGCGGCGAATCGTCAGGGCGTAAAGGCACACCTCGAATTGAAGGTAGGTGATCTGGACTGCGTTTTTCACCCAATGACTGAGGCGGATTTTCTGCGCGTGCGGCAGATAATTGATGACGGGCGCAAGACAAAGCTCAACACGACGCCGAAGGCCGGTCCGAAAACCGCGGGCGCCGCGGCGGCGACCTGGCCCGCCTTCCTTGCCCAGCCGCTTTCGCCCGCGGTGCATGAGATTCTCGATACGGCGGCGGGGCTGGCCCAGCGCTCCAACAACAGCCCGGCGCTGCGGAGCGATCACCTGCTCGACGCGCTGCTGGTGGTTGGCACGAACGACCTCCGGCGCGGTTCCGGCAGCAACACTGGCGCGGCGGTGCATTTCCTGCGGCAGCTCACGGCGCGCAACGAGGCGTTCGTGCAGCGCCGGCTCGAGCTATCGGGCGAAGTCGGGCGGGTGCCGGCGAAACAAGTGCCGGGCTCGCCCAGCGCGGCAAAGGTGATGGAGCGTGCGATCGCCATCGCGCGCGAGACTGGTCGCGAGGGCAGTCGCGTGGCGGCCCGGCATCTAGTCGCCGCACTGCTCGAGTATTCCGCATTAGTCCAGAAAGGCACCAGCTCGGGTGAAATTCTCCTCAATGCCGGCTACGATCTCATTGCACTCAAGGCCGCCTTCGGCTCCAGCCTCATCGCCAGCGGGCCCGAAGATGAGCGCGAGGCGTGGCGGCGGGTGTTTCTGATTGCATCGCTCGCCAACCCGCCGCCCTCGCCCGACGATCCGCGCATGCTGCTGCCGTCGTTCAACGCCGATTTGTCGAGCGGCGAGGATAAGCTCGGGATGCGGCCGGACATCGAGGCGATGGCGAGCCTCGTCGTTTCGCAGACATTGCAGCCGCCGCTTTCCATCGGGCTTTTTGGGAACTGGGGCTCGGGCAAGAGCTTTTTCATGGGCAAGCTGCGCGGCGAGATTCGCCGGCTGGCGCAGGGCGCGGATGCTGCGCGCGGCGGCGCCTACTGGTCCAACGTCGTGACGGTCGAGTTCAACGCGTGGCACTACGTCGATGCGAACCTCTGGGCCAGCATGGTCTCGCACCTCTTCGGCGAGCTGCGGCGCTGGGGCACCGGTGCGGGCGACACGGGCAAGGCCATCGCGGACGAAATTAAGGCTGAGAAGGACAAGGCGCTGGATAACCTAAACGTGGCAAGCGAGGCGCTCGATGCCGCTAAGAAGCGCCTGAAGGACGCTGAACTCGCGCTCACGCAGGCGCAGGGCAAACACGACAAGGCCGTCGCCGACGTGCGCGATCACAACAACAAGCTGAGTGTGCAACTCGCGCGCGACCTCTGGGCGGAGATCGCCGGGAAGTCCGGGCTGAAGGATGCGATGGCCGAAGCGCAGAAAAAATTGCACGAGGGGCATCTTGCCACGACGGATGCGGTGGAATCAGTCGAGCGCCTGCACGCGCAGCTCAAGGAGCTGGGCGAGACGGGCGGCCGGCTGCGCGCCACGGCGCTGACGATGCTGCACGGCGGCAAGGGACGCGGCGCGCTCGCGTGGGTGCTGGCCGGCACGGCGGTGGCGCTGTTTCTCAGTGCACCCAAGTTCAGCCCGATCGACTTCAGTCCGCTCGTCGGCGTGATTGTGCAGGGCGTCGCGATCGTGGTCGGCGGCGCGCAGTGGATCACGCGCAGCGCACGGCACGTGGGCGAGTTGATCAAGCCGCTTGCGGAGGTGCGGCGGAAAATCGAGGACGCGTTTCAGAAGGTGAAGGACGACCGCGATCGGCAAGTAGCGCAGCTCAGGAAGGACGTGGAGGTCGCGATGGTAGAGGTCACCGTCTCCACGCAGGCGCTCACGACTGCCGAGCAGGCCGTTGCCGAGGCGCAGGCCGCGGTGAACGAAAGCCCCACGGCGCGCATGATCAGCCGGTTCATCGAGGGACGCGCCGCGAGCGACGACTACCGAAAGCATCTCGGCATCGTCTCCACCATCCGCGAGGATTTCGACCGGTTGAGCGGCCTCATCACCGCGCACAATGAGGCGCTGCGCGCGCCGGAGGCCAATCTCACACCCTCGGCGCTGGCGAAGGCCACGACCGATCTCGGCATCAACCGGATCGTGCTATTCATCGACGATCTCGACCGCTGTCCGCCGGCGCGCGTCGTCGAGGTGTTGCAGGCGATCCACCTGCTGCTGGCATTTCCGCTCTTTGTCGTGGTGGTCGGGGTCGATTCGCGCTGGGTCGAGCACTCGCTCGCGGTGCAGTATCCCGAGCTGCTCAAGCGCGCGCGGGCGACGGCGGCGAATGACGCCGCGCCCACGGTGGACGCAGAGGAGCCGCCGGCGCGGCCGAGCGACTATCTCGAGAAAATTTTCCAGATTCCCTACCGCGTGCGCGCGATCGATGACAAAGGCTGCCGCAACCTAATCGATGCGCTCGTGGTTGGTGATCGGGATATCTCAAAGCCTTTGGGGCTTGAGACGGGGGTCACCTCGAAGTCTAAGCCCTCCGCCAACGAGGTCGTGCTTGAATTGCCCGGGTCTGAGGCGTCGCACGCGCCCCCGCGCATCTTTGCAGCGCCGCAACCGGTCTCCGTGCCCGTGCCACCATCCCAACCCGTCGTGCCGACCCGGCTCCTCATCGAGTCGTTGCGTCTCACCGAGCCCGAGATCACCACGATGAAGTGGCTGGCGCCGCTGATTGGCCGTTCGCCGCGCGCGACCAAGCGCTTCGTCAACATCTACCGCCTGCTCAAGGCCGCGGTGCCCCAAGCGGAGCAGCGCGCGTTTGCCGCGGGTGGATTCCGAGTGCCGATGCTGCTGCTGGCGATGGCGACCAAAGATCAGGGACTGACGCCGGAAGTTTACACCGGGACTGAGCGTTCCAGAGCGGACCTGAAGAAGGTGCTCGCAATTCGGAGCCCTCAATTAACGGACACGACAGCCGGAGAAATCGTTGAGCCGCTCCAAGCCGCGGAGAGCGCGTGGAAAGAAATGAAACCCGAGGACTTCTCCTATTGGAAGCGCCGCGTGGCTCAGTTCTCCTTCGAGGATACTGCCCGCCGCGGCGGATGACGTGGATAGCCGCGAAGTGGCGGTCCTTCCAGTGTCCGCTCCGCACCGTGGCTCGAAACACGCCTACCGTTTTCCCCATGTCTGCCGCGTTGACCGCGCCGCGGGCGGCGTCTTGCTCGGCTCCAACATGGAATGGATCACCGACCCGAACATCTGGATTTCACTGCTCACGCTCACGGCCCTCGAGATCGTGCTGGGCATCGATAACGTCATCTTCATCTCGATCCTCGCCGGCAAGCTGCCCGAGGATCAGCAGGCGCGCGCGCGCAAGCTCGGGCTCTCGCTCGCGCTCATCACGCGCGTGCTGCTGCTCCTCAGCCTCACGTGGATCATGGGGCTCACCAAGCCGCTCTTCACGATGCCGATCATGAACCAGCCGATCTCCGGCCGCGATCTCGTGCTGCTGCTCGGCGGGCTCTTTCTGATTTGGAAGAGCGTCCGCGAGGTCCATGAGAAACTCGAGGATGCCGACGGCCACGCGACGGCGGGCAAGGGCCGGGCGACCTTCGCCAGCGTGATCGTGCAGATCCTGATTCTCGACATCGTGTTCTCCCTCGACTCGGTGATCACCGCGGTCGGCATGGCCAACGAGATCGGCGTGATGATCGCGGCCGTCGTGATCGCGCTCATCGTTATGCTGATCTTTGCGGGCGCGATCAGCGACTTCGTGAACCGGCACCCGACGCTCAAGATGCTCGCCCTGAGCTTCCTGATTCTCATCGGCGTGGCGCTGGTGGGCGAGTCGCTCGGCCACAAGATCCCCAAGGGCTACATCTACTTCTCCATGGCCTTCGCATTTGGCGTCGAGATGCTGAACCTGCGCCTGCGGTCGAAGCAGAAGGCGAAGCCGGTGGAACTGCATCAGCCCTATCGGTAGAAAATGGCGGACGAGACGTGATTTTGAAGGCAACCCCAGTGGCGCCAATAAGTCCCCTTCAGAGGTAAAGTCCGCGAAGGGGCGACTTCCCGGGCCGATTATACCAATCGCCTTTGAAATCTAGATTTTGGCTGCACCCGTAGCTGCGAGCGTGGTTTTCAGATTTGGATGGCTGTGGGCCGTGGCGGGGGAGTTCTCCGCCGGGTGTGGCGGCGGGGGGCGCCGGTTCGCAGTTTGTCGCCGGTGCGGTCGGAGTGGTTTTTCCTCGGTTTGCGCCCCGCTGGCGCGCCTAGCCCCCGCCGGGCCACGCCGTGGCCCGCCGGGCACCGATCACCACGTTGGCCAGGCCGAAGAGCGTGTAGAGCTGGTGCCCGTTCTTCGCCAGGCCGCGATACCGCACTTTCCGGTGCCCGAATAGACACTTTACGATGCGGAAGGGGTGTTCGACGAAGGCCCGCACGGACGCCTTGGCTTTCTCCGCGGCTTTGAGCGCCGCCTTCTCCGCGCCTTCGGCCAGCGCTTTGAGCGCGTTGCGCTTGCCCGCGATCTGCCAGCCGATCTTGCGCCCCAGCGCGACGATCTCCGGGCGCTTCTCCGCCCCGGTGTAACCGGCATCACCATGCACCTGCGGCTCGTCGCCGTGGAGCAGGGCGGAGGCCTGGGTGACGTCGGCCACGTTGGCCGCCGTCGCGACCACGGTGTGCACCAGCGTGCTGTCCCGGTCCGCGCCGGTGTGCGCTTTCATCCTAAATTCCTCAGTTGAAGACTCAGTTTTTGACGGAAAGTGCTCAGGTGAGAGGCCATGGCGCAGACCAAGACGACGGAGGTGATTCACCCGCTGGGTGAAGGGGATTTTTGCTTC
>JANOCA010000719.1:0-4522 GCA_031411915.1 Opitutaceae bacterium
GCGCGATCGATGACGCTGAGGGGCAGGCCGGCGAGGCGGGCGACTTGGATGCCGTAGCTGCGGTCGGCGGCGCCGGGGATCACGCGGCGGACGAAGACGATCTCGTCGTTCCACTCCTTCACGGCGACGGAGAAGTTGCGCAGGCGCGACAAGTGTTTCTCGAGCTGCGTCAGCTCCTGGTAGTGCGTCGCGAAGAGTGTGCGCGGGCCGCGCTCGGGGCCGCGGTGCAGGTGCTCGACGACGGCCCACGCGATCGAGAGGCCGTCGTAGGTCGAGGTGCCGCGGCCAATCTCGTCGAGGATGATGAGGGAACGATCCGTGGCGTTGTTGAGGATGTTGGCGGTCTCGTTCATCTCGACCATGAAGGTCGAGTTGCCGCGCGCGAGGTCGTCGCTCGCACCGACGCGCGAGAAAATCCGATCGACGAGGCCGACGCGCGCGGACTTCGCGGGCACCCAGCAGCCGACTTGCGCCATGAGCGTGATGAGCGCGATTTGGCGGATGTAAGTGGACTTGCCGGCCATGTTGGGGCCGGTGAGCAAGACGAGCTGCGCGTCGTCGCAGGCGAGCAGCGTGTCGTTGGGCACGAAGGCCGCGCTCGTGCCGCGGGCGAGGGTCGCATCGGGCGAGCGGAGGACTTGCTCGACGACCGGGTGGCGGCCCTCGGTGATTTCGAGCGTGTCGCCGTCGTCGAGTTCCGGGCGCGCGTAGTTCCATTCGCGGGCGAGGAGGGCCCAGCCGGCGAGCACGTCGATCTCGGCGAGGGCGTCGGCGGTGCGCGCGAGGGCGAGTGATTCGTCGAGCACGGCGGCGACGAGGGCGTTGAAGAGTTCAAGCTCGCGCGCGAGGGCGTTTTCCTCGGCGTGGAAGATCTCCTTTTCCTTCTGCTTGAGGCCCTCGGTCACGTAGCGCTCGCCGCCGACGGTCGTCTGCCGGCGGATGTAGTCGGCGGGGACGAGGTGGAGGTTGGCCTTGGTGATCTCGATGTAATAGCCAAAATTGTTCGTGAACCTGACCTTCAGGCTGCGGATGCCGGTGCGCTCCTGCTCGGTGCGCTCGAGATCGGAGAGCCAGGTCTTGTTGCCGCTGGTGAGGGCGCGCAATTCGTCGAGGCGCGCGTCGTGGCCGGCGGCGATGGTGTTGCCGTCGGCGATGTCGTTGGGGAGTTCGGCGGCGAGGGCGGCGGTCAGGAGCTGCCGCAGGGCCGGCAGTTCCTGAAGTTGAAGGTTGAAAGCTGAAAGTTGAAGGTCGGGGCCGAAGGCGGAGAGGGTGGCGCGGAGTTGCGGGAGCTGCCCGAGCGTGTCGCGGATGCCGCCGAGTTCGCGGGGATTGCGGAGGCGGTTTTGCAGGCGACCGAGGATGCGCGGGATGTCGCGGACGGTGCCGAGTAGCTCGTGGACCTCGGCGAGGCGCGTGGGCTGCGCGAGCAGTTCGCCCACGATGGTCTGGCGCCGACGCATCTCCGGGAGATCGAGGGTGGGGGCGGCGAGCCAGCGTTCGAGCAGGCGCGCGCCGGCGGCGGTGGTCGTGCGATTGATCGCGTGGAGCAGGGAGCCGTCGCGCGTGCCGCGGCTGGAGGAGAAAATCTCGAGGTTGCGCAGTGTGGCGGGGTCGAGGAGCAGCGTGCGGGCGCTGCGGTATTCGCGCAGGTCGCGGAGGTTTTCCGGTTTCGCGCAGAGGTTCTCCGTCGCGTAGTAGACGAGCGCGCCGGCGGGGCCGAGGGCAGGGTGGGAATGCGCGAGGCCGAAGCCCTCGAGGTTGAGCACGCCGAGCGTGTCCATGACGGTCTTGCCGCCTGTCGCGGTGTCGAAGTGGTAGCCCGGCAACTCGGAGACGAGCCGCTCCGCGCAAAACCCGTGCAACGCATGCAGCGCCGTCTGCTCGTGCGGCGCGGCGGCCCAACGCTCGCGTTCGCCCTCGATGATCAGCAACTCCGCGGGAGCGAGCGCGGTGAGGACGGGGAGGAGGTTGGCGATGTTCGGATCGCTCGCGACGCGGAACTCGCCCGTCGAGAGATCGAGCCACGCGGCGTGGAGGCCGTGTTTGTCGAGCGCGAGCGCGGCGAGGTAGTGGTTGCGCGCGGCGTCGAGTTGGTTGGCGGCGAGCGTGGTGCCGGGCGAGAGGATGCGCGTGAGCTGGCGGCGCACGAGCTTGCCGGCCTTGGCGGGCTCGGCTTGGTCGCAGATGGCGACCTTCTTCCCGGCGGCGAGGAGCTTGTTGACGTAGTTGTCGAGTGCCTGCGACGGCAGCCCGGCCATCGGATGGTCCTGGCGCTTGGTGAGGGTGAGGCCGAGGAGCTTGGACGCGGCGATGGCGTCGTCGAAGAACAACTCGAAGAAATCGCCCAGCCGAAACAGCAACAAGGTATCGCGCGGGAGGCCGCGCTTCACCTCGAAGTATTGCTGCATCATCGGCGTGAGCTTCGCGTCGGACATGGGAGGCGGGAAAGTAGCGGGTAGCGAGTAGCGGGTAGCGAGTAGAAAAACCATGCGGCCAGTGACCGGAAATCTACTCGCAACTCACTCCCCGCTGCTCGCTACTTTTGGCCGGTGACTCTCTTTCATCGCGATTTTGGCGGGGCGGGAAAGCCGCCGCTCGTTTTGCTGCACGGCATGCTGGGTTCGTCGCGCAATTGGCAGACGGCCGGCGCCGATCTGGCCGAACACTTCCACGTGCTCGCGCCCGACCTGCGCAACCACGGGCATTCGCCGCACGCGGCCACGATGACCTACGAGGAGATGCTGACCGATGTGCTGGCGTGGGCCGACGCGCAAGGGATCACCCGCGCGACGTGGATGGGCCACAGCATGGGCGGCAAAGTCGCGATGCTCCTCGCGTGCCGCCGGCCCGATCGGGTCGAGCGACTCGTGGTCGTGGACATCGCGCCGCGGAATTATTTCTGGCCGCAGCACCGCGCAAGTTTTGCGGCGATGAACGAACTCAAGCTCGCCGATCTCGGTTCGCGCGCGGAGGCGGAGATGCGCTTCGAGGGCCGCGTGCCGAGCTGGCCGCTGCGAAAATTTCTCACGACGAACCTCGAGCGCAGCGCCGACGGCGCCTGGGTGTGGTCGATCAATTTGCCGGCGCTTACCGCGGCGCTGCCGGAATTGGAGAAAACGCCGCTGCGAGTCGGCGAGGGCGAAAGCGTCTCCGGCGATCGTTTCGCGGGGCCGGTGCGTTTCATCGCCGGCGGGAAATCCACCTACATCGAGCCGGCCGACCACGCGACCATTCGCACGCATTTCCCTGCGGCGGAGATCCGCGTCATTGCCGAGAGCGGGCACAATCCCCACATGGAGACGCGCGACGCGTTCGTGGCCGCGGTGCTCGCGCCGCAGCCATAGGGAGCGTTCGTTTGGTAGCCCTGCCGTGAGAGCAGGGACCGACGGGAGTTGCAGGTGGACCGTCCCGCCTCTCACGAGGCGGGCTACAGCAGAGCCGCAGCCCTCTTTTCGAGCGCACGTAAAAGCCGCGTTGCTTTTCGCGACGGGCCGCCGTGAGTATTTTCGCGCGCTCTCAGACTCCGCGACCATTTTCCCATGCCCCAGATCACTTCGAGCCAGACCCAACCCAGTTATGATGTCATCGTCGTCGGCTCCGGCGCCGCCGGCGGCCAGACCGCCTACACCTGCGTGATGGAGGGCGCCAAGGTCCTCATGCTTGAGGCCGGCCGCAGTTACGACCCGGTGAAGGAGACGCCGATGTTTCAGAACAACAGCCAGGCGCCGCTGCGGGGGGCCTCGACTCCGGACAAGCAGTTCTTCGGTTTCTACGACGCGACGGTCGATGGTGGTTGGGAAGTGCCCGGCGAACCCTACACCAGCGCCTCTCCGGACCCCGCGCAGAAATTCTGGTGGTGGCGCCCGCGCATGTTGGGCGGCCGCACCAACCACTGGGGCCGCATCTCGCTCCGCAACGGTCCCTACGATTTCAAGCCCCACACGCGCGACGGCCTCGGCTTCGACTGGCCGATGAGCTACGAGGATCTCGCGCCCTACTATGACAAGACCGAGATGCTCGTCGGCATCTACGGCGACAACAACGGCCTCGAGAACACGCCCGACTCGCCCGCCGGCTGCCTCCAGCCGCCGCCCGCGATGCGCGCGGGCGAGCAGCTCGTGAAGGCCCGCGGCAAGAAGCTCGGCCTCCCCGTCATCCCGATCCACCGCGCCGTGCTCAGCGAGCCGCAGGACCCGGACGTGCTGCCGAAGAAAATCCATCCCAACAACCCACGCGCCCAGCGCCTGCTCGCCGACTCGATGCGTTCGCGCAAGGCCTGCTTCTGGGCCACGCCTTGCGGCCGCGGTTGCTCGATCAAGGCCAACTACCAATCCACGACCGTCCACCTCCCGCCTGCGCTCGCAAGCGGCAACCTCGACATCGTGTCCAACGCCATGGCGCGCGAGGTCACGACCGACGCCAGCGGCAAGGCCACCGGCGTCATCTACATCGACAAGACCACGAGCATGATGCGCACGGACTCGGCCGAGCTGGCGGCGAGCACGATCACCTTGGCCTTCAC
>JANOCA010000720.1:0-1843 GCA_031411915.1 Opitutaceae bacterium
TCCTTATACATCGCCGGCCAGTCCTCCCGGAGGCTCAGCGCGAGCCCGTGGTCAAAATGGTCGTGAGGCGCGACGCCATGGGCGATCGCCTGCGCGCGGGTCAGAAGAATATCACCGGTCACTTCGTGGATCATGACCACAGCTTAACGCGGAATCTCTTCCACTGCTCCGCGTCCGCTGGCCAACACCACGCGGAATTTGTTCTCGCTGGAGAAGGGCGATCATTCGCCCGCCAAACGCGGCTTCAACCCGTCGCGCCGACCGGCGGCGGCTGCATCGCCGTGGCGACGCGGGTGAACATCGCCGCGATTTGCCTCGCCTCGGCTTCGCTCAGGTGGGTCGCGAAATACTTCGCGATGCCGGCCCGGTAGACGGGCCAGATTTTCCGCAGGGTCTCCACGCCCTTGTCCGTGAGCTGCGCGTATTGGGCGCGGCCGTCCTCCGGGCAGGCCTT
Organism: Opitutaceae bacterium; assembly: GCA_031411915.1. Lineage (GTDB taxonomy): Bacteria > Verrucomicrobiota > Verrucomicrobiia > Opitutales > Opitutaceae > ER46. Next base: position 455 of record JANOCA010000720.1, read on the forward strand.
CCGCTCAATCAGGCGCGCCTGCTCCAGCTTGTCGACAAGCCGAGTCAGCCCGCTGCGGCTGAGGAGCGCGCTGCGCGCCAGGGCGCTCATGCGCAGCCGGCGTTCAGGCGCGAGGTAGAGTTCGTAGAGCGCGTCATACCAACTGAGCGACGGCAGCTCCGCCGCCGCCAGATCGGCCTCGACCGCGGCGAACACGCGCCAGAACGAGACGTAGTAGCGGCGCCAGGCTTCGAGGTGGATTTCCGGCAGGCTGGGTTTCATGCGGGGTGACCCTGAAGATTTTTGTTGCGTATGCAACTATCTTCCCGAGCTTGGTTGTGTATGCAACTAACATCCCTCCTCTCCCGCGTCGCCGCCACCGGCGACTCCCTCGCACCGGCCGTCCTGCGGCTCACGCTTGGCCTCATGATTCTGCCCCACGGCCTGCAGAAGACCCTCGGCTGGTTCGGCGGCTACGGCTTCAACGGCACCATGGGCTTCCTGACCGGCACCGTCGGCGCGCCGTGGATTTTCGCCTTTCTGGCAATCATGGCCGAGTCGGTCGGTGGCCTCATGCTGCTCGCCGGTCTGGGCACCCGCCTGGCGGCGCTCGGCGTCGGTGCCACGATGCTCGTCGCCGGCTGGCAGCACCGGGCCAACGGCTTCTTCATGAACTGGGCCGGCAACCAGAAAGGCGAGGGCTACGAGTTCCACCTGCTCGCCGTCGGCATCGTGGTCGCGTTGCTCATCCTCGGTGGCGGCCGGTTCTCGGCTGATCGGGCGTTGGCTCCGAAGGCCGCCTAGTCGGCCGGCCAAGGTCCCCATTCCTGTCATTTGGACACAAAAAAGGGGCCGGCGATAACCCCTTAACGCCGGCCCCAGTTTTTTCTGTTTCCGGCCTCTCGGCCGGATTCATGTTGCCCAAACCCTGCTTGGACAACGCCCGGAATTTAGCATCGGCCATGCCAGCGTTTCAGGACCCGACGGTGAATCGCGACCCATGAGAAATATTCAGGCAACGCTCGCTCCGCTTGCGCCCCGGTTGCTGCTCCGCTCTCTTCGGCGCCCATGGCGCTGCCCCCCATCATCCACGAGGACGACACGATCGTCGCCTTCGACAAGCCGAGCGGCCTGCTCGTCGCGCCGGACCGGTGGGACAAGCAGCGCGAGAACCTGATGCGCCTCGTCCACGCGGACCCGCGCTTTGGCCGCAGCGTCGCCAACGTCCACCGCATCGATGCCGACACCAGCGGCCTGCTGCTGTGCGCCAAGACCAAGCCCGCGCTCGATTTCCTCTCCGGCCAGTTTCAGTCCAAGACCGTGCGGAAAAAATACCACGCCTTCGTCGCCGTGCTGCCACTCGGCGAGACGATGAAGGTCATGGCCCCGATCCGCGATGCCACCGGCGGC
>JANOCA010000721.1:0-2652 GCA_031411915.1 Opitutaceae bacterium
GCGGCGGCGCTCTCATTCACCGCCTGCCGCTGTGCGGTCACGAGCGCGGGCGTCGCCTCGTCGTCGCCGGCGCGCAGGAAATCCGCCGCCGTGAACGCTTCCAGCGTGTCGCCGTGGATCATTTGCAGCGCGGTCCAGACCTGCGCGTGTTCGATCTCCACCAGCCGCCCCGGCGCGATTCGGCGGCAGCGCAGATAAGCGAAGTCGCCGCCGAGGCCGGGCGTCTCGCCGTAACCTTCGATCACCCGCCGCACGCGCCGCGCGCACACGTCGCGGCAGAGGTTTTTCTCCGGCGCCTCGACGGTCGCCTCGGTGCTCGAGACGAGGATGAAGCGGCGCCGGCCGCCGTCTTCGGCGTTCAGTTTTAAGACCGCGTGCGCCGTGGTGCCGGAGCCGGCGAAGAAATCGAGGATGATCGGCTCATCCTCGGGATCAACATACTGAAGAAACCTTGAAATCAGTCCCGTCGGCTTTGGAAACGTAAATGCCTTACCGTCGCCGAGGATCTGCTTTACCTCGTCAGTTCCTTCCTGAGTGAACGGCCCGACGACGATCGACATCGGCTTTGCACCGCGTTCTTCGCCCGAATGGTCGCGAAGATATTGTTTGTAGCGAACCGACCAGTTGCCTTTGGCCTTCGAGAACACGAGTTCATCGTCGGCGAGAGCCCTCATTGTCCGCTCCCGGGACCACTGCCACTGTTTCGCAGGCCAGACTTCTTCACCCTGATGCGGAATCGAGTAACGAAGGTTTGGCCTCGCATCCATGCTCGTGGTCGCGAGCGGTTGAGTGAAGTAAGGCCCCCTCGTTTCGTATTTGTCATCTCGATGTTTGTAGCGCTTTCGCGCCTCCGGGTCAGGCGGCAACGTGATTGACCCGAGCGCGGCGAGGTCTCGCGCGAAACAGACGACATATTCGTGAAGGCTGCTCCGCCGCCATAGCGCTTCTGCCAAATCACGTTGGCTATAAAATTGGCCTCGCTGAACACGCGCTTCATCAGCATCCCGAGCGCGAAGATCTCGTTGTCATCGATCGACACGAAAATCACCCCATCCTGCCGAAGCAAATCCTTCGCGAGCAGCAGCCGCTGATACATGAACTCGCACCAGGTCGAGTGCCGCCACGAGTCGTTCACATCCACGAAGCGGTCGTTATAGACGAAGTCGCGGTTCCCCGTGTTGTAGGGCGGGTCGATGTAGATGCACTTCACGCGCCCCGCGTGCGTCATGCGCAGGGCGCGGAGCGCGTCGAAGTTATCCCCCTCGATGATCAGATTGCGCCACGGCTCCGCGCCGACGCTCTGCTCCGGCACGAGGTCGAGCGCCACGAAGTCGGAGTTGATCGCCTCGTCGCGGTCGATCTCGTTCGCCTCCCAGACGAGGCCGAAGCGCGTCGCGTCGCGCCGGTCGCGCGCGGCGAGCAGGCGCAGGAGTTCGTCCTTCGAGAGGTGGTCGTAACGGGAGGCCGCGCTCATGGCCTTCCCCTCCCGTTCTCATCCTTATTTCTGCTCCTGTTCTTACTCTCGGACCGGAACGGAGGGACAAGAGCAGGAATAAGAAAAAGAGGGCGCCGGGAAGCGCTGCCGACGACGGGAACCATGCGCATCGTCTGCACTGCGGACCTCGGACCTTCGAGGCAAAACTCACCGTGATCGCACCGCCGCCGGCGCCCCGCTTTCCCCGCTACGCCGCCGCCTTTTCCAGCGCCTCGCGCAACTCGGCGAATTGCATCGGCTTCGCCAGATACCCCACCGCACCGCTCGTCGCGACGCTCGGGTAGGCGCTCTCCACCTGGCCGGACATGAGCACCACTTTCATCGCCGGATGCCGACTGAGGAGCTGCTGGCAGACGGTGAAGCCGTTGAAGAGCGGCATGATGATGTCGAGCAGCACGACATCCGGCCGATGGCGCGAGCAGCTTTGGATCACCGCGAGCCCGCCGCCCGTCACGGTCGCGACGACTTCGTGTTCGCACGCCGTCACGAAGGCGGTGAGCAGTTCAATGATGTTGCGGTCGTAGTCGGCGATGAGGACGCGCATGGCTCAGGCGGCGGCGAGCAGCGTGGTGCGGAGCTGGATGAAGGCGAAGAGCTCCAGCAGGTCATCGACGTGGAAGGGCTTCGTCAGGACGGTGCCATGCACGAGGTCGATGAACTGGTTCACCTTCACGTTCCCTCGGTAGCCCGTCATGAAAATGAAGCGCTCGCAGAGGTGCGGGCGCATCCGCTCGACGGCGCGATAGAACATGTCGCCGGGCAGCGTCGGCATCAGCATGTCGCAAAGGATGACCTCAAAGTCGCTCGCCAGCACGTGATGCACGCCTTCCACGCCATTCTGCACGGCGACCACCTCGTAGCCGCTCTCGCCCAGGAAGTCGGTCATGATCTCTTTGAAGGCGGGGTCGTCCTCGAGCAGGAGGATTTTCCGGCGCGGCGCGGCGGAGTCTTTCACCACGTGAAAGTCTGGCGAAGCGGGCTGGGGAGAAGGAAGGGCGCGAAGAGCGGAGGTCTGCATAGGGCGAGGGTTACATTTTCCATAAAAGCAGCCGTCGTGCCGGAGAGACGCGAGGTGGGGTGGCACGGGCATCTTGCCCGTTGTCCGAGGCATCCCTGCCTCGGACGCTCTCGCGCCAGCGAGCCAGTGCGTCGCGCGC
>JANOCA010000722.1:0-5287 GCA_031411915.1 Opitutaceae bacterium
ATCGAACCGCCCCGCCGATGGCTACCAGTGGCGGGACGATCATGGCGTGCAGCTGCACCGCGCGGGGGTCGGCCTCGATCCGGCGCGGATCGGGGAGACGCTCGCGGGGTGCGAGCCGCAGTCGGGCCGCGAACTCCTGCACGAGCGGCGCGTGCTCGAGCCGGCGCTGATGCCCGGCGGCTGGTCGCTGCGCTGGACGAGCGAGCTGCTCAACGTCGCGGGCCACGAGCTCACCCTGGGGAATTACACTTCGGCGGGTGGCCTCGCCGGCTCGCACTACACCGGCCTGCAATTCCGCGGCGCGCGCGATCTGATCGACGAGCACGGCGACGCGACGATTGGCATCCGGGCCGAGGGCGGACGCGTCGGCGAGGCGCAGGTGCACGGCGAGAAAGCGCGCTGGATGGAGTGGGCGTGCCAGCACGACGGATCGCTGCGGCGCACGCGCATCCGGTTCGAAAATCCCTCCGGTCCGCTGCCGTGGTTTGTGCGGCCGGAGCAGCCGCTCGCGGCGTTTGCCTTTCACCGCGAGCACCCGCAGCCTCTGGCCGCCGGCGCTATCCTGCGCCTCGAACATTTGCTCTCGTTCACCACCCCATGAGCCTCGATCGCCGCTCGTTCATCCGCCACGCTTCGCTCGGCGCCGTCGGCCTCACCGCGAGCGCGCAACTGAATGCAGCCGAGCCTGCGTCCGCGTTGAAGCTGCCGGCGTTTGACGCGCGCGCGCCCGAGAGTTTCTGGGCGGCGGTGCGCGGGCAGTTCCCGCTCACGCCAAAGCTCACTTACTTCAACACCGGCGGCCTCGGCCCGGTGTCCACGCCTGCGCTCAACCGCGCCGCCGAACTCACGCGCCAGCTCCAGGAAAAATCCGAGCACGGCCACGGCCTCATCGCCGCCGCGCGCGAGATCGCGGCGAGATTCCTTGGCGCCGATCCGGCGGAGATCGCGTTTGTGCGCAACGCCACCGAGGGCAATGCCACCGTCGCCGCCGGGCTGAAGCTCGGCGCGGGCGACGAGGTGATCTACGAGACGCACGCGCATCCGGGTGGCTCCGTGCCGTGGGTGCAGCAGGCGCGGCTGCGCGGCATCGTGGTGAAGACCTTTGAGCCGGCGACGACCTCTCCCGAGGAGAATGTCGCGCGCGTGGAGAAGCTCATTACGCCGCGCACGCGCGTCGTGCAGGTGTCGCACGTCACCGCACCCACCGGCATCGTGCTGCCGGTCGATGCGCTAGCGAAACTCTGCCGCGCGCGCGGCGTGTGGTTTCATGTCGATGGCGCGCAGTCGGCGGGGATGATTCCGTTTTCGCTGCGCGCGATCGGCTGCGATTCCTTCGCGACGAGCGGCCACAAGTGGATCGGCGGGCCGCATGAGACCGGCGTCCTCTGGGTGCGCCGCGATCGGATGGACGAAGTCGAGCCGGTGCTCGCGGGCGCCTACTCGGGCGACGTCGACGCAGCGACGGGCGAATTCAAGCTCACGGCCAACGCGATGCGCTACGAATACGGCACGCGCAACGCCGCCGCGATGCACGGCCTCGCCGAGGCGATGCGTTTCCAGGAGCAAATCGGCCGCGACCGCATTGCCGCTCGCGGCCGCGAACTCATGGAGCGCGTCCGTCGCGGCCTCGCCGCGCTCAAAGGCGTGGAGATCCTCACGCCCGCCGCGCCGGCGCTGTGCGCCGCGATGATCACGTTTCGCACGGCGACGTTGGCGCACGACAAACTTTTCTCCCGGCTCCTGTCCACGCGCGCGATTCGCTGCCGGCCGGTGACGGAGGAGAAGCTCAACGCCCTGCGCGTCTCGACGCACATCTTCAACACCCCCGCCGAGTGCGACTCGCTGATCGCAGGCGTGGAAGAGATCCTGCGCAAGCCGTGAGACTGAAAAATGCTGCCGACGGCTCGGATGTTGGGCGGGTCTGTGACCCGCCCTATCGGCGTGTGCAGCGCGAAAGGGCGGGTCACAGACCCGCGCTACTTCAATCACTCCACCTCGACCACCATCTCGATTTCGACCGCGCAATCGAGCGGCAGGGCGGCCATACCGAGGGCGGCGCGGGCGTGTTTGCCCTTTTCGCCGAAGATCGCGACGAGCAGATCGGAGCAGCCGTTCATCACTTGCGGTTGCTGCGTGAAGTTCTCGACCGAGTTCACAAACCCGCCCACGCGCACGATGCGCTTCACCTTCGCGAGATCGCCGATCTCCTGCTTGAGCGTGGCCAGCAGGGCGAGCGCGGTGTGGCGCGCCGCGGCGGCGCCCTGCTCGACGGTCACCTCGCGGCCGAGCTTGCCGGTGATCACCTTGCCGTCGGCGCCGCGCGAGATGTGGCCCGCGAGGAAGACGAGGTTCCCGGTGCGCACGGCGGGGATGTAGTTGGCGACGGGCTTGCTCGTGGGCGGCAGCTTGTGGCCGAGGGCGGCGAGCTTGGCCTCGGGCGAGCCGGCGGCGTCGGCGGCATGCACCGGCGCGAGCGCGAAGGCGGCGATAAACAGGGCAGGGGTGAGGAAGGGGAGGCGCATGGTGGCGCGACGTTGAGTTTATGAGCATCGCACGACGACTTTTTTTTGCGGCAATCGCGCTTTTCACGGCCGGGGCGGGCGGCGCCGAGCTGAAGCATGACCTCTACGTGTGCGCCAATGTGAGCGGGCAGGGTGGCGTGATGGGCCGCAGCACGGGCCCGGTGCGCAGCGGGCTGTATCGCTCGGCCGACCGCGAGAATTTCGAGCACCTCGGGCCGCATCACATCCGCACGTTTTCGGTCACGCACGATCCGAGCGATCCGGCGCGGCTCTACATCGCGCTCCTCGATGGCATCCTCCGCACGCCGGATCGCGGGAAGACGTTTCGCATCGTCACGGGCTGGGACATGACCGAGGCGAAATCCATCTCCGTCGATCAGCAGAAGCCGGAGCACGTCTATGCGGGCCTCCCCGATGGCATCGCCGTCTCGCACGATCGCGGGCAGACATGGACGCGCATGAACGCCGGGATCCGGCGCGCCTACACCGAGTCGATTCTCGTCGATCGCACGAAGGCCGGTCGCGTGCTCGCGGGCACTGAGCTCGGCATCTACCTCACCGAGGACGGCGCGCGCACGTGGCGCCTCGTGCAGGCAACTGACAAGGTCACCTACGCCCTGCGCCAGTCGCCGCACGATCCGAAGGTTTTTCTCGCGACGACCTCAAGCAACGGCGCGTTTCGCTCCACCGATCGCGGGGTGACGTGGAAGCGCCTGCCCTCCGTGCCGAGCGAACGCACGCTGCACAACATCGAGTTCGATCCCCGCAACCCGCGCCGGCTCGTCTATTGCGGCTGGGGCGTGGGCGTGCAGGTCTCCGAGGACGACGGCGCGACGTGGCAGGACCGCACCGCCGGCCTGCCCAAGCGCGAGGTCTGGCGCGTCGCGGTTGATCCTGATGTGCCGGAGCGGATCTACGCGGGACCCTACCAGGAGCCGCTGTTCGCGTCGGATGATTTCGGCCGCACGTGGCGGCCGATGGCGTTCGGCAAGGCCACGGTGTTCGATCTCGTGTTCGTGCCGCGGAAATGACCATGAAACCTTCATCCTCAAAATTCTCGTTTCGTTTGGCTTGGCGTAGCCCTGCTCGTGAGAGCAGGGACGGCCGGGAGTTGCACCGCGCGAGTGTCCCGCCTCTCCCGAGGCGGGCTACCATTCTGGCGGCGCTCGGATTTTTTTCGTTCGCGGTAACTAGCGTCGCCCAGCCTTCCTTCACCGCGCCGCCGCCCCCGACCGCGCCGGTCGAGGATGCATCGGTGCGCCGCGATCAGTATCTGGCGCGTCGCATGGAGTCGCTGCGCTGGCGCGCCGCGCTGGCCGTGCCCGGCGATCCCACGAAGCTCGGCCTCGCCGAGATCGTGGCCAAGCTCGCGTTGCGCGAGGATGCCGCGGCGTGCTCGGAACGGGTCATCGAGCTGATGAAGACGCCGTCGGCGGACATGTTCTGGATGTTTCCCGTCACGTGCATCTCCTATCTCGGCCGCGACCAGCTCACGCCGGCCGCCAAGGCCGCGATCCGCGAGGCGTGGCGCACCTACTACCCGCTGCGCGGCGACACCGAGAACCACTGGGTGATGTATTACGCCATGATGCATCTCATGGCCGATCTGTGGCCGGACGAGGGCGGGGACCGGTGGTTCAACGGCAAGACCTCCGCGGAGATTTCCGCCGAGTCGCGCGCGTGGCTGCTGCACTGGATGGACCTCACCACGACCATCGGCCAGGGCGAATACGACTGCACGCACTACATCGGCGAGTATTCGATCCCGATGCTCTATCTCGCCACGTGGGCCAAGGACCCCGCGATGCGGCAGCGTGGGCGCATGATGCTCGACTGGGTTCTGGCCGATTACGCCGTGGATTCGCTCAACGGCATCTACATCGGCTCCAACGCCCGCACCCTCGACACGACCGTGCTCGAGAAATGGAACGGCCTCTCGTCCTATTTCGGCTGGCTGCTGCTCGGCAATTGTCCGCCGACGGCGAGCTACGGCGGCTGGGGCATCTACTTCTCCGCCGTGGCCGACCGTTACGATTTGCCCGAGGTCATCTATCGCATCGGCACGGACCGGCCCCCGGTCTACACGCACACCGAGCGCAAACGCACGCGCCACCGCTGGCGCAACAGCGACGTGCGCAATGCCCCCGTCTACAAGACCAGCCATGTCACGCGCGACTACGCGCTCGGCTCCGACCAGGGCGGCCTCCTCCAGCCGATCCAACAGCACTCGTGGGACCTCACCTGGGCCGTCCCCGATCCGCGCGGCGTGCACAACACGATCTTCTCGGTGCAGCCTTATTTCGGCACGGACGAGTTGATGATGTATTTCACCGAGATGCCCGACTACATGCCGGCGGCGGTGACATTCCAGGGCAAGCCCACCTACATCGCCGAGAGCAAGCTGCTCGGCGGCTCGCCCTACGAACAGATCTTCCAGCAGGATGACACGCTCATCACGCTCAGCGACATCCCCGCGAGCGCGCCGTTCAAGCAGATCAACGGGTTTTTCTCCAAGGACCTCGTCGGGCTGGAGGAGGACAAGTCGGGCTGGCTTTTCGCGCAGGGTGGGCGGGCCTACATCGCTTACCGCCCGCTCGCGCCCTACGAGTGGCGCCCGCTGGAGACTGGCGGCAAACGCCTCCTCTCACCGCACGCGAAGAACGGCACGATCCTCCAGGCCGCCGCCGCGCGGGAGTTCGCGAGCTGGGACGAGTTCAAGGCCAAGGTCCGCGCGCTCCCGCTGAAGATCACGCTCGAGCCGACGC
>JANOCA010000723.1:0-16234 GCA_031411915.1 Opitutaceae bacterium
CGCGCGAGTTCATCATGATGGACGCCTACTCGTTCGACGCGGCCGACGAGGGCGCGATCAAGAGCTACCTCAACATGAAGGCGGCCTACGAGCGGTTCTTCAGACGCATCGGCGTGCAGGCCATCGCCGTCGAGGCCGACACCGGCGTGATGGGCGGCAGCTTCTCGCACGAGTTCATGGTGCCGGCGGAAATCGGCGACGACGACGTGATCTACAACGAGGCGAGCGGCTATGCGGCCAACCGCGAGAAGGCCACGAGCGCGCTAGTGCCCGCCGATCTCAAGGACGCGGCGCCCGCCGGCGCGACCGACGAGTTCGCGACGCCGGGCGTCGTGACGATCGCGGCGTTGGAGGCGGCGCCTTACTCGGTGCCCGCGGACCAGCAGTTCAAGACCCTCGTCTACGTCGGCGACGGCAAACCTTTCCTCGTGATCCTGCGCGGCTGCGACGAACTCGAGGAAGCGAAACTCGGCGCGCTGGGCTTCGGTCTCTTCCGTCCCGCGACGCCGGACGAAATCGTGCCGGTGCTAGGCGCGAAGCCCGGCAGCCTCGGGGCCGTGAAGGGCACGATCAAGGACGCGTCCGCGCTCGCGGGCGTTTTTGCCGATCATGCGATCCGGCTCATCGGCAACGGCACGACCGGGGCCAACAAGGACGGCTTCCATCTGCGCCACGTGAACGTCGTGCGCGATCTCGCGATCACGAAGTTTGGGGATTTCCGACGGGTGCGCGCGGGCGAGCCCGACGTGAAGTCGGGCCAGCCGTTGCAGGTGCGGCGCGGCATCGAGGTCGGCCACATCTTCAAGCTCGGCACGAAATACTCGGAGAAGTTCGGGGCGGTGTTCACCGACGATCAGAAGCAATCGCACCACATGGTCATGGGCTGCTACGGCATCGGCATCAGCCGCACGATGCAGGCCGTGATTGAGCAAAGCCACGACACTGACGGGATCGTCTGGCCGTGGAACTGCGCGCCGTTTCAGGTGCTGATCTGCGTGCTCGATCCGCAGCTCCCTGAGGCGATGGATCTCGCGAAGAAGATCGCCGCCGCCGCCGAGGGCGCGGGCGCCGATGTGTTGGTGGACGACCGCGCGGAGCGGCCGGGGGTGAAGTTCAAGGACGCCGATCTCATCGGCATCCCGCTGCGCCTCACGATCGGCGGCAAGGGCCTGAAGGAAGGCATCGTCGAGCTGAAGTGGCGCACGCAGAAGGATGTCGCCAAGGTCCCGATCGCCGAAATCGAGTCACGGGTCGCAGCAGCGGTCAGCGACGCGAAGTCGAAGGCAGCCTCGTAAAGCCGGCGCTCCGCTCAGCGCCTCGGCAGCGAGAACTTCACGGCGGGCTCTTCCTTGGCCGGCGGTTGAGTCGCGGCGCGCGGGGCGGGCTCGACGACGAAATCGCCAGGGGCGGGTGGGGGCGGGACAGCGGGCAGCGAAGCGAAACCTCGCTCCAGCAACTCGACCGCCTTGAGATCGCGCGTCTTGCCCTTGTCGGTCGTGCCGCCGGGTCCGAGCGAACCCATCACGACCACGATCACGCGGCGGCCGTTGCGCTGCGCGGTGACGCTGGTGCAGTAGCCCGCGGCGGCCGTGTAGCCGGTCTTCAGGCCGTCGACGCCGGCGACTTTCCCGAGGAGCTTGTTATGGTTTTCCATCTTCATCGGGCCCTTCGGGCGGGCCGGACCGAAGTCGCGATGGGTGATCGAGGCGTATTTGAGGACATCGGTTTTCTGGACGAGATGGCGGCAGAGCAGGGCGTAGTCGCGCGGCGTGGTCAGGTCGCCGTCCGCGAGTTTTCGGCTGGAAGCAGGCAGGCCGTGCGGCGTGCGAAACACGGTGCTCGTCATGCCGAGCGCGCGGGCCTTGGCGTTCATTTGCTCCACAAATGCCACGACGGACCCAGCCGAGAAACGGGCGAGCGAACGCGCGGCGTCGTTGGCCGATTGGATCATCATCGCGTGGATGAGCTCCTCGACGGGAAACGTCTCGCGCGGATCGAGGAAGACCTGCGTGCCGCCGACGTTGTCCTCGTTGGCGATGCGGACGGGCGCGGTGAGCGAAAGGCTGCCGGCGGCGAGCTTGTCGTGCAGCACGGCAAACGTCATGAGCTTCACCATGCTGGCCGGCGGGCCGGAGTAGTCCGCGCGATCCTCGTGCAGGACCTTGCCCGTGGCCGCGTCGATCACGATGGCGCCCTTGAAGGCCGTGGCGTCGTCGGGCCGGGCGGGCTGCTTGCGCGCGGTGGCGGCGAACAGCGCAGGGCTGAGCGCAAGGCTGAGGACGAGAAGGCGACGGCGCGAAAGGAGCATCCGCGCGAGCAAGGGAATTCCGTGCCGCGCGGCGAGCGGAAATTGCAGCGGCGCGCGATTACCCGAGCGACTTGATGCGGCGGCCGGCGGCGGACTCGGCGATCAGGAGCGCGAGCCAGCGCTCGCGCGTGGCGGGCAGCTTGGGGCTCACGACCTTGTGGAGCGCGAGACGGCGATACCAAGGCGGCTGGGCGGAGAAGAACGCCCAGGCCGCCTTGTGGTTCCGAAGGCGCTTCGCCATCGCCCCTGGCAGCTTTGGAGCGGTCTTGCGCTCGAAAGCGTAGACGCCGGTCTTGGCGGTCGAGCGGGCGTTGAAGGCGGTGAGTCCCGCGGCATGCATCCGCCCCGCGGCGGTGAGCCGTGCGACGTGCCCGACGTTCACAATGCTCCAGATGCTGCCGGACCGGCGCCGCGTGAAGCGGTGCATGTAGCTGTCCGCATCGACCCGGTTGAGCACGCCATCGATCCAGCCGAAGCACAGCGCCTCGTCCACGGCCTCCTTGTAAGTCATCGCGACCTTGCCCGACGCTTTCTTGTAGAAACCAATCCAGACTTCGGGTGCGGCGGCGTGGTGCTTTTCGAGCCACGCGCGAAAAGCGGCTGGCGTGGGAAAAAACACCGGGTGCGGCACGGGCTTCAACGCGGACGTTGGGTTTGCGGGCGGCGGGCGGCCGTGGCTGTTTTCTCCTTTTTGGCGGGTTTGGAAGGCACCCCCTTTTTCCGCGGCTTGGAAGCGACTCCGACCCGCGGATCACGGCGGCGGGCGATGGCGACGAGCAGGGTGCCCGAGCGTTCGAAAGAATCGACGCTCTCCGGCAGGTAGAGCCATTTCGGCAGCACGGGATGAGGCCTCAACTCCGGGAACTCCGCCACGAGCGAGGCGTGATGCGGCCGGTCGGTGCAAATCAGCAGGCCGCGCCACGGCTCGTCGCCCGCGCAAAAGCAGAGCGCGAGCTTGCCGTCGAGGTAGGCGGCCTTGGCCCCGAACATCGGGCGCAGCACAAACGTCGGCTCCGGCTCAAGCGGCTCCCATAGCCACGCGTGCCGATGCACGATGGTGGCGCGGCCGATTTCCGAGCGGCGGGTCATCGCCACGGGTTCCGCTCAGCGGCGGAAAACATCCGCCGTGGCGACCGTAAGGCCGGGGAACAGCGTCGACGCAAATGCCTCGGGCTCGTCGATGAGCGCGATGGGTTTTGCGACGTTCTCGGCGAAGACAAACCGCTGGATCTGGCGAAGCGCCGGATCGATTTGCCAGAACTCGACGGTGCCGGCGGCGGCAAAATGCGCGCGCTTGCGGCGATCGATGGCGGCCGAAGAGGGCGACAGGATTTCCACCACGAGATCGGGCGCGCCGTGGATGCCCTCGTCACGAATGCGGGCGGCGTGTTCGCCGGATACGTAAAGCACATCGGGCTGGAAGACGTTATGTTCGTCGAGATAGACGTCGCAGGGCGCGCCGAGGACGGTGCCGATGGGGTGGCGCTGCAGATACGACTTGAGGAGATAGAGAAGGTTTCCCTGGACGATTTGGTGAAACGTATTCGGTGCCGGAGCCATGATGAGTTCTCCTTCGACGAGTTGGTAACGCTTCCCGTCGTCGGGCATTTCCCGGTAGTCGGCTGCGGTGAAGAGTTCGATCTGCGGCGCGGACATGGGACGGAAAATTGCGCGATCGCGACGCGCTGTCAAAGTAGGATTCCGCCCGCGGCGTCCTAAATGGCGCAGCTCAGTTTCTTGCCCCTATGCCGCGGCCTTGTGCCCTGAAGGGGCACGTGTTGATAGACCCGGGCAACGCCCCGGGAATGTAGTGGGGGAGAATCACAGCCCTGAAAGGGCGCAACCAAATCGCGCCCTTTCAAGGCTTGGACTTTTCCCAAGCCGGTTTCCCAGGGCGGTGCCCTGGGCTATCGATTCCCGCCCCGTTGGGGCGGCTTCGCGCCTTCGTGCACGAAACTGAGCTGCGCCCGCGTCCTAACGCGTCTGCTCGATGGGCAATTCGTGCAGCTTCAGCTCGGGATTCTTCTCCCGAAAATACCGGAGCGTCCAGTCGTTGGGGAAAAGCACGATGGGTTGATCGAACTTGTCGGCGCCGAAGCTCACGCCGCTCGCGACGATCAACGCGGAGGTGTTGGCGAGACTCGGGTGCGGCTCGACCCAGCGAAGGATCGTCCAAGGGGTAGGCGTGAGGCGCGACTCGGCGTTGTATTCGGCCTGCAGACGCCACTGCACGACTTCGAACTGGAGCGGACCGACGGCGGCGAGGAGCGTGGCCCCCGGCGGAGCGTTCTTCGCGGTGAACGACTGGACGACCCCTTCCTGCAGAAGCTGCTCAAGGCCGGCGCGGTATTTCTTCGCGTCGCCGGCGCTCGGGTTCGAGATGTAGGTGAAAACCTCGGACGGAAAACGCGGAATCTCGTCGTAGCGGATCGACTTGTCGGCGGTGAGCGTGTCGCCGATGCCGAGCACGTCGTGGCCGACGAGGCCGATCACGTCGCCCGGCCACGCGACGTCGACGGTCTCGCGCTCCTGGCCGAAGAGTTTTTGCGAGGAAGAGAGGCGGATGGTTTTCCCGGAGCGCGGGTGCGAGACCATCATGTCGCGCTCGAACTTGCCCGAGCACACGCGGAGAAACGCGATGCGGTCGCGGTGCTTGGGATCCATGTTGGCCTGAATCTTGAAGACAAAGCCGGAGAACTTGTCCGAATCGACGGGGACGACACGGCGTCTCGGGGTTGGAACGGCGGCGGCCTCGCTGTCGTCCGGACGCGCCGCGGGCGCGGGGTCCGCCCCTGTCACCAGCGAACTGCGCGCAGCCGGCGCGACCGAGTCCTTGAGGAAGCCGTCGAGCAAAAGTTGGATGCCGAAGTTGTTCACCGCGCTGCCGAAATACACCGGCGTCTGCTTGCCTGCCTGCACCGCCGCGAGGTCAAAGGGGTGGCCGGCGCCGTCGAGCATCGCGAGCTGCTCCTTCACTTGGTTGAAGGTGTAGTCGTCGAGTTTTTCGCGGACAATCGGATCGTCGAGCGACGCGACGCTGACGGGCGCCTGAAATTTTCCGCCGGGCACGCGCTCGAAGAGATGCACCTCGCGGGTGCGACGATCGAAGACGCCGCGGAAACCGGGGCCGTTGCCGAGCGGCCAGATGACGGGCGAGGATTGCAGGCCGAGGACGGACTCGAGTTCGTCGAGCAGCTCGAGCGCGTTGCGCGTCGGCCGGTCGCACTTGTTCATGAACGTGAAGATCGGCACGCCGCGGCGGCGGCAGACCTCGAAGAGCTTGCGCGTCTGCGTTTCCACGCCCTTGGCCGCGTCGATCACCATGAGCGCGGCGTCGACGGCGGTGAGCACGCGGTAGGTGTCCTCGGAGAAGTCCTTGTGGCCGGGCGTGTCGAGCAGGTTGACGGCGTAGCCCGTGTAGTCGAACTGGAGGACGGTCGAGCTGATCGAGATGCCGCGCTGTTTCTCGAGCTCCATCCAGTCGGAGGCGGTGGCGCGCTGGTTTTTCCGCGCGGTGACGGAGCCGGCGAGGTGGATGGCGTTGCCGTAGAGGAGGAATTTCTCCGTGAGCGTCGTCTTGCCCGCATCGGGGTGCGAGATGATCGCAAAGGTGCGGCGGCGGGCGATTTCTTGGGCGGGTGACATGGACGAAGAGGGCGCCACGCAACCGCGCAACGGGGCAAAGGGAAAGGCTGAACTTCGGACTTCCCTGCGTGCGTGACGGCGCGATGATGGCGCAATGTCCCCCTTGCCGACGCTGAAACTGAAACCGAATGCGAAGCCGCGCGTGCTCAGCGGGCACCCGTGGGTGTTTGCCAACGAGGTGGAGGCGCTGCTGCCGGCGGAGCACGACGGCGAGGTGGTGGAGTGCCGGGATCGGGCGGATCGGTTTCTCGGGACGGGCATCTACAACTCGCGCTCGCAGATCGTGTGGCGGCGGTTCAGCCGCGAGCACACGGCGCTCGACGCGAAATTCCTGCGCGGCGCGATTACGCGGGCGATCGCGCGGCGCGAGGCGGGTGACATGGGGCGCAACCCCTCGATGGGCGCACCGCAGGCAGGTGCGGGGCAGACGAGCCGCTGCGGGCGGCTCGTGTGGAGCGAGTCGGACGATTTGCCCGGGCTAGTGGTCGATCAATTTGGCGACGCGCTCGTGGTGCAAATCCAGACGGCGGCACTGGAGAAGCGCGCGGCGCTGGTGGGCGATGTGCTCGCGGAAGTCGTGCAACCGGCGGAGATTATTTTCCGCAACGATGCGCCGATCCGACGGCTCGAGGGCCTGCCCATGGAAGTGCACACGCGCTCGGGTGCGGCGTGGGAACCGCGCTGGGTGGACATCGATGGCTTCGACTACTGGCTGGATTTGCAGGGCGGGCAAAAAACCGGGTTCTACCTCGACCAGCGGCCGCAGCATGCGGCCGTGGCGAAGTATTGCGCGGGCAAGCGCGTGCTCGACGCGTTTTGCAACCAAGGCGCCTTCGCGCTGCACGCGGCGCGGGCCGGAGCGCGCGAGGTGCTCGGACTCGACAGCGCCGAGGACGCGATCGCTTCGGCAAAAAAGAATGCCGAGCGCAACGAGGTCGCGGCCACCGCCAAGTTCGAGGTCGCGAATGTGTTCGACTGGTTCAACGACCCCGTGCGCGCCGGCGACGGCCTGTGGGACGTGATCGTGCTCGATCCGCCGCCGTTCGCCAAATCGAAGAGTGC
Source organism: Opitutaceae bacterium (assembly GCA_031411915.1). Classification (GTDB taxonomy): domain Bacteria; phylum Verrucomicrobiota; class Verrucomicrobiia; order Opitutales; family Opitutaceae; genus ER46. Next base: position 7,016 of record JANOCA010000723.1, read on the forward strand.
GCTTGAAGGCGCGCTGCGTGGCTACAAGGAGATCAATCTCCGCGCGCTGCAACGTCTGGCGCCGGGCGGCGTGCTCGCGACCTACACGTGCTCGCATCACATGCAGGATGCGGAAACGCGCGGGATGCTCGCGGCGGCGGCCACCGATGCGAAGCGCAAGGTGCGTGTGCTGGAGTGGAGCCACCAGCCGCCGGACCATCCTGTGCTCGTGACGATGATGGAGAGCGAATACCTGCGCGGCTACATCGTGCGCGCGGAGTAGCAGAGCGCGGGGGTGCGGGGCGGGCGGTGAAAGCGCGCCCTTGAATTAGCGCGCCGATTCCGATCAATCTCCCACCATGGCCAGTCCCACCACCGTCCTGATCGTCGATGATGAAGCGCATGTGCGCACCTATGTGCGCACCCTGCTCAAGGAGCTCGGCATCGAGACCTGCTGGGAAGCAACCAACGGCGACGCCGTGCTGCCCATGGTGAAGGAGCACAACCCGGGCTTGGTCCTGCTCGACCTGAACCTGCCGGGCACAGGCGGGATGCAAGTGCTCGCGCAGCTGGCGGAAACCTATCCGGACGTGCCCGTCGTGATCATGACGGCGCAAAACTCGATGGACACCGTGAAGCAAGCGGCCGAGCTGGGCGCCTCGGGCTACATCCTCAAGCATGACGCCCGCCACCGCGTTGTCAGCGCCTTGCGCGAACTGATCGAGTCGCTGGAGGGCGCGGCCGACGCGGCGGAATAGGGAAATCGACGGGTGCGTGGCGATGCGCGTGATGGTCGCCCGCCTCGTGAGAGACGGGACTTTCCCGCGGCACAACTCCCGGCCGTCCCTGCTCTCACGAGCAGGGCTACCGAACCATGCTGCTGCCGCTGCAGTCGCGGGCAGGGCGCCCGGTTGAAGCCGCCGCCTAGCGCAGCGTCTTGTCCAGCTCGCGGCGGGCGGTGCGAAGCTCGTCCAGTTGCTTCTGTAGCTCGGCTTTTTCCTCGCGCGTGCGGGCGCGCTTCATGGCCTCGAGGATGTCCTTCTCGGCCTCCATCAGCTCAACGCGCTCGGCGGCGACGCGCTTGCGGAACTGCGCCGACTCGCCGCCAAAAATGGCCAGAGGCTTGGCAAGCTTGGAATCATTGAGCGCGAGGTCTGCCTCGGTGGTCTTCACATTTTTCCGCTCGCGCGCGATGGCCTCCTCCTGCTTGGCGATCTCGACGTCGAGCACGGTGATGCGCTCCTTCTTCACTTCGACCTTGGGCAGGACGGTCGCGGGCTGCGTGCCGGCGGCGGACTTGTTGGCCGGGACGGGAACGGGCGGAGCCGGTGGTTCCTCCTTGGCGGGTGCAGCGGCGACGGGGGGCGTGGGGGCCGCGGCGGCCTTGGCCGGCGCCTGAGCGGATGTCGATTTAGAGGCGGGGCTTTTCTTCTTCGCGTCCTCGGCGATCCGAGCCCGGAGCAGCTCCCGGGCGCTGGGCCGCGGCGCCTCGGGTTCATCCGCGGCGCGCGCAGCTACCGCGAGAGCAAAGGCGACGAGCAGGCGGGTTTTCATCAGAGAAGAGAGGCGGACGGTAGGCGCCGGGTGTGATGTGTCGAGGGCGCAAAAAAGGCCGGTCTCCACGAGAAGACCGGCCTGGCACAGGGATGTTTCGCGGCGACGCGAAGGAACTCAGAGCCCCTTCATCTTGCCGCCGTAGATGGCGCTGGCGCCGAGCTCTTCCTCGATGCGGAGGAGCTGGTTGTATTTCGCCACGCGGTCGGTGCGGCAGAGCGAGCCGGTCTTGATCTGGCCGGCGTTGGTCGCGACGGCGATGTCGGCGATGGTGACGTCCTCGGTCTCGCCCGAGCGGTGGGAGATGACGGCGGTGTAGTTGGCCTCCTTGGCCATCTCGACGGCGTCGAAGGTCTCGGTGAGTGAGCCGATTTGGTTCACCTTCACGAGAATCGAGTTCGCGGTCTTGGTCTCGATGCCCTTCTTGAGGAACGCGGTGTTGGTCACGAAAAGATCATCGCCCACGAGCTGCACGCGGTCGCCGATGGCGTCGGTAAGCTTCTTCCACGTGACCCAGTCGCCCTCGGCGCAGCCGTCCTCGATGGAGATGATCGGGTATTTGCTGGTGAGCTTTTTGTAGAACGCGACGATGTCGTCGCCGGAGAGCACCTGGCCCGTGGATTTCTTGAAGACGTAGTGCTTTTTTTCCTTCACGTAGAACTCGGAAGCGGCGACATCGAGGGCGAGGTTGATGTCCTTGCCGAGCCTGTAACCGGCGTTCTTCACCGCGAGCGCGATGGCGTCGAGCGCGGCTTCGGCGGACTCGAGCTTCGGGGCGAAACCGCCCTCGTCGCCGACGGCGGTGGCGAGGCCCTTTTCCTTCAGCACCTTTTTCAGCGAGTGGAAAACTTCGCAGCCCATGCGCAGGCCCTCGGAGAACGTCCGCGCGCCCGTGGGCATGATCATGAATTCCTGGAAATCGATCGGGGCGTCGGAGTGCGCGCCGCCGTTCATGATGTTCATCATCGGCACCGGGATGACCTTGGCATTCGGGCCGCCGAGATACTTGTAGAGGGGCTGGCCGAGGGCGGCGGCGGCGGCGTGGGCGGTCGCCATCGAGACGCCGAGGATGGCGTTGGCGCCGAGCTTCGACTTGGTGGGCGTGCCGTCGAGCTTGAGCATCGCGCGGTCGATGCCGATTTGGTCGCAGGCATCGGCGCCGATGAGCTCGGGCGCGATCTTGCCCTTCACGTTGCCGACGGCCTTGTGGGTGCCCTTGCCGCCGTAGCGGGCCTTGTCGCCGTCGCGCAGCTCGATGGCCTCGTGCTCGCCCGTGGAGGCGCCCGAGGGCACGGCGGCGCGGCCGAGCGCGCCGGAAGCGAGGCGCACGTCGACCTCGACGGTCGGATTGCCGCGCGAATCGATGATTTCGCGGGCGGTGATGGCGGTGATGGTGGTGTTCATGTGAGGATGAAAAGCTGCGGAGCAGGACGGAAAACGCCGAGCGTGCAGCAAAGGACGCGTCGCGCGCGAGCGGAAAAATGCGATGCGCCTCACAGCGCGGAGGAACGGGGTTGGAGTAGGGCGGGTCTGTGACCCGCCCTTGTTTCGAATACTCAGCGTGCAAGAAGGGCGGGTCAGAGCCCCGCCCTACTTTCGGCCGAGCTTGGCGCGCAGGTAAGGCGCGGTCGGGCTGCCCTTGGTTTTCAACAAACCAGCGAGCGGGCCTTGGTAGAGCAGCTCGCCGCCCTCGGGTCCTCCCACGGGGCCCAGCTCAATGATCCAATCGGCCTCGGCGAGGAGATCGAGGTGATGCTCGATCACGACTACGGTGTGGCCTTGATCCACCAGCGAGTGGAGGACGCGGATGAGTTTCTCACAGTCGCTGAGGTGCAGGCCGATGGTCGGCTCCTCGAGCAGGTAGAGGTTGCGCGGGAGCGTGCCACGGGAGCGCTCCTTGTAGGTCGCGAGGCCGGCGCTGAGTTCGGTCACGAGCTTGAGCCGCTGCGCCTCGCCGCCGGAGAGCGTGGGCGACGACTGGCCGAGCGTGAGGTAGCCCAGCCCGCAATCGACCATGAGCTGGCAGACCTGTGAAAGCTGCGAATGAAAATCGAAGAACTCCGCCGCTTCCTCGAACGTGAGCTGCAGGACCTGCGAGATGCTTTTTCCTTTCCACGTGATGTCGGCCAGCTCCGCGCTGTAACGTCCGCCGCGGCAGTCGTCGCACGGCAGGTAGGTGTCGGGCATGAACGCCATCTCGAGCTTGATCCGCCCCGCGCCTTCGCACGCCGGACAGCGTCCACCCGCGGTGTTGAAGGAGAAGCGGCCCGCGGCGTAGCCGCGGATTTTCGACTCGGGCAGCGACGCGAAAAACTGCCGGATGAGATCGAAGATGCCGAGGTAGGTGGCGGGCGTGGAGCGCGGCGTCTTGCCGATCGGGGATTGATCGACTTCGACGACGCGTTTGAAGCCGTTTGCTCCGTGAAGCTCTGCAAACGGAGGCTGGGAGTTGAGAGCTGCGAGCTGAGAGCCGGTATCTTCGGATGCAAAACCAGTCGCTTTCACGAATTCGCGCCCGGTGAGTTTTTCCTTCCGTGCCGCGATCGCGTGCGTGACGGCCGGGTGGAGCACATCGCGGAAGAGCGTGGATTTCCCGGCACCGCTCGGGCCGGCGACCATGATGAGGCGGCCGAGAGGGAGGCGCAGGTCGAAGCCCTTGAGGTTGCGGAAGGTGACAGCGGTGAGTGTAAGCGAAGGGTGGAGCGCGTTGCCCCCGACGCGCTTTCGCGATTAGCGCCGCAGCCCGAGCGCGTTGGGGGCAACGCGCTCCACCTCGCGGTAGCTTCCGCGCAGCGGATGCGCGATGCCCTTGGCGAGAAAGAGGCCGGTCAGCGAGCTGGGGCTCGCGCGGATCTCGGCGGGCGTGCCTTGGGCGAGCAACTCGCCGCCGTGTATGCCGGCGGCGGGGCCGAGATCGATGATGTGATCGGCGCGCGCCATGAGTTCATCGTCATGCTCGACGACGAGGAGCGTGTTTCCTTTTTCGCGCAGCGAGATGAGCGTCTCGATCAGGCGATCGTTGTCGCGGGCGTGGAGTCCGATGCTCGGCTCGTCGAGGACGTAGAGGACGCCGGAGAGGTTGGAACCGAGCTGAGCGGCGAGCCGGATGCGCTGGGCCTCGCCGCCGGAGAGCGTCTCGGTGGGCCGATCAAGCGAGAGGTAGCCGAGGCCGACGTGCTCGAGGAACTTCAGGCGCTCGGCGATCTGCGGGACGATGTCCTGCACGATGAGCTTGCCGCGGGCGTCGAGATCAAGGCGCGCGAGATTCGCGAGCAGCTCGGAGGGCGTGTTGCGCAGGAGCGCAGGCAAGGAGAGCGCCTGGGTAGGGCGAGGCGTCCCCGCCGAGGCGCGGCTCACCGGGACGGTTCGCCCTGCCTTCAGATGCAGCTTCACGGCGCGGCCGATGCGGTTGAGGCGGGTGCCGTGGCATTCGGGGCAGGGCGTCCCGTGGTCGGAAAGATCGTCGGCGGAATCGATGCCGAACTCGCGCAGGCGCTTGGCGGGATCGTCTTTGTCCTCCTCGTCGGCGAACTCGATCATCCAGGGGAAGACGCGGCCGTGGCCGCGGCACGTGGGGCACCACCCGCGGGGCGAGTTGAAGGAGAAACTCTTCGGATCAAGCTCGGGGAAACTCTCGCCGGTCTCGATGTCGGTGCGCGTAGTGGAGAACCAGCTCAGGATGGTGCCCTCGGGCGTGAGGAGGAAACATGAGCCTTTGCCGAGGCGGAGAGCCTCGGTGAGCTGAGAGCTTAGGGCTGAGAGCTTAGAGCCGGACTTTGGTTTCGGGGCTTTCCTCTTAGCTCTGGGCTCCTGGCTCTCAGCTTTCAAATCAGCAACGACGACCTCGATGTCGTGCTCCTTGTAGCGATCGAGTTTCTGAAACGCATCGACGCGCGTCAGGCGGCCGTCGGCGCGCATGAGCTCGTAGCCCTGGTTTTCGATCCACGTGGCGATGGGCTGGTGGTGGCCTTTGCGGCCGCGGATGAGCGGGGCGCAGAGGTAAAGGTGCTTCGCTTTTTTCGCCTTGGGCGTCGCGAACATCACGCGGCCGAGCAGCGCCTTCAGCGCACCGGGCGAGAGCGGCTTCACCGGTTTGTCGGTGTCCGGATGGTGCTGGATGCCGAGGCGCGCGTAGAGGAGGCGCAGGTATTGCGCGACCTCGGTGATCGTGGCGACGGTGGACTTGCGCGAGCCGCGCGTGACGCGCTGCTCGATCGCGACCGTTGGGGGGATGCCGGTGAGACGATCAACGGCGGGGCGTGGGAGCTGCTCGACGAATTGCCGCGCGTAGGGCGACATCGATTCCATGAAGCGCCGCTGGCCCTCCGCAAACACGATGTCGAACGCGAGCGTGGACTTGCCCGAGCCGGAGACACCGGTGACGACGTTGAGCTTCCGGTGCGGGATGGTGAGCGAAAGATTTTTGAGGTTGTTCTCGCGCGCACCGATGATCGTGAGGTCGCCGGCGCCGAGGAGCAGTGAATCTTCATAGGCCGCGGACGATTCGGCCGCGAGCGCTCCGCGCTCATCGGCGGAAAGCGCGGCGCGGAGGAACGGTGAGGTCGCGGTGTCAGCGGCGGCGACGAGTTCCGGCGGACCCTCAGCGACGATGCGACCGCCCTGCGCGCCGGCGTCGGGGCCGATCTCGATGAGCCAGTCGGCGGACTTGAGCACGTCGAGGTTGTGCTCGATCACGACGACGCTGTGGCCGCGACCGACGAGCGCCTGCAGGACGGAGAGCAGGCGCTTGACGTCGTGGCGGTGGAGGCCGGTGGTGGGCTCGTCGAGGAGCAGCAGAGCGCCGGAGGGAATTGCGGTGAGTCGGGGTTTATCCCCGACATCGATCGGAGTCGGGCGTGAAGCCCGACCCACATTATCGGAGTCGCCGGTGAACGCGCCGAGATAGCGGACGAGTTTCAGGCGCTGGGATTCGCCGCCGCTGAGGGTGTTGAGCGGCTGGCCGAGCGTGAGGTAGCCGAGGCCGACAGAGTCGAGTGAGGCGAGGCGCGTGCGGATATCGGCGAGCGCGGCGGCCTCGGAGCGGGGTGAGGGCACCCCGCCTGCATCGGTGGCGAAGAGCGTGAGCGCGTCGGTGACGGAAGTGTTGAGGAGATCGGAGACGGAGCGGCCATTCCACTGAATCGCGAGCACCTCGGGCTTAAAGCGGCGGCTTTCGCAGACAGGGCAGGGCACGAACACATCCGAGAGAAACTGCATCTCGACGCGCTCGTAGCCGAGGCCCTGGCAGTGGTCGCAGCGGCCCTCGCCGCTGTTGAAGGAGAAGGAGGACGCGTTGAAGCCGGCTTCCTGCGCGGCGGGCGTGGCGGCGTAGAGTTCGCGGATGAGTTCCCACGCCTCGGTGTAGAGCGCGGGGTTGGAGCGCGGCGTGCGCGAGAGCGGCGACTGATCGACGAGCACGATCTCGCCGAGGGCATCATCGCCGGCGATGGCGGCAATGGTGGCGGGATCCTCGGTGAGCTGGAGGCGCTTGGTGAGGAGGCCTTGGTGGATGACGTGATCGAGGAGCGTGGATTTGCCGGAGCCGGAAACGCCGCTGAGGCAGACGAGGCGCTGAAGCGGGAGGCGGAAGGAGAGGTTTTGCAGGTTGTGCTTGGTGGCGTTGGAGAATTCGAGCCAGCGGGTGGGAGAAGCGCCCGCGAGCGGGCTGCCTACGAGGCGGCGATTCGAGGGCGTCTCGACTGTCTCGCGGCCGGATAGGTAGGCGCCGGTAATGCTGCGGGGGGCGGCGAGCATGGCGGGGAGCGCGCCCTGAAACACGATGTGGCCGCCGCGGCTGCCGGGCTCAGGGCCCACCTCGATGAGATGATCGGCGGCGCGGATCATCGCCTCGTCGTGCTCGACGACGACGACCGTGTTGCCCGTGTCCGTGAGCGTGCGAATGATCGCGATGAGGCGGTCGATGTCGCGCGGGTGCAGGCCGACGCTTGGCTCGTCGAGGACGAAGAGCGTGTCGATCAGCGAAGTGCCGAGGCAGCTCGTGAGGTTGACGCGCTGGACCTCGCCGCCGGAGAGCGTCTTCGAGGTGCGGTCGAGCGTGAGGTAGCCGAGGCCGACTTGCTGGAGATAGCGGAGGCGCGTCGTGATGGAGTCGAAGGCGAGGGACGCGCTGCGCGCGTCGTTGATTTCCGATTTTGGACTATCGATTTTCGACTGGGCGATCAGAGCGAGGAGATCGGAGACGGGCAGTTGGTAAAGATCGGGGAGCGTGCGGCCGCGCCACTTCCAGCAGAGGGCCTCGGGCTGGAGGCGCTGGCCACCGCAGTCGGGGCACGGGTTGTAGGCGCGGTAGCGCGAGAGAAAGACGCGCACGTGCATCTTGTAGGTGTTCTTCTCGAGCCAGCGGAAGAAACCCTTCACGCCATACCAATGCTGCGGCCACGTCTTGCCGTTCTCCTCGCCGTAGCCGGGCTCGCCGTCGACGACGAAGCGCTGCTGCTCCTCCGACAACGAGGCGAACGGGACATCGGTGCGGATTTTTTTCTTCTTCGCGAAGACGAGAAGGTCCCGCTTCGAGTCGCCGTAGATTTCGCTCTCCCAGCACTTGATCGCTCCGGCGTCGATCGAGAGCGAGTGGTCGGGCATCGCCTGCCGGTAGTCGATCTCGATGACACGGCCGAAGCCGCGGCATTTCGGGCAAGCGCCGAGCGGGGAATTGAAGGAAAACAGCGCGGGCGTGGCGGTGCGGAAGGTGCGGCCGGTCGTGGGCGAACGCAGGCCGCGGGAAAAGCGAGCCAGCTCGGCGTGGAGCTGAGGGTTTGGAGCTGAGAGCTGATAGCCCAACAGGAAGACCTCACCCTGCCCGAAGTGCAGGGCTGTCTCGATGGCTTCGAGGGCACGGGTTTTCTGCGTGGCCTCGAGCGCGAGGCGGTCTTGGGCGACGAAGAGGTCGGTGGCGTGGGCGAGCGGCTTCGGATCGGCGAGCAGGTCGTCGATGCGGTGGACGGTGAGGTCCACTCGCTCACGCTCGCGGCTACCAAGTAGGACGCGGACGTAGGACTGGCCCTTGAGGCTCGTGAGGATTTCCGGCCAGGTGAGTTTCTCCGGTTTCGTGATTTTGAAAGCGACGATGACGCTGCGCCCGGCGTGAGCGGCGGAGGACTTTTCCCAGATCGACTGTGGGTTGTCGTCGTCGATGCGTTCGCCGGTGGCGGGATCGAAGCAGGCGGCGACGTGGCTGAACCAGACTTTGAAGAAGTCCGTGAGCTCCGTCATCGTGCCGACGGTGGAGCGCGAGGTCTTCACCGTGTTGGTCTGCTCGATGGCGATCGAGGGGCGGATGTTCTCGATCGAGTCGACCTTGGGCTTGTCGAGGAGGTCGAGGAACTGGCGCGTGTAGGCGCTGAACGTTTCGACGTAGCGGCGCTGGCCCTCGGCGTGGAGGGTGTCGAAGACGAGCGAAGATTTGCCTGCGCCGCTCAGGCCGGTGACGACGATGTATTTGCCGAGCGGCACATCGAGGTCGAAGCCCTTGAGGTTGTTCTGGCGCACACCGCGCAGGCGGATGCACTCGGGACGGGAGCGGGCGGACACGGAGCCGAAAGAAGTCACGCGCCCACGAAGTGAACCGCGGGGCGAAACGCAATCCGGCGCGCGCGAAGAAGAGGGACTGCTGACATGCTTTTGTCAGGGGCGCATCGAACCTGTGGGAGCGAGCTTGCTCGCGAC
>JANOCA010000724.1:0-3102 GCA_031411915.1 Opitutaceae bacterium
GGCGCTCGGCGCCAAGTATCTGCCCGGCACCCTTGTGCTCGGGCCTGATGAGCCCGCGCCGCGCCACGTGCCGCTCGTCGTGCGCGATCTGATCGGGCAGGCGCGGCGGGCGAAGGATGTCGCGCGCATCGCGCCCTCGCCGGGCCAGCCGTTCCGGGCCGGCGCCGGCATCATCGCGGAGACAGGCGGCGTGTGGGCGACGTGGGAGGAGGCCAGCGCCGAGGTGCACGACACCGCCGCTCGCGAGCGCGCCTCGCGTCGCGAGGTCCTTCGGGAACTCTCGCTTACGCTCAGCCACGAGCTGGGCAACGCGCTGGTGTCGCTCGCCACGTTCCGCCAATCCGGCGACCGGCCGATGCCTGCGCCCTTCATCGAGACCATGAGGAGCGATGTGGCCGCGCTTGAGGGCCTGAACGCGAACCTCGAGGTGATGCAGAGTTTTCACGAGTCCGAACCCGCGATGGTCGACATCCGCGATCTCGCGCAGAGCATCGGTTACGCGCTCGGCGTCCGCGTGGAGGTCGGGCCCGATCCTGTGATTCTCAACGCGAGCAAGAAGCTCCTCGATTTCGCGCTGCGCGCGCTCCTCCGCACCATCGCGGAAAATCGGCGCGACAAGAACGCGAAGGAACTCACCCTCAAGGTCCGCTCGACCGGCGCCGGCCCCGACTCCACCGCGCTGCTATCGGTGAAAGGCACGGAACTCGAGCTTGAGGGAATCTTGCCCGAGCCGGTCAACGGCGCCGTGCCCAACCAGGGCCGCCTCGGCGTCTTCCTCGCGAAGGAGATACTCCGCCTCCACGGCGGCGAAATCCACGCCGGCCCCGGGATGGAGGGCACCGAGATACTTATCTCGGTGCGCAAGTGGTGAGTGCGACGCCGCTGGCGGAGACCTTCGTTGCTTGGGCGCGACGCGAGCCAAGTGTCGCCGCGCTCGTGCTCATCGGCTCGCAATGCCGCGGATCCGCGGGCGTCGCGGCGGCGGATCGGTTTTCGGATTGGGATTATCAGGTCGTCACCTCACGGCCCGGGCTGTTTTCCGACCGCGCCTGGCTGCGCGCCGCAGGCTTGCCGGAGCCGCTGGCCTACACCGAGCGGGTTGGCCGGCTCGCGCGCGTGGGCAAAGTGACGGCGGTATTTCCCGGCACCGATCTCGATCTTGTGTTGTTACCCGCCGGTAAGCTGCGTCGTGCGCGCTGGGCGCGGGCCCTTGGCTTCGGCTCGCTGCTTGCGCGGAATGCCGCGCTCGCCGATCTCGCGCTCGTGCTGCGGCCCGGCCATCGCGTGATCAAGGGCGGTGCAGGCTGGGAAGGCTTTTTCCGGTGGATCGTCGCGATGGCGCCTCCGCCGCGGATTGACGACCGCGAGGTCGCCGCGATCGCGGAAGGCTTTGTGTGCGACTACGTGTCCACGTGCCAGAAAATCGAGCGTGGCGAGTTTCTCGCGGCCCAGCGCTGGCTGCATGTGAACCTTGCTGAGTCCAATTTCCGTCTCGCGCACGAGCTGCGGCTGCGGCGCGGCCAACCAAGCTTTCCCGACGCCCGGCGGATCGAGGCTCTGGGCGACCCGGCGCTGGCGGCGGCGCTGGCAGTGAATGCGGCGACGGATCGCGAGTCGCTGGCGCGCGCCGTCGAGCACAGTGCGCAGACCTGCCGCGAGACAGTGGCCGCGCTCATCGGCGCCGCGTGGCACTGGCCCGTAGCCCTCGCCTTACGCCTGCGTCGAGAATAGCTCCGCGATCACATCCTCGAGCGGCACTTCCTCGATCGTGATGTCGGCGACGGGGCCGGTGCTCAGGATCTCCTGGGAGACGGCGACCACGTTTTCGCCCGGCACGCGGAGCGTGAACTTCCCATCGTCCGCGCGGGTGGTCGTGCCGTGGCGCGACTGCCACGTGTCGGGGAACGCGGCGGCATCGCCAGGCACGAAGGTGATGATCTTTTTTTTCGCCCCACCCGCATTCTCGAGCCGGCCGAGCGCGCCGTCGTAGATTTTCTTCCCCTTGTGGATCACGATCACGCGGTCGCAGAGTTCCTTGATGTCGGCCATGTAGTGGCTCGTGAGGAGAATCGTGACGCGGTGCTTGCGGTTGTAGTCGCGGAGGAACTGGCGCACCGCCTTCTGCGAGACCACGTCGAGCCCGATGGTCGGCTCGTCGAGAAACAGCACCCGCGGGCGGTGCAGCAGCGCGGCGATGAGCTCCATCTTCATGCGCTCGCCGAGCGAGAGTTCGCGAACCATCACGTTGAGCTTCCTGCCGACATCGAGGAGCGCCACGAGCTCGTCGAGCGTGGCTTTGAACTGCGCCTCGGGAATCGCGTAGATGGCGCGCAACAGGTTGAACGACTCGATCGCCGGCAGATCCCACCAGAGCTGGTTTTTCTGGCCGAGCACGAGCGCAAAGAGCCGGCGGTAGGCGTTCTCTCGCTTCGTCGGATCGAAGCCCGCGACGCGCGCGGTGCCGCTCGTCGGGTAGATGAGGCCGGCGAGAATCTTGAGCGTCGTGGTCTTGCCCGCGCCGTTGGGCCCGAGGAAGCCGACGAACTCGCCCTCGCCGATCGTGAACGAGATGTCCTTGGCCGCGGCGGTCTCCTCAAACTCGCGATGGAAGAGCCCCTTCACGCCGCCCCAGAAGCCCGGGACCTTTTTGTAGGTGCGGAAGACGCGCGTGAGCTGGGAGACCTCGATCATGAAGGGGCCGAGTGAAAGAGTCCGCCGCCGGGTTGCAAAGCCAACGTGCATCGCTCATCACCACCGCAACCCCCTCGCCCCATGAAAACTGATCCGTCCCCCCGCGCGGTGGCGTCGCCGACGCGCCGCACTTTCCTCAAGGCATCTCTCCTCGCCGGGGTCGCCCCGCTCATCGTGCCCGGCCGCGTGCTCGGCCGCGACGGCGGCGTGGCGCCGAGCAACCGCATCGCGCTCGGCGGCATCGGCATCGGCCCGCGCGGCAAGATGGTGCTCGAGACGATGCTCGCGGAAAAGGACGTCGTCTACCGCGCGACCTGCGATGTGCAGGCGCGCCTGCGCACGGAGTGGGTCCAGCGCGCCGAGGAACTTTACGGCAAGGGTGCCTGCACCGCGTATCGCGATTTCCGCGAG
>JANOCA010000725.1:0-11274 GCA_031411915.1 Opitutaceae bacterium
CGCACGTGCCCTCGACCGACAAGAAGATGATCATGCTCTGGGGCGGACTGTGCGCGGCGTGCATGACCGGGGTGTTCTGGCTGGCGGTGCAGATGTTCCGCGTGGTGCTGAGCGCCCAGCGCGCCGACCGGAACAAGTAAGCCAGGGCTGATCCGCGGAGCCGGGTGCCGCGGAATCACAGTTGGAGTTGCGCGGCGGAAAACTTCGCATACGGTCGCGCGCACCCAACCATGAAAGAAGCCGAGACCCCATCGGAAAACTTCGCGAACCGCCGGCCCCGCGTGTCAGGGCTCGCGGCATCGCTCGCGGTGATTGGATTGTTCGTCACCGGCTGCGCCACCACCCACGAGGTGAAGATTGACTCGCTCGCCAAGCCCAACGCGGAGCCGGCGATCTCCTACGAGATCAAGAACCGCAACCCGCTCGTGGCCGACGACTCGTTGCGCTATAAGGAAGTCGCCGGCATGGTGCGCACCGCGCTTTCCGGCAAAGGCATGTATGAGGCGCCGCCCGGCGTGAAGCCCGACATGGTCGTCGATCTCGACTACGGCGTCGGGCCGCCGCAGATGCGCCGTGAGCAGATGTCGGAGCCCGTCTACATCACCCTCCCCGGCCAGATCCGCACCGAGCGTGTGCAGGTGGGCACGGACTCGCAGGGTCGTCCCGTCTACCAGACCGTGACCGTGCAGGATCCGCCGCGCACGGAGTTCGCGGGGTTCCGCGAGTATTACGTGACCATTGTCGTCTATGAGAAATACCTGAAGCTCTCCGCCCGCGAAAACAAGGAGGCCGCCGAGGGCCGCCCGCAATCGGAGATCTGGACGGTGGACGTGACGAGCGAGGGCGAAAGCCGCGACATCCGGAAAAATCTCCCCGTGCTCGTTGCCGCCACGATCGATTACATCGGCAAGGATTCGCAGGGCCAGAAGACGATCCGCATCAAGGACAGCAGCAGCGACATCGCATTTGTCAAAAAGGGCATGTGAGCGGCGGCGGCGCGGAAACCGGGTAACCCCGTCCATGGTAGGTCGGGATTTATCCCCGACCGTTCCGAGCCAGGGTCACCAAGGTGTCGAAGATATCGGGCCTAAAGCCCGGCCTACCTTCACACCGCGGGCTTCTCCGCTCGCTTTTTCTCGATGCGGGCCGAGATCAAGATTGCGATCTCAAACAGCACGTAGAGCGGAGCGGCCACGAAGCACTGCATAATCGGATCGGGCGTGGGCGTGATAATCGCCGCGACGATAAAAATGACGATGATCACATGGCGCCGGTATTTGCGAAGAAACGCCGTCGAGATCACGCCAATCCACACGAGCAGCACCTGCACCAGCGGGAACTCGAACACCGCGCCCGTGCCGACCACCACCCACGTCAACATCGAGAAGTAATTGCCCGCCGTCCATTGCGGCCGGTAGTCGAGGTCGGTGTTGAGCCAGCCGGCGAAGCTGAGCGTGCCCGGCATGATGAGAAAAAACGCGAAGCCCGCGCCGATCAAGAACAGCACAAACGCTGACGCGCACAATGGCACCACGACCCGCGTCTCACGTTGCGTCAGCGCGGGCGACACGAACTGGGCGATGAAAAACATGATGAACGGCGCCGCCAGCGCGAGCCCGCCAAAAACGCACAGCTGGATCAGGACATTGAAGACCTCCAGCGGCGAGGTTGTGATGAGCACGACCTTAATGTCCGGCTCGGTCTGGTTGGCGGTTTGGAGAGGCCAAAGCAGCGCCCCGTGGAAACGCTTGTAGAAGGTCCCCACCAGCACCGCGCACACGATGAACGCGATCAGGCTCTTCACCAGCGTGCCGCGCAGTTCGTCGAGGTGCTCCCAAAAACCCATCGATTTCTCCCGCAGGCGCCCGAGGGGGCCGAGCGATTCGTCGGTGGAGGATGGGTTGTCGTCGTGGTCGCTCACAGGATAGGAAGCGCGGATGGTGGGAGGTTTTTTCCAAAACGGAAGCGCGATTCAGGGCCCTGACGGGGGCTTTGACATCCGCGCCGCGGCGGCTTTCCCTCCGCCCTCCACATGCAGCAGCTTCACGCCTACTGGCGCATGGAATACATCGAGGCGCCACGCTACCCGGCGACGATGAAGCGCCCCTTCACCGCGCTGCCCGCCCTCGGCGACGACCGCGCCGCCCTGATCGTGCATCGCTCCCGGCTCAGCTACCTCCTCCTGAACCGCTTTCCCTACAACCCCGGCCACCTGCTGGTCGTGCCGTTCCGCGACGTCGCGGATCTTGCGCAGCTCGACGCCGCCGAGCGCGCGGATCTCTTCGACGAGATGATCCTCGGCCAAGCGCTGCTCACGGCCGCCCTCAAGCCCGATGGCTTCAACGTGGGCTTCAACCTCGGCTCCCAAGTCGCCGGCGGCAGCATCGAGCACCTGCACGCGCACATCGTCCCCCGCTGGAACGGCGACAACAACTTCATGCCCGTGCTCGGCCAGACGCGCATCCTCCCGCAGTCGCTCGACGCCACTTGGGAAAAGCTGAGCGCGGCGGTCGCGGCGCTGGAAGACCGGAAACCGAATACCGGAAACCCGAAAGGGAACTCCTCGAAGTCCGCAAAGCGGAAAAACTCCGGCCGCGGCTGAAATTTCCACCGTCCGGTTTTCCGCCATCCGAATTCCGGCATCGTCCATGTCCTCGAAGACCCTGCACTTCCCCAGCCCGCGCCACGCCGCCGCAACTTACGCTGCGCGCGAGGAAAACCTCATGCACGCCGAGCGCGCACTCGGGGTCACCCTCGGCACCCGCGACGATTGGGTGAAGATCGACGGCCCCGCCGACAAGGTCGTGGTCGCGGAGGCGCTCTTCACGTTCCTCGACCGCGCCCGGGCGCAGGGCATGGTGATCCGCACGCCCGATTTCCAGCGCATCACGGATGCATTTGCGCGCGGCGAAGGCGCCAATCTCCAGAAGCTCCTCGAGGAGCCGCTCGTCATCGCCACCAACCGCAAGACGATTGTCCCCAAGACGCTCGGGCAAAAACTCTACCTCCAATCGATGCTGGCGCACCCCGTGGTGTTCGGCATCGGCCCCGCCGGCACGGGCAAGACCTACCTCGCCATGGCCGCCGCGGTGAACGCGCTGCTGAAGAACCAGGTCGAGCGCGTCATTCTCACCCGCCCTGCCGTCGAGGCCGGCGAGGCCCTCGGCTTCCTGCCGGGCGATCTCCGCGAAAAAATCCTCCCCTACCTCCGCCCGCTCTACGACGCCCTGCACGACATGCTCGACGCGGAGGATGTCGCGCGCCTCACCGAGAAAGGCATCATCGAGATCGCCCCGCTCGCCTACATGCGCGGCCGCACGCTCTCGCGGGCGTTCATCGTCCTCGACGAGGCGCAGAACACCACGCCGGAGCAGATGATGATGTTCCTCACGCGCCTCGGCGAGGACTCGCAGATGGTGGTCACCGGCGACATCACCCAGATCGACCTCCCGCGCGCCAAGCAGAGCGGCCTCCTCGAAGTCCGGCACATCCTCGGCGCCATCCCCGGCATCGATTTCCACACCTTCAGCGGCGCCGACGTCGTCCGCCACCCGCTCGTCGCCAAAATCATCGAGGCCTACGAATCATATCGAAACCCGATCGCGGGCGGAAACGAGCCGGAGAGGAAGCGGTGACCCATGCCGCGCGTTTTCGAGCAGGACGGCTTTCGGTTCTTCTTCTACAGCAACGATCACCTGCCGGTTCACGTCCACGTGTGCTACGGCGGCGGCGAGGCCGTCTTCAACGTTGCGGAAGTCGTCGAACTCCGCGAATCTCATGGGCTCCGTGTGAAGGACCTCGCCCGCGCCCAGCAGCTCGCCGAGGAAAACAAGCAACTCATCATCAAGAAATGGCATGAACACCTTGGCTGACACCGCCCGCCGCGCCTTCCACGAAGCCGGTTTCATCGTGATCGTGATGGAGAGCGGCGTCGAAGTCCGCTTTCCCGTCGCCAAGAACCCGCGCCTCTCTCGCGGCACGCCCGCGCAGCTCGACCGCATCGAGCTTTCCCCCCTCGGCCTGCACTGGCCCGATCTCGACGAGGATCTGTCCTTCCGCGGCTTGCTCGACGGCAACTTCGGTCAGCACCAGAAAACCCCGCGCTGATTTCATTCCGTAATCCGCCATCGCCAATCCGCCATCCCGGGATGTCCGTCCGCAACCAGTTCAAGCTCCTCGTCGGCGGCCTTGCGGCGCGCCGGGCGGGGAACCTGCCGCCGGTCGGGCAGTCCGCCATGCGGGACTTTCTCGACCGCTCGCGGCTGATTGCGGCGCTCATCTTCATCGTCACCATCGCCACGATCGTCGTCATCAGCTCGGCGGGCATCAGCACGATCAACGCCCCGATCAACATCGATCAGGTGGCGACGAGCCGGGTGACGGCGCTCGTGTCGTTCCGCTACGAGAGCGCCGAGAAGACCCGCGCGGCGCGCGAGCAGTTCCTCGACAGCCTGCCGCCGGTCTACCGTCTCGATGTCGAGCCGTTGCGCCGCGTCGAGGCCGCCACGAAAATGCTCCTCAGCCAGCTGGCGGCATTCGAGGCCGCGGCCCCGGGCAATGTCCCGCCGCTCATCGGCCGGCGTGCGGAGCTCACGCGCATCGCCGACACCTTCAATTCCCACGGCCCCACCTACCATGCGACCCCGGAGGACATCGCGGCGGCGCTCGCCGCGGGCGACGCCAAGCAGCGCGCGGAGCTGTTCGACACCGGCCTCGTCACTCTGCGCGACATCTACGCCCAAGGCGTGAGCGATTCCGCATTCGGCGGGATGCGGCCCGGCAGCTCGTTGATTTTCCAGATTGTGCGGCCGGACGGCGAAGTCTCGCAACGCCCGGTGCAGACGATGGAGGAGGCGCTCACCACGCTGCGGGTCAGCCTCGGCATCGGCTCCGCCTCGCGGCCGGCGGTGCAGACCGCGTTCCGCCTTTTCCGCTTTGGCCTCGTGCCCAACGTCGTCTTCGATCGCACCGCCACCAGCGCCCGCCACGCGGCGGCCGCGGAGAACATCAAGCCGACCGTCGTGAGCGTCATGCGCGGCCAGACCATCGTCGAGTCGGGCGCCCGCGTGACGCGGGACCAGCACGAGATGCTCATCGCCCACCGGCAATACCTGCACGATCACGGCGACGCCGATGTGAGCGAGGGCCTCACCCTCTTCGGCCGCGTGCTGCTCGTGATCGCGATGCTGATCGCGTCGATGATCTACATCCGCATCGAGGATCCCGAGACGCTGCGCAGCAACGTCCGCTGCGGCCTGCTCGCCCTCGTCGTGATCGTGAATCTCGCGCTGGTGCGCGCCAACTACTCCCTCGGCGGCGCCGAGTTCTTCCTGCGCGACAGCGCGTGGGCCTCCACCCTGCCTTACGTCGCGCCGACGGCCTTCGCCCCGCTCATCGTCGCCATCCTCATCAACGCCGGCTCGGGCATCTTCATGGCGCTGCTGATCTCGATCTTCACGGGCGTCATCTACGGCAACCGCCTCGATTTGCTCGTGCTGACTTTCCTCGCCTCGCTGGTCGCGATCTATTTCGGGCGCGAGGTGCGGCGCCGCGGGCTCGTCGTGCGCGCGGCCGGCGCGGGCGGGCTCACGGTCGCGGCGTTTGCGGCGCTCATCGGCATCGCGGACCAGACGCCGCTCGACACGCTCGTGCGCCAGATGGCGGCGGGCCTCGGCACCGGCGTCCTCACGGGCATCGGCGTCGTGGGCCTCCTGCCCGTGCTCGAGTCGCTCTTCAAGCGCACGACCGACATCACGCTGCTCGAGCTCACCGACTACAACCACCCGCTTCTCCGCCGCATGCAGCTCGAGGCGCCGGGCACCTACCACCATTCCCTCGTCGTCGCGCAGCTCTCCGAGAACGCCGCCAACGCCATCGGCGCCAATCCCCTCGTCGCCCGCGTCTGCGCGCTCTTCCACGACATCGGGAAAATCAACGCGCCCCATTTCTTCGGCGAAAACGCCCGCAACGGCACCGATCCCCACGCCAGCCTCCCGCCGATTGAGTCGGCCCGCGCCATCCGCCAGCACGTGCCCGATGGCCTCGAGCTCGCTCAGAAGCATCGCCTGCCCCGCGCCGTGCTCGACGTGATCCAGCAGCACCACGGCACGACGCTGGTGCGCTATTTCTACCACCGCGCCCTCGAGGCCGCACGCTCGCCGTTCCCCCGCGCTGGGCGCACGGGAGGAGAAGGGAGAAAGGAGAAGGAAGAAGGAAAGCAACTAACCGAGCCTGCTCCGTTTCCTTCTCCGTCCGCCTTTCCCCCTTCTCCCGCCGCGTCGCCCGACGCGGCCGATTTCCGCTACGATGGTCCCAAGCCCCAGACCAAGGAAAGCGCCATCATCTCGCTCGCCGACGGCGTCGAGGCCACCACGCGCTCGCTGCGCATCGTCGACGCCGGCGCCCTCCACGAAGTGATCAACCGGACCTTCGCAGAGCGCATCGCCGACGGGCAGCTCGACGACGCGCCGATCACGCTCGAGCAGCTCACGCGCATCAAGAACAGCTTCCATTTCACGCTGCTCAACATGCTGCACTCCCGCGTGGCCTATCCCACGGCCGCGACCGAGCCGCCGACGCAGGCGGCGAACGCGTGAGCCGCGCCACCCGGCGCGCCTTGGCGATCGCCAACCACCACCCCCGCCTGCGCCTCGAGCACCGCGCGGTCTCAGGCGTCATCCACACGCTCGACGCCGGGTTTCCCAAATCGAAGGTGCCGCCCGGCGAACTCTCCCTCGTTTTTCTCACCGACGCTGCGCTCGCCCAGCTCCACGCCGATTTCCTCGACGATCCCTCGACGACCGATGTGATCACATTCGAGGGCGACCCCGCGCTCGGGGCCGCAGGTGAGATCTGCGTCTCCGTCGACACCGCGGCGCGCTACGCCCGCGCGCACCAGCGGGACTTCAGCGCCGAACTCACCCTTTACCTGGTGCATGGCTGGCTCCATCTCTCCGGCTACGACGACCTCGAGCCGGCGAAAAAACGCGTCATGCGCCGCGCCGAAGCCCGTGCGATGGAACTCCTGCGGAACTATGCCGGCATCCCGCGGTTTAAACTGGAGCCATGAAAAATAACCGCATCACCGCGTTTATCACTCTGACCCTCACTCTCGCCCTCCCGGCCGTCGCCCAGCAGCCGGCCGCCAACGGCGAAACAAACCTCCGGCTGGACATCGGCAACGGCATCCGCGCCGTGCCACCCGCGCGGGTCACCGTCCCGGTGGGAGAACTGCTGCGCGTCACCGGGCCTGCCGGCGATCTCCGCGTCCAAGGGCCCGCGGTCACGGATTCGCCCGTGCAATGGCTCAAGGACGGCCGCGCCCTCCCCGGCGCCACGGACAACCCGCTCGTCCTCCGCTTCGTCACCTCTGCCGATGCCGGCTCCTACGTGATGAGCATCGTGAATCCACTCGCGCTGCCCGTGCCTTCGCAGACGCTCATCCTCGGTGTCGGCCCAACCGATCGTCTGGTGAACCTTTCGCTGCGTGGCGACATCGCCGCGGGCGCAGGCCGCAGTTTCGTCTCGGGCTTCGTCGTGACCGGCGGCAGCGGCGCCGGCAAAAAGATGATCGTGCGCGCCATCGGCCCGTCGCTTTCCCTCTTTGGCGTGGCCACGCCGCTCGCCCGGCCCGTCCTGCGCATTTTCGACAGCCGCGGCCAGCCCTACGAGAACGGCTACGCTTACTTGCCCGTCGTGGGCGGGCTGACCTACGAGGCGGACCTCGCCGACTCGCTCGCGCGGGCCGGCGCATTCCCCACGCCCGCCGGCAATGCCGATGCCGTGCTGCTCATGCCCTTCCTGCCCGGCAGCTACACCGCGCAGGTGACCAGCGCCGATGGTTCCGCCGGCACGGTGCTCATCGAGGTTTACGAGGTGCCGTAAAACAATGTGGACGAGGCGTCTCGCCTCGTGTCCGGTCGCGCGCGTTCCGGGATGCACCCCTATCCCCGTTTCCTCAGGCAACGAGGCGGGACGCCTCGTCCACGCGCCGCGAGTTTCCCCTTCCCCTTGTCGCGCGATTTCGTGAGGGTCGCGCCTCGCCATGCCCGAGGCTCCTCCGCCCAACTCCCGCTTCGTCTCCGTTCGCAACGCCTTTTTCGCCGGCGCGCTGCTGCTTGCGCCCTTGGCCATCACGATCTGGGCGCTCGGCTGGATTATCGGCCTCCTCGGGGGCACGTTCCGTCCGCTCTACGAGCGCGTGCTGCCCGTGTCGCTGCACGACATCCCGCTGCTCTGGGACCTCGTGGCGGCGCTCATCGTCGTCGCTTGCATCACCCTCCTCGGCTTCCTCTCCCAGTATGTCTTCGGGAAACTCTTCCTGCACTTCGTCGAGCGCTTCGTGCAGAACATCCCCGGCGTCGGCGCCGTCTACAACTCCATCAAGCAGATCGTCGCCACCTTCGGCTCGGAGCGGCGCAACCTTTTCAACAAGGTCGTGCTCGTGCAGTTCCCGCGCGCCGGCGTCTGGACGCTCGGCTTCCTCACCAACAAGCAGCAGGGGGAGGCGCAATCGGTCGCAGGCACCGAGGTCTGGACTGTCTTTGTGCCCACGACGCCGAATCCGACGAGCGGGTTTTTGATCATGCTGCCGCGCACCGAAATCGTCGAGCTCGAGATGACAGTCGGCGACGGCATGAAGATGATCCTCTCGGGCGGTGCGGTGATGCCGCCGTGGCCGGCGCCAAGCAGGAGTCAGATGTCAGAAGCTAGAAGCCAGAGCTGAGTCCTCGCGCTTTGTTTCCGACCTCTGGTTTTTCACCCTGACCTCTGGCATCTGATTTCTGACATCTGGAAACAATGCCCGCGCAGTCGCTGCCCGCCGAGGCGTTCGTGCTGGTGAGGCGCCCGCCCACCGATTCGTTCCAAGGCCTCGTCCTGTTCTCCGCCGAGCACGGCGTGCTGCAGGCGCAGCAGCGGATCGCAAAAAAAACTACCGCGACCTCGCCCGCGCTCGATCTCTTCGACGAGGCGTCGCTCCTCCTCGAATCGTCGAACCAAGGTCGCACCTGGTTCGTGAAGGAGGCCGTGCTCACCACTCGCTACGCCGACATCGGGCGCAGCTACGAGACGCTCCGCTTCGCCTGCGCCCTCGGCGCCCTGATCGCGCGCAACACCGTGCATGAGGAGAGCCGCCGCGCCGTGGCTGCGCTGCTGCGCTCGGCCCTCGCGGCCTTCGCGAGCGGCGTGCGGCCGGACATCGTTTGGTTCAAGAGCCTCTACGTCTTCGCCCGCGACGAAGGCTACCCGCTCAAGCAGCAGTGGTTCCCGCCGCTGCCCGCCGCCGATCGCAACGTGGTCGCGTCGCTCCTCAACCAGCCGCTCGCCGCCCAGACCGCGGAACCCGCGCTGGTCGCGAAGCTCACCCGGCGCCTCGAGGACTACCTCCGCGGCCACACGGAGGTCCTGCTCGACTGACCCCATGCAGTTCGACCTCGACCAACGCACCGCGGCGCTGAGCGTCGGCGAGTTTGCGGAATTCTCGACCGGCCCGCGCGAATCGGGCGGTGGCTCCGCCGGCGTCTGGCGCGCGCAGCTCGGCACCCACTGGCACAACGAGCTGCGGGCCCGTGCCACCACCGAGCACGCCGCCGCGGCCGAGTTCGAGATCGCGATCGCCGGGAAGATTTTCCACCGCGGCTGGACGCTCGCGCTCACCGGCCGCATCGACCAGCTCATCCGGCGCGACGGCGCGATCACGCTCCGCGAGATCAAGACCGTCACGCGCCTGCTCCCCGTCGACGAGGCCGAGCTGCGCCGCGACTACCCGGGGTATTTCGTCCAACTCGCCACCTACGCCGCGCTCACCCGGCTGAAACCCGAAGGCAGCGCACCCCGCACGGAGCTGTGCTTCGTCGAGGCCAGCAGCGGCCTGGCGCAGACCATCGCGCTCACGCCGGCGGACGACGTCCTCTTCCGTGCCCAGCTCGAGAGCATCGCCGCGTTCCTCGACCTGCGGTTGCGCGCGCGCGAACGGCTCCGTGGCCTGCGCTACCGGCCGGCCTTCGCCACCCCGCGCCCCGGCCAGGAAACCACGCAAGCCGAGCTCACCGCTCTCTTCGAGCGTCGGCCGCTGGTATTCTTCGAGGCGCCGACTGGTTTCGGGAAGACCGGCGTGCTCCTCGAGTTCGCCCTCGGCCAGCTCCGCTCCGGCCACTTCGACCGCGCGCTCTACCTCACGAGCAAATCGACCGGACAGCTTCAGGTCGTCCACACGCTGCGCGCCATGACGACGGCTTCGCCGCCTGGCGTAGTTGAAAGTTCAAAGTTGAAAGTTGAAAGCCCGAGCCGAGACGGCGGTTCCGTTCCTTCAACTTTCAACTCTCAACTTTCAGCTGCCGCGACGGCTCCTGCCGTCGCGGCCTGGCACGTCCGCAACAAATCCGAGCACTGCGTCAACCCCGTCTTCCACTGCGTGCGCGATGCCTGCGGCTACCTCGCCGGCGCCGCCGATCGCTGGCCGCAGAGCGGGCTCGCGCGCTTCTACCTCGATGAAAAACACGCGCGCGATCTCGACACGCTGCGCGCCGCGGGCCGCGCCGCCCGCATCTGCCCCTACGAAATCACGCGCGCCGCGCTCGCGTTCAACGATGTGTGGATCGGCGACTACAACTACGTCTTCGCCGCGCGGAACCGCGGGCTCTTTTACACGCAGCCCGGCTTCACGCCCGCGCGCACGCTCCTCATTCTCGACGAGGCGCACAACCTCCCCGCGCGCGTCGCCGACGCCTGCTCGCATGCGTTCACCACCGACGCCGCCGAGACGGTGCGCACCGAACTCAACGCTCTCCGCGCACCGTCCCACCTCACGACCGCGTGGGATCATTGGTGCCACTTCCTCCGCCATCTGCGCGTCAACGAGGGCCTCGACCCCGCGGCGGAGGACGATGCCCGCCACCTGATCAGCGAGGTCGCGAAGAATATCCGCGGCGCCCCGCTCGACCTCGCCGCGCTCGGGCCGCACGCCGCCGATGCGCTCTGGCAGCTGCCGGCGCTCGACGACGAACTCGCCGGCGATTCGGCCTCCGCCGCGCTTCCGCGCCTCTGGTGGGCGCCCCGCGACGGCGAACTTGCGCTCACCTGCCTCGACGCCGCGCCGATCATCGGCGCCACGTTGTGCGAGTTCGGCGGCGCCGTGCTTGCCAGCGCCACGCTCACGCCCGTCGATGGCTTTGCCGCCGCGTGCGGGTTAGATTCCGTAGGTGGGGCCGGCTCTCCGAGCCGGCCTGAGTTCCCGCGCCCACTCGCAAACGAAAACGCCAACCCAGGCCGGCT
>JANOCA010000726.1:0-4657 GCA_031411915.1 Opitutaceae bacterium
GGCGGCACACGGCGGCTACGTCTATTTCTACTCGGCGGATCTCACGCAGCGCTGGGGCGAGGGCGCGGCGACGAAGGACCAGGTCTTCGTGCAGCCGCCGGGCACGCCGGCGGTGGGCGATGCATTTCTCAAGGCCCACGAGGCCACGGGCGAGCAACTCTACCTCGACGCCGCGCGCGCAGCGGGTGGCGCGCTCGTCTTCGGCCAGCTCAAGTCGGGCGGCTGGACCCAGCGCATCGACTTCGATCCGCAGGGCACCCACGTCGCGCTCTACCGCCACGGGCGCGGCAAGGGCCGCAACCACACCTCGCTCGACGACGACCAGACGCAGGCGGCGATTAAGTTCATGGCGCGGCTGGATCGCGCGCTCGGTTTCAAGGATACCGCCATCCACGACGCGGCGCGCTACGCGCTCGATGCACTGCTGAAGGCCCAATTTCCCAACGGCGCGTTTCCGCAAGGCTTCACCGGGCCGGTCGTCGCGCATCCGATCGTGAAGGCCAGCTACCCCGACGCATGGCCGCGCACCTGGCCCAACGAAAAATACTGGGACTACTACACGCTCAACGATGGGCTCGCGGGCACCGTGGCCGAGACGCTCCTCGTGGCCCACGAGACTTATCGCGACCCGCGCTATCGCGCGGCCCTCACGCGCCTCGGCGATTTTCTCGTGCTCGCGCAGATGCCCGACCCGCAGCCGGCGTGGGCGCAGCAATACAGCTACGAGATGCACCCGATGTGGGCGCGGAAGTTCGAGCCGCCGGCCATCGCCGTCCTCGAGTCGGAGGACGCCATCGCGACGCTGCTGAAAATCCACCGCGTCACCGCCGACGCCCAATACCTTGCGCCGATCCCGCGCGCGCTCGCCTACCTGAAAAGCTGCGTGCTGCGTGACGGTCGCATGGCCCGCTACCGCGAGCTGCAGACCAACCGCCCCCTTTACATGAATCGCCGGGGCGCGGACTATTTCCTCACCTACGACGACACCGATCTTCCCGCTCACTACGGCTGGAAACAGCCGACTCGCATCGATGCGCTTGAGCGCGAGTTCGCCGCCGCGCAGGCAGGAAAAATCAAGCCGGTCCTCCCCGCGCCCAGCGCGACCGATGCCGCCAGACTCGCGCCCGCCGTGCGCGAGGCGATCCGCACGCTCGATGCCGCGGGCCGCTGGGTGAGCACCTACGCGGGCGAGCGCCTCGTGGGCCAGCCGAAGTTCGCCCCCGGTTTCCGCTACCTCGACTCCGGCGTTTTCAACCGCAACGTGGAAACCCTAAGCGCCTACCTTGCGGCCACACGGCCGGAGTAGTTTTCCAAAAAACCATGCGCCCGTGCCGTCTGGCGATTTCCTCGCCCGCCCTCGCCCTGCCGCTCGCGCGCCGGGTCGCCGAGCCCGCCAAGTCCGAGCGCGTCGCGCCGCTGAAGCAGGCGGAGCGCCGGGAAAGGCCGGCTCGCGGGCCCGGCGTTTCGCTGGGGCTCATGCCGCGCCTTTGGAATGAGACTGTAGACGCCGGCCGTTGGCCGGGTTGCCCGCCCAGCGGACCACTGCCGTTGAATTAGCGGGTTCGGATTTCGTAGGCAGCTCGCTTGCGAGCGCACCGTCCGACGTTCGCCCAGGCGCGCGCAAGCGCGCTGGCCTACGAAGAGACAGGACGATCGATCTTAATTCAACGGCAGTGGCCCAGCGGGCAGGCCTACAACGGAAAGGTCCGAGGCATTCGGGACATGGCATCCGGATCGCGCGGAGCGCAGTCCCTGTCCTCATGCCTATTTTTTCTTCAGCAACTGTGGCGTCTCGTCCGGCGCGTTCACCACTGGGATTTCCTCCGCCTCCAGCAGGCGGCGGCCGCTGGCCTGCAGCAGCGGCGCGAGTTCCTTCTCAGCGGCGGCGAGTTCCTCACGATATTTGTCCACCCGGACCTTCTGCCGATCGCGCAGGCCGTCGAGGTGATGGCGCGACTCGAGATCGCCGGGCCGCGTGATGAGCTGGGCGTTCTTGTTCATCGCCTCCTCCAGCCCGGCCAGCTCGGTCGAGAGACGACGCACCCGCAGCTCGCTTCCGAGCTGGAGCATCTCTCCGACACGGCGACCATTCACCCGTTCGGCGAGGGCGATGTCCACCGCCTCCGCGCCGGGTGAGATCGGCTGACCGAGGATGCGCTTGCGCTCGCGCTCGGCGGCGACGGCCATGCGGATTTCCTGCAACGCGTCCTCGACGCGGCGGCGGTGCTCGGCGCTGGAGCTGCCCGCGATGTTGGCGCGCCATGAGGCGAGGGCCGCGGGACTCTTGGCGGACACCTTTTGATCCAGCGGGCCGCCGCACCCGCTGAGGAGCGCCGCGAGTCCCGACAAAAACAGGGCGAGGATGGTGCGCATGGTTTACTCCGCTTTCTTCGCCCGCTTCGCCTTCTTCGCCCCGGGATCGGCGGCGCCACCGGTGACGCGCTCGGGCCAGTTCTTTCTCACGACCGCCTTCAGCTCGGCAATCGTGGCCGCGTGTTTCGGATCGCCGGCGAGGTTCTTCATCTCACCGGGATCGCTGTCGTGATCGTAGAGTTCCGTGCCTTGGGCGCCGCCATCCCACTCGGTGTAGCGCCAGCGCGGCGTGCGCACGGTGTGGCCGGGAAATTCGCCGCGCTGCACCTGCGTGAACGCCGGCCGATCCCACGGCGCATCGGGCTTCACCAGCAGGGGACGCAGTGAGGCGCCCTCCAGATTCGCCGGCGCCTTGAGCCCCGCGAGGTCGGCGAGCGTGGGGTAGACGTCCACGAACTCCACGACTCGCGGCGAGGGCGTGCCGGCCTTGATGCCGGGGCCCGCGAAGATCATCGGCACGCGCGCGGCGTCCTCGAAGCAGCTCTGTTTCATCCACAGGCCATGCTGGCCGAGCGAGTAGCCGTGGTCGCTCCAGAAAACGACGATGGTGTTGTCGCGCAGGCCGAGGCGATCGAGCGCGTCGAGCACGCGCCCGATCTGCGCGTCGACGAAGGAAATCGTCGCGTAATACGCCTGCTTGCTGCGGCGGGCCTGGTCAAAGGTGGTGCCGAAGTTAGGCCACGGGCGCGTCGCGCTCAGCGCGGCGGCTGGCACGGTCTTCGCATAATCGGCCGGCAGCTGCGGCACCTGGATTTTCTCCAGCGGGTAGAGGTCAAAGTATTTCTTCGGCGCGACGTAGGGCGTGTGCGGTTTGTAGAAACCGACCGCGAGGAAGAAGGGCTTGGCCTTGTGCTGCTCGAGCAGCGCGATGGCCTGCGTCGCAACCATGCCGTCGGTGTGATCCTCGTCGCGGCCCTTGGCGTCCGCGAGATAGGACATGGCGGAGCCGAGGCCGCGGGACGGCGTGTCGTTCGTGATCACGGGCTCGAGCGCGGTCTTGTCGATGCCGGCGGGATTGAAGACTTCCTGCCACGACGGCGGATCGTCGAGGCCGCTCGTGCCGATCTCGCCGGGATTACCGTAGTGATAGATTTTCCCGACGCGCGCGGCGTAATAGCCGGCGCGCCTGAAGAGCTGCGGAATCGTGACCACATCGGGCAGCCCGGTGCGAAAATGATACTGGAGATTGAAGACCTTCGTCGTGTCGGGCCGCAGCCCGGTCATGATCGAGGAGCGGCTCGGGCTGCACAGCGGAAACTGGCAGTAGGCGCGGT
Organism: Opitutaceae bacterium; assembly: GCA_031411915.1. Classification (GTDB taxonomy): domain Bacteria; phylum Verrucomicrobiota; class Verrucomicrobiia; order Opitutales; family Opitutaceae; genus ER46. Next base: position 3,648 of record JANOCA010000726.1, read on the forward strand.
CGAACTTCACGCCGCGCGCCGCGAGCTTGTCGAGGTTGGGCGACTTCACGATCGGGCTCCCGTAGCAGCCCAGATCGTTGTTCATGTCGTCGACGGCGATGAAGAGGACGTTGGGCTTGCCAGCCGCGGCGAAGGCAGCGGCGCCGCATCCGACGAGAAACATGGCGAGACGGAGTGGGGTTATCATGGGGCGAGAAAGGTGAGGTCAGCGATAGGCATCGCGGCGATCGGCGATGCGAATGACGAGGATGGACAGTCGTTGATCAAAAACTTCGTAGAGGATGCGTTAGTCGCCGACTCGCACGCGCCAGACGTTTTCCTCACCCGTCAGCTTGATGCAGCCCGGCGGACGTGGATTGATTTCGAGCGCATCGACCGCTCGGCCAAGCCGGCGCTTAAGGGTTTCGTCACGGCAATCATCCAGCCAATCCGATGCCTTCGCCGACAGATTGACCGTGTAGCGATTCACGAGAGCCCGAGCCGCACCTTGGCCTCTTTCCACGCGACGAGCGGGCGCGGATCGCGCCGCACCGCCGCGACGGCTTTGCGGTCGGAGGCATCTTCACGACGGGCGCGAGCGGTATCGACATACGCAAACACCTTCCGTCGCTCGCGGGCCGGGAGTTTTTCGAGTTGGCGGATGACACTCGTTGCGGTCATGGGGCAAAGATCGGGCGGAGGCGGGGCAAGTCAACGCCGCACCCGGCGCGTTACTCCTGCTTCTTCCCCTGCTTGGCTTTCTTCGGCGCCGAGCCGTCGCTCGCGCCTTGGTTGCCGTAGAAGCGCGCGGGCGTCTCGGCGGGAACTTTCAGATCGGTGCGGAGCTGGGCGAGCTGCTTTTCGAGCTGCGTCTTGGTCGCCGCATACCCGGGATCGGCGATGACGTTTCTCATCTCCTGCGGATCCTTCTCGCGGTCGTAGAGTTCCCAGTAGGCGGGGCCGCCGACGGCCTCGAAATGCACGAGCTTGTAGCGGTCGGTCACGACGCCGTAGTGCGGGCGCACGCGGTG
>JANOCA010000727.1:0-3140 GCA_031411915.1 Opitutaceae bacterium
AGAGGGCGTTGGAGTCGAACGAGACCTTGGCGTCGAGGGCGAGCACGTCGCCGGTCGGCGTGGTGATGAGGGGGTTGACCTCAACCATCGCGGCGTCGGTCTCCCAGAACATCGTGTAGAGATTACGGATGAGCTTGCCGGCGTTCTTCGCCTCGGCGCCGGTGAGGCCGAGCTTGAAGATCAGATCGCGCACCTGGAAATCGGCGAGGCCGTAGGCGGGATCGACGAGGACCTTGTGGATTTTCTCTGGGGTGTCGTGGGCGACCTTCTCGATCTCAACGCCGCCTTCGGTCGAGGCGACGATGACGGGTTTGGACGAGGCGCGGTCGAGGAGGATCGCGAGGTAGTATTCCTTTTTGATGTCGCTCGCAGCGGTGAAGTAGATCGTCTGGACCTTGCGGCCGGCGGGGCCGGTCTGGATCGTGACGAGCGTGTTGCCGAGCATCTTGCCGGCGATCTCCTTGGCGTCGTGCTTGGTCTTGCAGAACTTCACGCCGCCCTTGAAGCCGTCGGTGAACGTGCCCTTGCCGCGGCCGCCCGCGTGGATTTGGGACTTCACCATCGTCGGGCCCTCGGGGAGCTGGGCGAGGGCGTTGACGAATTCCTCCGGGGTGGTGGCCGCCGCGCCCTTGGGGACGGGCACGCCGAATTTCTCGAAGAGCGCCTTGGCCTGATACTCGTGGATGTTCATTTTTTGAAAAAAGCGGGTTGAGGGGAGGGGCAGTAAGTCAGAACGCCCGCCGGGGACGCACGAAAAAAAAGGCCCGCACGCGAACTTCCGGCCCGGGGCGAGCACTTACGATGTTGCGCCGCGATTCTGCGCGGGCACGCTCGCCCGCCATGCAAGCCCACGAGGTGATGAAGGAGGTGCTGAAGCACACCAGCGCGAAACAGATCGCGGCCGAGATGAACCTGTCGCTCTCGTTGATCTACAAGTGGGCCGAGCCGCCGGACGATGGCAGCGGCGCCGCGAGCCCGCTGGAGCGCGTGGGGCAGCTGGTGCGCAGCACCAGTGATGCGCATGTGGCGCAGTGGGTGTGCGAGCAGGCCGACGGCTTCTACATCCGCAATCCCCACAACCTGCCGCCGACCGCCAACGTGATCCCGGCGACCAACGGCATCGTGCAGGAATTCGCCGACATGCTCGCCACCATCGCGACGGCTTCGGCCGACAGCACCATCTCGAAGGATGAGGCGCGCACGATCCGCCGGCGGTGGGAGGAATTGAAGAGCGTGACGGAGGCCTTCGTGAAGGCCGCCGAGAGCGGAAACTTCGGCCCGATCAAGGCGGTCGTGAGCGAGCGGAAGGACTGAGTCGTAGCCCGCCTCGGGAGAGGCGGGACATTCCGCCGGTTAAGCTTCTCTCGGTCCCTGCTCTTTCGAGCAGGGCTACTTACCCAGAAGCTGCTTGGTGAGGAACGCGGTCTGCATCGCCGCGATCTCACGGAGGCCGGACTGCGCGAGCCCGAGCATGGCCTGGAGCTGTTCGCCAGAAAACGTCGTCTCCTCCCCGCTGCCCTGCACCTCGACGAACTGGCCGCGGCCCGTCATCACGATGTTGGCGTCGACCTCGGCGTCCTTGTCCTCGACGTAATTGAGGTCGAGCAGGGTCTGGCCGTTGAAGACGCCAGCGCTCACGGCGGCGACGGAGTCGGTGAGGGGGTTCTCGGGGATTTTCTTCGCATCGAGCAGCTTTTGGACAGCCAGCCGCGCGGCGACGTAGGCGCCGGTGATCGAGGCGGTGCGCGTGCCGCCGTCGGCCTGCAGCACATCGCAGTCGATCCAGAGCGTGTTTTGCCCGAGCTTCTGGAGATCAAGCACGGCGCGGAGCGAGCGGCCGATGAGGCGCTGGATCTCGATGTTGCGGCCGTCCGGCTTGCCCTTGGAGATTTCGCGCGGTTTCCGGTCGAGCGTGGAATAGGGGAGCATCGAGTATTCCGCGGTGAGCCAGCCGCCGGGCACGCGCTGCTGCTTCATCCAAGTGGGCACGTTGGGCTCGATGGTCGCCGCGCAGATGACGCGCGTGACGCCGTAGGAGACGAGCACCGAGCCGGTCGCGTGCGGCGCGATGTCCGCCTGAAACGTGATCGGGCGCAGTTGCGCGAGTTGGCGGCCGTCGATGCGGGAGGCAGGTGTGGACATCCGCGCAAGGCAGCCGTCCCGGTGTCGCCGAGGCAAGAAACAAGGCGGAGCGCAGCATGCGCCATTGCAGACCGCTGCATCCAGTCGCGTGGGCGTGGCGTAACATCGGCGGCGTTCGCAGATCAATATATTCCAATCATGCACACTTACCTCAGGCTTAACTTCATGTCGGCTATCGTCGCGCTGGGTCTGTCCGCGCTTCCGGTCAATGCCCAGCGGGCCGTCGCGCTCACCGGCGGGGGCAGTTCTCTGCTTTCATTTGAGCTCGGCGCGCCGGGCACCGCGCTTAACACCGTCGCGATCTCGGGGCTTGGTGCGGGCGAGTCGCTCGTCGGCTTGGATTACCGGCCGCTGAATCGCGCGCTCGTGGGTGTCACGAGTCAGAGCCGCCTCGTTACCTTGAATGCTGACAGCGGAGTGGCGACGCCGCTTTCGACGCTCAGCGTCGCGCTCGCCGGCACTACGTTTGGCGTGGACTTCAATCCCGTGCCTGATCGGCTGCGGGTGGTCTCCAACACCGGCCAGAATCTGCGCATCAACGTGGACAACGGGGCGGTCACCGTGGACGGCACGCTGGCCTACGCGGCCGGGGACGCCAACGCGGGTGCGACGCCGCAAGTGGGCGCCGCCGGCTATACCAACAGCCTGGCGGGGCGCGTCGCGACCGGCACGACCCTTTTCGACATCGACTTCGCCCGCGACGTTTTGGTGCGCCAGGATCCGCCGAACAACGGCACGCTTGTGACGGTCGGGGGGCTCGGCGTCGATTTCGGACCCGATAGCGACCTCGACATTTTCAGCCCGACGCTCGCCTTCGCGGTGAACTCCACGGGCACGGCCTCGAGCCTCTATCGCATCAATCTCACCACCGGCGCGGCGACCCTTGTGGGCGCGTTCCCGGCCGGATCGCTCGTGACCGATCTTGCGATCGAGCCCAAGGAGCCGGCGCTCGGCATCATCAACACTTCGGCCCGCGGCACGGTGGTCGCAGGCGAGGG
>JANOCA010000728.1:0-2439 GCA_031411915.1 Opitutaceae bacterium
CAAGGCCGCCGAGCCGCGCGGACCGATCGTCTACCGTGAGGCCGGGCCGGCCCCGCTCCGTCGCGGTGATGCCCGTCGCGTGCCCGTGATCGAGTTCAAGGGCTACACGCTGCGCGCGGCCGAGGTCGAGCTGCGCTACACCATCGACGGCGCGCCCGTGCGCGAGACGATCGCCGCGCTGCCGAATCGCGCCGGGCTGCGGCGCACGTTCCGCTTCGACGGCGCCGGCGCGGATGCGGCGTGGCTCCACGTGGTCGAGGGCCGGCCGGCGGCGGCGCTGACGCGCGACGCCTCGGGCGCGTTTGTGATCGAGCATCGTTTCACACCTCCCGCGCCATGAACTCCCCCGTAGCCCTGCTCGGAAGAGCAGGGATTAGTTCGAGTGGCGCCCCGTCCCGCTTCTCCCGAAGCGGGCTACTGCTAATCCTCTTGTTCCTGGGGGCGACGCTCACCGTCCACGCCGGCTACCGCATCGAAAACATCCCGCGTCCCGCCGGGATGCGCGGGGGCATCGTCGGCCTCGGGTTTTCGCCCACGGGCACGCTGGTCGTCAGCACGCGCTACGGCGAGGTGTGGATGCGCCCGGCGGGCGGCGAGTGGCGGAGGTTCGCGCGCGGCCTCAACGAGCCGCTCGGCCTCGTCGTCGAGTCCGACCGCGTCATCTTCGTCGCGCACCGGCCTGAGCTGCTCAAGTGCAGCGACACCGACGGCGATGGCGTGGCCGAGACCTTCGACGCGCTCGGCGGCCAGTGGGGCATGTCGAACAACTACCACGAGTTTTTCTACGGTCTGCGGCGCGATGCCGCGGGGAATTTCCTCGGTGTCATCGGCCTCAGTTCGCGCGGCGACAAACTCGCGCTCACGCCCGCTGAGGTGCGCGGCAAGCTGGACCTCACGCCCGTGCTCGAGCCCGGCGTCCCCTACTCCGAGACCCCTTGGCGCGGCTGGGCGGTGAAGATCGCGCCGGACGGCGCGTTCACGCCGATCGCCTCGGGCTTCCGGCAGACCAATGGCGTCGGCCTCAGCCCCGAGGGCGAGCTGTTCGTCAACGAGAACCAGGGCGAATACAAACCCTCCTGCGGCCTGCTGCACGTGGCGCCGGGCGATTTCCACGGCCACGTCGCGGGCCTGAAGTGGGAGCCGGGCTTCGATCCGAAGACGTTCACGACCGAGCAGGCTTGGCGACGCTACAAAGGACCCGCGGTCGTCTTCCCGCACGGGCCGATGGGCGTCTCGGGTGGCGAGCCCGTGTGGGACACGACGGGCGGCAAGTTCGGGCCGTTTGCCGGGCAGGTGTTCGCCGGCGACTACACGCGGCTCGTCGTGCGCGCCTCGCTCGAGCAGGTCGCGGGCGTGTGGCAGGGCGCGGCCTTCCCTTTCCTCGGCCGCAACGAAAACGCGCCCTTCGCCACCGGCGAAAAATTGATCGCGGGCGTGACACGCGGCGCGTTCGCGCCCGACGGGAGTCTCTACCTCGGCGCCACCGCCGGCTGGGGCGCCGGGGCCGATGGCATCCAGCGCGTCGTGTGGGACGGCGCCGTGCCGGCCGAGATGCGCGAAATCACCCTCACCGAGCGCGGCCTGCGCGTCGCGTTCACGCAGCCGATGGACGCCGCCACGCTCGCGGCCACGGCAAATTTCGAGGTCACGCGCTTCCGCTTCTACTACCATTTCAAATACGGATCGCCGCGCGTGGACGAGGAGCGCGTCGAGGTCCGCTCCGTGCAAATCGCGTCCGACGGCCGTTCGGCCGAGCTGGTATTGGCGGAGCTGAAGCCGGGCTTCGTCTACGAGATCTCGGTCGCGGCGCTGCGCACGGCAGACCGGCAGCCGCTCGCCAACCCGCTCGCCTACTACACGGCCAACCGCCTGCACGACGGCTCCCGCGCCATCGGCGACACGACGCGCCTCGCGCAGCCCGGCGAGGTGCCGCTCGGCGCGAAAGAGGCCGACGCCAAGGCCGGCGCGACCCCCGCGGCAATGATCGCGGCGGGCGAAAAGACCTACCGCCTCTACTGCGTGGCCTGCCACCAGCCCGATGGCCGCGGCGTGCCGGGCGGCGCCGCGAATTTCCGCGACGACAAGGCGCGCCTCGCGAAACCCGACGCCGAGCTGCTCAAAATCATCGCGGGCGGCGTGGACACCAAGGGCATGCCGCCCTTCGAGACGATGCTCTCGGTCCAGCAACGCCGCGCCGTGCTCGCCTACATCCGCGCGACGTTTGGCGAAAAGCAGTAGGGCGGGGTCTGTGACCCGCCCTTGGTTCGGACACTCACAGCACGGAAGGGCGGGTCACAGGAGACCGTCTCAAAAGGGTCCGTTGGCAACAGAAAGGTGGAGGAGCTGAGAGCGAAGGATTTTTCGCGAGGTTTGGGCGCAGGCGGCAAAAAGCCGCCGCTCACGCGGCCGCGAGCCCGGCGGCGGCCGCCCCATCCGGCC
>JANOCA010000729.1:0-2054 GCA_031411915.1 Opitutaceae bacterium
ACGCCTTCATCGGCAACCGGCGCAACTACGAGGAGACCATCGACGGCGCCTTCCTCATGGGCACGACCACGATCGGCAAGGCGGTCGTGCGCGCCGGCCTCCGCCGCGAGAATACCTACACCGACGCGCTCGAGTTCGACCCGCGCTCCCCGCTCGAGCTCGCCCGCGCCGGTTTTGCGGAAGTGAATGGCCGCGCCACCACCATCGACGGCCTCAAGTATCAGTTTTTCTCCAAGCCGAAGGTCCACCGCGAGGGCAGCTACGGCAACTGGTTCCCCAGCGCCTCGCTGAAATACCGCGTGAACCAAAACCTCGACGTCCAGCTCGGCTACAGCACCACGATCCGCCGCCCCACGTTCCGCGATGTCGCCGGCGTCTGGGTGATCAACGACGAGGCGCTCACCGTCAACGCGCCGAATCCCTCCATCCGGCCCGAGCGTTCGCGCAACTACTCCGCGCGCGTCGCCTACTACTTTGAGCCTGTTGGCATTTTTGCCGTGAACGCGTTTCAGAACACGGTGCAGGGGCTCTTCATCACGGGCAACAAGACCGCCGCCGAGTTCGGCTACGATGGCGACATCGACCTCTCGAACTACACCTTCATCACCACGACGCAGAGCACCCGGCGCATCCTGATCCGCGGCATGGAACTCGAATACAGCCAGAGCCTCTCGTTCCTCCCCGGCCCGTTCAAGGGGCTCAACGTCCGCGCCAGCTACACGCGCAACTACGCCGAGATTCCCAAGGTGAACATGATCCCGCACTCCATCAACGCGGGGCTCGCCTACGCCTTCCGCCGCGTGAACGTCTACACCAACCTCAACTGGCGCGACAATTTCCCGAACGTGATTCCGACGACCGCCACCGCCGCGCGCCGGTTCTACCGCCACCGCGCCAACATCGACATCGGCGGCGGCTACCGGATCAGCCCGCGCTACAATTTCTTTGTCTCGGCGCGCAACATCTTCAACGAGCCCTACCGCATCATGGAGCAGCAGGGCGCCAACGCGCCGGCCGTGCAGTTCTACGAGGTCAACGGCATCAACTGGACCTTCGGCGTGAAGGGGACGTTCTGACCCGCCTTCGCCCCGCCGCGAGGCTTCGGCGAGGCTGGCGCCCGGGTGCCGAGGTGGAGCGCGTTGACCCCAACGCGCTTTCGTGAGCCACGCTCCACCCTCACGTGAGCATCGCCGCGATCGAGGCGCCGAGGACGCAGCGGATCGTATTTTAGAATGAGCGATACCAGTAGGTGTCGGGCTGCTTGAGGAAGAGTTTTTTCGGAATCATGCCGTGGACGCCAAGGGTGCCGTCGACGACCTGTGTGACCCTGAAGTCGACGCCGATGCTGGTGAGCGCGTAGGCCCGCAGGAAGTCCCAGCCCTGTTTTTCCTTGAGGAAGTCGATGGTCTCAATCGTGGCTCTGCGCATGGCGACGTCCAAATCCCGGTCCAAACCGAACGTGATATGATGCGTGGCCGTCTCGGCCCGCGGTGCCTTGAGAGTCCTGCCCTTGTGCAGGATGAAGTGGAAGGTGGCGACGTTGGCCGTCTCGAGAGCGGTGGCGCTGACCTCCCCGTCGCCTTGGGCGGCATGGGAGTCTCCGGTATAAAAGAGCGCTCCCTTCTGGAAGATTGGCAGGTAGAGCGTGCTGCCGGCCTTGAGTTCCTTGCAATCGAGGTTGCCGCCAAACGCGCCCGGCGGACCGGACCTTCGCGCGGGCCCTTCGGCGTCGGGCGGACAGGTCGCCATCACGCCCATGAAAGGCGCGAGTGGAATTTCGACGCCGTCGGCGAAGACCCCGGCGTTGCGCGCGAGATCCAGCGGGACGACGGTCCGGAAGGGCACGGGCACGAGATCGGGCAGGCCGCCGCGACCGGGACCGCCGCTCACCGTCCCATACGGGATCCGCGGCACGACGGACAGGATGCGCACTTCCAGCGAGTCCCCCGGCTCCGCGTCCTCGATGTAGATCGGACCCACGATGAGGTGGCCGCCGGGGATTCCGGGTGCCCGCGGGGCTTCCTTGTAGGCCTTCTCCGTCTCGGCGAGGGCAG
>JANOCA010000730.1:0-3660 GCA_031411915.1 Opitutaceae bacterium
GGTGATCGCGCGGCACCCATTCTTCCAGCGCCGGCGGCAGGAGAAACTCCTGTCCGTAATCGGGCGTGATCGGTTCAATCATCGGCGGGTTTGATCGCCCCGCCACGAGAACGTTCAACTTTTGAGACGGTCTCACAGACCTCGCCCTACTGTTCACAACGCGCTCACGAAAGTCTCGATCTCGGAATTGGCGCGGAAGAGATCACCGAGGCACTTTTCCCAATCGAGAGGACCCAGACCCAAGAACTCAAGGTGCGCGACTCGCTCGGCCTCGCGGGCAGGCGCCAGCCCGGTCGGGCCATCCGCGATGGCGTGGGCCGCCTGGTTCGCGAGACCGATCAGCGCGGCGAATGAGGCTTCCTCGCCGGCGGCGGCCGGAGCGTGATGATGGGCGATGGCCGCCACGTAGCGGGGCGGCAGGTTCCAGCGCTGCGCCACCATCTCGCCGACCTCGGGATGCGTGAACTCCAGCAATGTGCGCTCGGCCTCGAGGCTGCTCGCGCCCGCGGTCCGCTCCAGGTTGATGACCCGCTGATAGTCGGCGCCGGCCTGGACCGCGAAGATCAGTTTGCCGATGTCGTGCAGGATGCCGGCCGTGAACGCCTCGTCCGGCCGCCGCCCCAGACGCTCCGCCAGCAGGCGCGCGGCCGTCGCGGTGGTGACCGAGTGGCGCCAGAGGTTGGCGAGATTGAGCCGGCCGGTGCGCAGGGAATCGAATGCCCCCAAGCCCAGGATCATGCCCTGCAGATTGACGAAGCCCAAAATGCCCGCCGCCTCGCCGATGGTGCCGACGCGGCGGGCGAACCCGAAGAACGCGGAGTTGGCCACGCGCAGGATCTTCGCCGAAATCGCCGGATCGCGGGCGATCACTTCCTGCACGTCGTCGGCGCCGCTCGCGGGATTCTGCAGCACCTCCATGGCGCGCATCACCACCGTGGGCAGCGTCGGGATGTCGAAAAGCTCGCTCGGATTGAAGCGCGCCAGCGCCTGCGCGGTGAGCTTGGTGGCGCCGGCCAGTTCGCCGCCCGAATCCAGCAGGCTGGCGGCGAGGCCCGGGTGCTTGAGCTGAAAAACATGCAGCGGGCGCGGCAAATCGCGCAGGCGGTGCAGCCCCAGATCGATCAGGCCCACGCCTTCGGGCAACGCCGCCTCGAGCAGTCCCGCGGTGGCGGAGCTCAGCAAGGTCTGCCCGCCTTGGGCCACGCCCAGCAGGCGGGCGCAGCGGTTGAGTGTCGTGCCGAGGTAGTCGCTGCCGCTCGCGTAGGCCGGGCCCGTGTGCAGCGCGATGCGCACGCGCAGCGGCGCGCTCGTGGGCCACGCCTCGGCCGCGAGGGCTCGCTGGATTTCGCCGGCGGCGGCGGCCGCATCGGCCGCCTGATCGAAGGTCGCGCAGAAGGCGTCGCCCATGGTCTTGAACACGCGGCCGCCGTGGCGCGCGAGGAGGGCGCCGAGCAGCTCGTTGTGGCGCCGGAGGGCCTGGCGCATCGGGCCGGCCTCGCGCTCCCAGAGCGCGGTCGAGCCCTCGATGTCGGTGAACGCAAAGGTGAGCGTCACCAAGGGCGCCTCCGCCCCGGCCCGTCCGCTTATCGACATGATGTTTTCCTCCTCACTGCCACGGAGCATCCGCGGCCGGCCGCGGGGATGTCGAGCATCCGCGGACTGCAGGCTGCGGGGAGGCGCGGTCCCCCTGCCCGCCGATCACTCGTCAGTGCGCTTGGATTCGACCCTCGCAAGGAGCGGCGGCTGCGTCGCTGCGAGTGCCATCGCGGCCCAAGCCGTGCCGGCCGTGGAGATGAACTGGTCGCGGCCGTAGGGAAAGCCGCTCTCGAAATACGGCTGCAGCCAGATGGCGCGCGTCTTCACCTGCCAGGTGCCGTCGCCGGCCTGCGTGGCCAGCAGATAGTCGACGCCCTTCTGATACACCGGATCGGCGGCGGACATGCGGCCGGCCGTGCTGAGCGCAAAGAGCGCCTCGCCGGTGGCATAGGCGTCGGACTCCATGTGGGACAGCTGGCTCCAGCCGCCGTCCGCGCGCTGCGTCGCGGCGAGCGCGCGAACCGACTCCGCGTCGGGCGTGGCGCCGCCCCACGCGAGCCCGAGGAGGTGAAACGCGCGGTCCTGCGTCGACTGCGGCTTGGACCGCTTGAGCCACGCGACTGCGCGCGCGACCGCGTCGTTGCACGCGGCCTCATCGCCGTCCGGCGCGTAGATCTTCATCGAATAGATGGCGAGCGCCGCGGCCTGGAACTCGCCGGTCGACATCGGCGGGCGGCGGCCCTCGGTGGTTGGCCAGTGGCCCTCCGGCGACTGCATCGCCTTCATGAGGCGCACCACCGCGTCGGTATAGGCGTTCTTCGGCACGCCGTTCATGCCGAGGTCGATGATCTCCCACCCCTTGCCCGAAATCCCCACGAAATCAAAGCCCATCACGCGCTCCGGCGAGGGCATGCTCGAAGCGGGCAACTGCGGGATTTCACCCGGCGCCTTCAGCCCGCGCGCGCGCGCGAATGCCGCCGCGGCCGAGGGCAGATCCTGGGAGTGGCACGAGTTGCAGCCGGCGACGCGGATGAATTGGTAGCTTTGCTTCTCGGTCGCCACGAGCGCGCGTTCCACGGCGTCGGCAATCGAATACACCCGCTTCTCCCTGGCAGGGCGCGCGGCCGCGGGCTGAGGTGCGGCGGCCGGAGCGGCGCGGAGCAGGCGCGCGACCTCGGTGCGGCCGCGCTTCGCCGCGAGATCGGCGGCAGTCTCGTCGTAGTCGTCGGTGCACGTCGGATCCGCGCCTTTCGCCAGCAGGAGCTTGACCAAGCCGACTGGCTGCGCGTCCGAGCCGGCGGCCAACATCAGCGGCGAGAAACCGCGGATGTTGCGCGCGTTCACGTGGGCGCCACGTTCCAGCAAAAGCCGCACGACCGCCTCGTCGCCCGAGGTGCCGGCGAAGCCCAGCGCCGTCTCGCCGCGCTTGGTCGCGAGGCGGGCATCCGCCCCGGCCTCGAGCAAAGCGCGGACCGTGGCCGCGCTGCCCATGGTCGCCGCGGTCATCAACGCCGTCTCGCCCGCGCTGTCCGTCGCGTCGACCACGGCCTTGGCCGCGAGCAGCCGGCGCACCGCATGATCGTTGCCTCGCGCCGCCGCAGCCATGAGCGGGGTGCGGCCGTTGGCGGCCTTGATGTTCGGGTCGGCGCCGTGCTCAAGCAGAAGCGTGAGGATGGCCTGCCCGTCGCCCAGCATCGCCGCCAGGTAGAGCGGAGTGCGGCCGTCGCTCTGCTTGGCGTTGATCGTCGCGCCCTGTTTCAGGAGCAGCCGGACCTTCGCCTCATCGGGAACGGACCAATGCAGCGGCGTCGAGCCACGGCGGTTCTTCGCGTTCACATCGGCGCCGGCGGCGACCAGCAAGCGCATGGTCTCCAGTTTTCCGAATCCGGCCGCATGGTGCAGCAGCGTCGAGCCGGCGGGATCCACCGCGCGGAGCAACTCCGGATTCGCCTTCAACAGCCGCTCGGTCTCCGAGGATGGCCTCGAACGCACCGCGGCGATCAACGCCGCGAGCCTCGGCTCGATTGGCTTCGGCGGCAGCTCGGGGTCGACGTCGTTCCGAAAGTCCGCCCCTTGGTCGATCCACGCGCGCAGCAGGCCGATCTCGCCGGCCGTGAGCTCGCC
>JANOCA010000731.1:0-4219 GCA_031411915.1 Opitutaceae bacterium
CGCCAGCGCGCTGGGCGGCAGCGCTGCCGGCACGGCTGACGCCAACAAAATCGTCCCGCTTCGCGCTGGCGGCGCGGTGGCCGTGGCGCTCGCGACCGGTGACATCACCATCGCCGCCACCGGCACGGTCTCGCGCCTCGACGGCACCCACGTCACCGCCTTCGGCCATCCGATGCTCACGCTCGGCGAGGTGGCGCTGCCCATGTGCAACGCCGACATCCTCACCATTCTCCCCTCGCAGATGCAGTCCGTGAAGATCGCCAACACCGGCGCGGTCATCGGCACCATCACGCAGGACCGCCTCTCCGCTGTCTCGGGCACGCTCGGCGCCGGCCCCGAGATGACCAACGTCGAGGTCACGATCAACCCGCTCGTCGGCGAGCCGCGCACGCTCAAATTCTCCGTCGTGCGCCATCAGCAGATCACCCCGATGGTGGTCGCGAGCGGCGTCGCCCAGGCGATCCTCGGCTCCAACGACGCCGGGCTCGCCAAGGGTTTCCGGCTCTCGAGCAACATCCGGTTCGCCGCCGCCGCCCAGCTCGGGTTCCAAACCCTCTACTCCGGGCCGCAGGGTTTCACGCAGGGGCTCAACGAATTTGTGCAGGGCCTCGCGCAGAATCTCCAGAATCCCTACGCGAAGACGTTTCCCGAGCGCGTCACGTTCACCGTCGAGCCGCTTGAGACCAATCCGTCCGTCACGCTCGATCTCTTCCAGCTCTCGCGCACGACCGTCTCCGCGGGCCAGACCGTGCAGGCCACCCTCGCGTGGCGCGACTGGCAGGGCGAGGCACGCCGCGAGGTCATCGACCTCGCGATCGATCCGTCGTGGATCGGCAAGCAGCTCGAGGTCATCCTCGCGCCCGGGCGCGCGCTCGATCTCCTCACCGGGCGCCCGCGCGTGATCGCCGCCTCGGAACTGCGCAGCTTCGACGCCTACCTCGCCGCCATGCGCGACGATCGCCCGGGTGACGGCGTCTTCGTCGCCGTCGTCGAGAAAACCAACCTCTTCACCGACCAGACCGTCGCCACGCCCGACACTCCCGGCTCGATCGAGCGCATCGCGCGCGGCGCCGACGAGACGCGCTTCCGCCGCCGCGAGGCCGTGCTCCCGCTCTGGGAAAAGCACGTCCAGCCCGGCAAGCTCTTCAGCTCGATCATCCGCCGACCGCTCGTCGTGGTGGAATAGTCCCCGGTCTTCTTCACCCAAATTCTCACCTGTGATTTTTCGTTCCCTTCTTATCGCCACGAGCCTGGCCGCCCTCGCCCACGCCGATCCGCTCTCCAAAAAAACCGACATCGACTTCTTCCGCGATGTCCCCAGCCGCAGCCTCAAGGGTCTCGCCACGCGCTCCGACGGGCGCCTCGTCGCCGGCCCCGTGCTCCGCGATCTGACCGCGCCGCCGCCGGCCGACATCCTCTGGTGCCTCGAGCCCGCCGGCGAACCGGCGAAATTCCTCATCGGCACCGGCCCCGACGGTCGGATCATCGAGGCCACGCTCGCGGATGATCGGCAGACGTTCACCACCCGCGAGGTCGTAAAACTCGAGGATCCGCAGGTCTTCGCCCTCAAGCGCCTCTCCGACGGCGCGATTCTCGCCGGCACCTCGCCCAAGGGCGCGCTGCACCTGATCCGCGATGGCGCGTCGGTCGCGCGCGTGGCGATGCCGGTCGATTCCATCTTCGACCTGCTCGTGCTCGACGACGGCACCGTGCTCGCCGCCACCGGCAACCCCGGCCGCATCTACCGCATCGACCTCGCCAAGTTCGCCGCCGCCGGCCTCAACGCCGAGAAGACCACCGACACCGCCGTTCTCGCCGACCGCGGCGTCACGCTCTTCGGCGAGATTCGCGATCGGAACGTCCGCCGGCTCGCCGCCCTCGCCGACGGCCGCATCGCCGCCGGCTCCGCGCCCAAGGGCAACCTCTACGCCTTCGCCCGCACTGGCGGCGCTCCCGTGATCCTGCAGGAGAACCGCGATGCCGAGGTCACCGATCTTCTGCCCCAGCCCAACGGCGATCTCTACGCGACGATCGTCTTCACCGCGACGACCAACGAGTCGCGCCTCACGCCGCCGCCCGCATCGGCCGGGGCCGCGGCTGGCCCGCGCGACATCACGCCGCCGCCCGCGACGATCGAGCGCTTCGCCGGGCGCAGCACACTTGCTTTGTTTCCGGCCAAGGGTTTTCCCGAGACCGTCACGACCCGCGGCGCCATGGCTTTCTACCGTCTCGCGCGCCACGGCGACACGCTCGTCATGGCCGGTGGCGAGCAGGGCGAACTCGTCGGCTATGATCTCAAGGCCCGGCTCGGCCTCACGTTTGCGGGCAGCGTTTCCTCGCAGCTCAACGGCCTCGCGCCGCTCGGCGACGGGAAGTTTCTCCTCCTGCGCAACAATGCCCCGGGTCTCTCCGTGCTCGACCTCGCCTCCTCCGGCCCGCGCGAAGCCGAGACGCGCCGCATCGAGCTCGGCGCCAACTCGCTGCTCGGCGCCCTGCGTTTCAACCGCCTCCGCAACCTCGCCGACTCCGCCATCGCCGCCGAAGTCCGCCTGAGCAACGGCACCGACGAGGTCGAGGGCTGGGGACCGTGGACTCCGCTCGCCGCGGGCGCCGACTCCGGCTGGCGCGCCGAGGATCTGCGCGGCCGCCACGCCAAGCTCCGGCTGAAGATCACCGGCGGCAACGACCTTGAGATCGATCGCGCGACGCTGCACACGCTGCCGCAGAATCGCCGCCCGGTGCTGCAGGATTTCCGCATCGTGGCGCCCGGCTACAGCCTCATCCCCGCGCGCGAGCCGCAGCCCGAGCCCGTCTCCTCGCTCAGCCAGCTTATCTCTCCGGCGCGCGACGAGGAACGCCGCCGCGCCCTGCTCTCGAGCAAGGTCACGCTGACGCCCGGCTCGCAGATCATCGTCTGGACGCTCGCCGATCCCGATGGCGACACGCTGCTCAGCACCTTCTCGATTCGCCGCGACGGCGAGACCGCGTGGACTGATCTCGTCAACGCCTCGCGCGAGGCCTACGCGCAGTTCGACACGAAGAGCCTGCCCGACGGCACCTACTTCACGCGGCTCCTCGTCGAGGAGACCGCGCCCCGCCCGCCCGCCGATCGCCTCAGGCACACCTTCGAGACCGACAACCTGATCGTCGACAACACGCCGCCTGAGATTCTCGACGCCACCGCGCGCCGCGAGGGCGACAACGTGATCGTGACCGTGCGCGGCCGCGACGCGCTCTCGCTCATCGAGGGCATCGAGGTGATCTTCAACAGCGGCCTGCGCGAGGAAGTCACCCAGCCCGCCGACGGCGTGCGCGATGGCCGCGAGGAGACGTTCTCCCTCGAGGTGTCGCTCGCGAAGGTGTCCAACGCCAATTCGGTCGAGGTCACGCTCTTCGACGCCGCTGGCAACGGCGCATCGCGGCGGTTGAAGTGGTGACGCATTGTTTTTGTAGGGCCTCAGCTTGCTGAGGCCTTAGCGCCCACGCCCAAACGGCCCGAGCAAGCTCGGGCCCTACAAAGGCACCCTCACCCCCGCGGGTGCGCCTTCGCGTGGATCTCCTGCAGGCGCGCCATGCTCACGTGCGTGTAGAGCTGCGTCGTCGCGAGCTGCGAGTGTCCGAGCAATTCCTGCACGACGCGCAGGTCCGCGCCGGCGTTGAGCAGGTGCGTGGCGAACGAGTGCCGCAGCTTGTGCGGCGTGAGATCCATCGGCAGGCCGGCGAGCGCGAGGTAGCGCTTCAGGAGCAGCTGCACCTCGCGCACGGTCGTGCGGCGACCGTCGGCGTTCAACAAGACGGGAGAAGTCAGCGGGCGCTCCACGCCGAGTGGGGCGCGCTGGAGCTTCAACAATTCGAGCGCCACTCGGCCGAGCGGGCACATCCGCTCCTTGTTGCCCTTGCCCAGCACCCGCGCCACGCCGGATTCGAAATCGATCGCGCCATCGGTGAGCGCCACCAGCTCGCTCACGCGCAAGCCGCCGCCGTAGAGCAATTCCATCGCGAGCCGGTCGCGCATCGCCGTCGGCGGATCGATCGCCGCGTTGGCGAGCAGGCGCTCGGGTCCGGTGAGGAGAAGCCTCGCCTGATCCTCGGTGAGAAATTTCGGCAGGCGCTTCTCCAGCTTGGGCAGCGGGATGTTGAGCAGCGGGTTTCGTTTCACGCGGTCGCGCGCGATCCAGAACTTGAAGAACGTCCGCAGGCCCGAGGCGTGGTTGTGCAG
>JANOCA010000732.1:0-2431 GCA_031411915.1 Opitutaceae bacterium
CGATCAGCACCAAGTCGAGCCCGGGAAACTTCTTTCGCATGTCGGCGATGGCGGCAAGATTGATCGAGGCGTCCTCCCGGATCGCGGTGTGCGGGCAGCCGCCGGTCTCGACGCCGGCGATGCGCTCGGCGGCGAGCGCGCTGTGCTGGATGTGGAACTGCGCGTCTTAGGAGCAGTAGATGTCGTTGGTGACGACGGCCATCGAGTAGCGCTCGCGGAGGCGTTGGCAGAGCTTGAGGCAAAGCATGGTCTTGCCGGAGCCGACAGGGCCGCCGATGCCGA
The DNA here is from genome assembly GCA_031411915.1 of Opitutaceae bacterium. Taxonomy (GTDB): domain Bacteria; phylum Verrucomicrobiota; class Verrucomicrobiia; order Opitutales; family Opitutaceae; genus ER46. Next base: position 283 of record JANOCA010000732.1, read on the forward strand.
TGCGGGGGGAGCGGGTGGGTGCCATGAGGGATAAATCTATTAACCACGGATCACACGGATGAACACGGATAAAACCCTGCGTGTGCGGTGCCTTGATCCGTGCTCATCCGTGCGATCCGTGGTGAAACGTTGGAGTCAGGAGATGAACATCCGCGCGTCGGCGCCCTCGTGGCGGGCGGCAGCGATGTCGAGCCACGGGTTAAACCAGCCGATGTCTTCGAAGGCGGTTGTCTCGGCCGCGGCGATCATCTCGGGCGCGGCGGAGAGGGCTTCGGTGAGGAGCGATTGCGCGGCGTTTTGGCCGAGGCGGAGGATCTTCATCGCGGCGGACAGGAGCGACGAAAGCGTCGCGTAAGAAATACCGGAGAGCACGGCGGTGAGCGGGGCGCCGAGCACGCGGCCCTCGAGCGCCGCGGAAATCGCGGAAGAGTGGGGCCAGTTTCCCGCGGTGGCGCGGCGGAGAAATTCCTGGGCGAGCGGAGGAGCGCGGAGCGTGGTCATGAGTTCGGCGCGCTGGCGGCCGATGTTCTCCGACGCGGCGCGGGCCTCGCGGGCGGTCTTGAGCGCGGACGAGAGCACGCAAAGTTCCCCGATGCGGGGCCAGTTCGCTTCGCCGAAAGCGTGCCACGCGTGCGCGGCAAGCGGGAGGTCGGTGTGACGGAGCGCGGGGATGGCGGAGAAGAAAATGAAATCGCGGAGCGTGGCCCGGTCGCGCACGACGCCTTGTTGCACGAGGCCCTCGAGGCCGAAGGAGTGCGCGTAGCTGCCCGTGGGGTAGAACGAGTCGCCCGCTTGCAGGAGGCCGACGAGCCACGAGGCATCCGAGGGTGGAGCGGCTTGCCCCCAAGATGCTGGCTTGGTGGCGCGCGCTTCCATTGAAAGCGCGTTGGGGGCAACGCGCTCCACCTTAATGTTTGTGGCTGGGGCCGAGCTCATGCGTGGGTTGGGGACCGCGCGCAAAGCGGCCGGGGCGGAAGATCGCGGTCGTGGTGGTGAAAGGGACCTTCAGCCGACCGAGGAGTTGGCGCACGGCGGGCTCGTCGGCTGCGAGCAGCCGAGTGGGCTCGGCTTGCAGCTCGAGGTGCAGATTGCCCACGGCCCAGCCGATGCCCGCGGCGGCGGAGGGCGCGACGTCGAGCGAGATTTCCACGATGGCCTCGGGCTGCTGCGCGATCACGTAGCGCGCGGTCGCGCTTTGGAAAAACGCGTCGCCATGCTTGAGCGGCGCTTCGAGTTCGAAGCCGAATTCCGTGCAGTCTTCCGCCGCGCCGCGCCAGAGGCGCTTCGCGAGCGTGAGGCGATCGACGCGCATCGCGACCTCCGCCACCGCGAGGTTCGGCGCGGCCACCGGGGCGTGGACGAGGTGCACGGCTCAGAACAGGAAATAACGCTGCGCCATCGGCAGCACCTTGGCCGGCTCGCAGGTGAGGTGCTCGCCGTCGGCGGTGACGTGGTAGGTCTCGGGATCGACCTCGATCTTGGGCATCGCGTCGTTGAGCACCATGTCCCGTTTGCCGATTTTCCGGCAGCGCTTCACGGGCTCGAGCCGGCGAGCGAGGCCGAGGTCGGCGAGTTTGCCCTCACTGAGCGAGGCTTCGCTGACGAAGGTGATGCTCGTCGACGTGAGGGCCTTGCCGTGCGCCCCGAATTGCGGTCGGTAAAACGTCGGCTGCGGCGTGGGAATCGAGGCGTTCGGATCGCCCATGTTGGCCCAGGCGATGAAGCCGCCCTTGAGGACCGTCTCGGGTTTCACGCCGAAGAGCGCGGGCTTGAAGATCACGAGGTCGGCGAGTTTGCCGACGCCGATCGAGCCGACGATGTGGCTGATGCCGTGCGCGATCGCGGGGTTGATCGTGTATTTCGCGAGGTAGCGGAGGGCGCGGAAGTTGTCGGCGGCGGGATGGAGTTTTCCGCGAGGGTCGGCGAGGCCGCCGAACTGAGTCTTCATTTTGTGCGCGGTCTGCCACGTGCGAATAATGACTTCGCCGATGCGGCCCATCGCCTGCGAATCGGAGGACATCATCGAGATTGCGCCGAGATCGTGCAGCCGATCTTCGGCGGCGATGGTCTCGGGGCGGATGCGGCTCTCGGCGAAGGCGACGTCCTCGGGAATCTTCGAGTCGAGGTGGTGGCAGACCATGAGCATGTC
>JANOCA010000733.1:0-5566 GCA_031411915.1 Opitutaceae bacterium
CGTGTCGCCCGCCGAGCGCCGTCGCACGCTCGATCTCATCCAAGGCCTCAACGCTTCCTCCGCCGATCCGCTGGACGATGAGTTTGCCGCGCGGATGAACGCCTACGACCTCGCGTTCCGCATGCAGACCGAGGCGCCCGACGTGCTCGACCTCTCGCGCGAGCCGCAGGAGACGCTCGACCTCTACGGCGTCGGGGGCGACGCCACCAACGACTACGGCCGCCGCTGCCTGCTCGCGCGCAAACTCGTCGAGAAGGGCGTGCGCTTCATCACGGTCGTCTCCGGCGGCGGCTCCGGCCAGCTTACCTGGGATGCACACAAGGACATCGAGGAAAATCATCTTCGCATGGCCGGGCACGTCGACAAACCGATCGCCGGACTCATCACCGATCTGAAGCGCCGCGGCCTGCTCGACAGCACGCTGCTCGTGTGGGGCGGCGAGTTTGGCCGCTCGCCGGAGGCCGAGGCCGGCATGGGTCGCGACCATCACAATTACGGCTTCAGCATGTGGATGGCCGGCGGCGGCATCAAAGGCGGCCGCATCGTCGGCGCGACCGACGACATCGGCCTGCGCGCGATCGAAAAACCGCACCACTTCCGCGACATCCACACGACGATCCTCCACCAGCTGGGCCTCGACCAGCACACGCTCACCTACCCGCACCTCGGCCGCAACGAACGGCTCACGTTCGTCGAGGGCAAGGTGATCAAGGAGATTGTGTGAGGGTCGGGGGGCGTTGACCGAGGGTCAGTGCGCCGGCGCCGCGGACGTCGGCTCTTCCTTCTCCAGCGGCGTCACCGGATCGATGATGAGCCAGAAGAACGCCCCGAGGAAATAAATCGCCGAGGAGATGGCGAAGACGAGTTCCCAGTTCTTGGTCGTGCCGGTCACGGTGGTCACCGTGGTGGCCGCGAGCACGAGGCCCACGACAAAAGGCCCGACCATGCCGCCAAAGTTCCCCATCATGTTCATGCTGCCGGAAACGGTGCCGGCGTATTTCCCGCCGATGTCCATGCACGCTGACCAGCTCCCGGGCATGGTCATGTCGTTGCAGAAGCTCGCCATGCCCATCGCCAGCATCGCGAGCAGCGGATCCTTGATGTAGAAGGATGTCATCAGCAGCCCCGAGGCGCCCGCGAAACCGAGGAAGCCGAAGGTGCGGCGCACCTTCACCACGTCGGCGCCGCCCACGATCAGCTTGTTGGAAATCAGGCCGGCGAAGAGCGAGCCGAAGCCGCCGAAGAATAGCGGCACGCCCGCCAGCACGGCCTTGAGGATCGGCTGGATCAGCTCCGGGCGCACGTTGCCCTCCATCTGCGCCGCGACCCAGCGCAGAAAATCGTTGGAGAGGATCGGGCGGCCGTTGGTGTTGAGGTAGTCGGGCAGCCAAGTGACGAAGAAATACCACCCGTAGCTCAGGCAGAAATACTGGCCCCAGAGCAGCCACATGCTGGGACGCGTCGCGAGCTTGACCCAGGGCACGTTGCCGTGGCCCGCGGCGTTGCCCTCGTTCTCCTTCAGCAGCTCGAGCTCGGCGGCGTTGACGCCCTTGTGGTCGCGCGGGTTGTCCTTGAACCAGAACCAGAAGATGACCGCCCACACGACGCCCAAGGCGGCGAAAATCTGGAACGCCGTGCGCCAGCTCACAAACGCCATGACCATGACCACGAGCAGCGGCGTGAACGCCCCGCCCCAGCGCGCGCCCATCCACATGAGAGCCTGCGCCCGCGTGCGCTCGTTCTTCGGCAGCCACGTGCTGAACGCCTTGGTGAGGTTAGGGAAACATCCCGCCTCGCCGGCGCCGAACAGGAAGCGCGTGATCCACATCGACACGAAGCTCCACGCCCAGCCGGTCGCCGCGGTGAAGAACGACCACCAGAGCACCACGCGCACGAGCACCTTGCGCGCGCCGATCTTGTCGCCGAGCCAGCCGGTGGGGATCTCGAAAAGCGCGTAGGACAGGCCGAACGCCGCGAAAATCGAGCCCATCTGCGCGTCGGTGAACGAGAGATCCTTCACGATGCCGTCCTTGGCCTGCGAAATCGCGACGCGGTCGATGTATTGAATCACGGCCAGCACGATCGCGAAGACGACGACCATGTAGCGGGTGCGCGTGGCGCGCTGGCTGCCGACGGTGAACGAAGGGGTATTGGACGACATAAGAAGGGTAATGAAAGCGGTCGAGGCTAGGACTGGCGAAGCGGCTCGACGATGGCGGACATATCTTTGTCACCATGTCCGGCGGCGATTGCACGTTGAAAAACCTCCAGGGCCGCCGCGGCCGTGGCGAGCGGCCGGCCAGCGGCGGCGCTTTCCTTGAGCGCGTAGCCGATATCCTTGGCCATGAGCGCGAGCAGGAAATTGGGCGTGTAGTCGCGGGCGGTCATGCGCGCCGACACGACCTTGGCGATCGGGCTCCCGGGCGCGCCGTCGAGCAGGACACCGAGCGCCTGCGCGCGATCGAGCCCACTGCGCTCGATCCAGGCGAGGGCCTCGGCCATCGCGGCGACATGAACGCCACAGGTGAAATTGTTGATGAGCTTGATGAGCGCGCCGCTGCCGGTGGGCCCGAGATGCGTGATGCTGCGGCTCATCGGCGCCAGCACCGGGCGGAGTTTCTCCAGCGCCGCCGCCGATCCGCCGATGAGAAAGTTCAGCTCGCCGGCCGCCGCCGCGAGTTTGCTGCCGGTCACCGGTGCATCGACAAACTCGCACCCCTGCCCCTGCGCCGCGGCCGCCAGCTCCTTCACCCAGGCGACGGTGAGGGTGCTGCAATCCACCAGGATCGCGCCGCGCCGCGCGCCCTCCATCGCGCCCTCCGTTCCGAGCCACATGGCGCGGGAGGCGGAGTCGTCGGCGACCATGCAGAGAATCACGTCGGCGTCGTTCGCCGCCTCGCGCGGCGAGGCGGCGACGGTCGCCCCCGCGGCGGCGAGCGGCGCAGCCTTGGCGGCGTTGCGATTGAAAACCGCGACGGCAAAACCCGCGCCCAGGAGCCGGCGCGCCATGCCGCCGCCCATGATGCCGAGGCCGAGGAACGCGATGCGAGGGGTGCTCATGGCCGCGGAGTCTCGCCACCCACGCGCCGGGCGCTACCCAAAAAGCGCGCCAAAAAAAAAACGCCGCCGGGAAATCCGGCGGCGTCAAAAAACGAGCGGGCAGAACCCGCGCGGCCCGAAATTACTTCTTGTCGGCCTTCTTGAACTGCTTGTGGCCGGCCTTCTGCGCATCACCCACCGCGGCGAGGAGCTTCTCCGCCTCGGCATTGTTGTTGGCCTTGAGGGCAGCCTCGACCTTGCCGATGAGCTCGATGGTCTTCTTCATCTCCGCCTGGTAGTCGGCGACGAACTTCTTCTGATCGGCGGCGGGCTTGTCGGCCTTCATCGCGGGCTCGAGCTTCGCCGAAGCGATGGCGTTTTCCTTGATGGTCGCGAGTTTCGCGAGCGAGTCCGCGTTCTTGGACGCGTCGGTGATTTGGCGGCGGACGGCGCGGAAAGCCCCGCCCATCTTCTCCATTTTCTTGCCGAGTTCGGTTTCGGCGTCGGCGGCATTAAGGAAAGGGCCCGCGGCGAGGGCGCATACGAGGCTGGCGATAACAAGACGGATTTTCATTTTGGTTGATGTTGGGATTTCTGGGTAAGACCGCCGCGGAGCCAAGACGACGGGTGGCCGGGAGGGCAAACCGATTCTGGCCCGAGTGGGTCAAGCCTCCGACGCCGCTCCTGCCGCCGGTATTCAAATGATTCCCGAGGGCACGGAACCGGCGCGACCTTCAGGGTTGCCCGCCGTCAACCCGCTCTGTCAGCTACAGCCCCCTCACTCCCCATGAACCTCCCCGTTTCCCGCCGCACGTTTCTCGCCACCGCCTCGGTCGGCGCCGCCGCCACCCTGTTCCCGCGCGCCTTGCGGGCCGCCGAAAAGCTGCCGCCCACCCGCTGGCCAGTCGGCTGCTTCAACCGCCCCTTCAACAAGTGGTCCTTCGACGAGACCCTCGATGGCATCAAAGCCGCCGGCTACCACTACACCGGCCTCCTCTCCCCGACCCGGAACGACCCATTCACCAACGCCACCGCGACGCCCGACTACCTCGCCGCCCTCAAGCAGAAGATCGCCGCCCGCGGCCTGAAGGTGAACATGACCGCGCTGCGCATCAAAAACACGGCGCCCCTCGCCGAGGCCATCGCCGACTGCCGCAAGCAGCTCGAAAACGGCCAGTTCATGGGCGTCGAATACGCCCTTACCTTCGGGGTCGATAACCCCGCGCACTACGCCCAGTATTTCAAGGTCATGGCCGACGCCGCCGCGTTCGCCCAAGAGCGCAAGATCAAGCTCGTCCTCAAGCCCCACGGCGGCGGCAGCGGCGCCTCCGACGAAATCCGCAACGCCCTCAAGGCTGTCGGGCACGCCAACTTCAAGGTCTGGTATGACGCCGGCAACATCATCCACTACACTGGCAAGGACCCCGTCGCCGAACTCACGCCGATCGCGGAGCACGTCACCGGCTTCTGCGCCAAGGACTGCGGCGCGTTGAAAGGCGACGTGATGATCCAGTTTGGCACGGGCAAGGTCGATTTCACCGGCGTCTTCAAGAAGCTGAAGTCCGCCGGTTTCTCCGGCCCCATCATGGTCGAGTGCTGTCAGATCGGCGACACGCCGCAGGCCACGATGGAAAACGCCCGCGCCAACCGCGTCTTCCTTGAAAAAGCGCTCGCGAGCGTGTGACCGATTTTTTCTTCGCGTGAAACATCTCCGCTCCAATCTGTTCCTCGCTGCTTCCGCCGCGGCTCTCTTTTTCGCCGGCTGCGGCACCTCGACCAAGGTCGAGACTCCGCCTCCCACCGCACCGCTCGCACCCGCAGCTCCCCCGCCCGCACCACCGGCTCCGCGCGCCGCGCCGACCGCGCCGGCGGCGGTCACTGTCTTCCGGTCCGAGAAACTCGCAGCCATCGACACCGCGATCGCCGAGGCCATCGCCGCGAAAAAAATCCCCGGCGGCGTGCTCTGGCTCGAAAGCCGCGGCGCCACTTACCGCAAGGCCTACGGTCACCGCGCGCTCACGCCCGCGCCCGAGCCCACCACCGAGGACACGATTTACGACGCCGCCTCGCTCACCAAGGTCATCTCGACCACCACGGCCGTCATGCAGCTCGTCGAGCGCGGCCAGCTTGATCTCGATGCGCCGGTCGCGCGCTACCTGCCGGCCTTCGCTCAGCACGGCAAAAACGTCGTCACCGTCCGCCACTTGATGACGCACATGTCTGGCCTGCGTCCCGGCATTCCGGCTACACCGGCCTGGACCGGCACTCCGGCCGCCATCGAGCGCGCCTGCGCCGAGGAACTGCGCAGCGTGCCCGGCAGCGCCTTTGTCTACTCTGACATCAACTTTATCCTCCTCGGCGAACTTGTCCGCATCGCCAGCGGCCAGACGCTCGATGTCTACGTCCGTGAAAAGGTCTTCGCCCCGCTCGGCCTCGCCGACACCGGCTACCTCCCGCCCGCCGCCAAGCTCACGCGCGTCGCCCCCACCGAACTCGTCGACGGCCAGATGATCCACGGCGTCGTGCA
>JANOCA010000734.1:0-2288 GCA_031411915.1 Opitutaceae bacterium
CGCTCCCCAACCGCTTCGGCGGCAACCTCGCGACGGCCTACGACGAGCTGACGGAGAAAAAAGGTTGAGGGGGCGTAGAAAAAGCCTGCGTTGAGGTGGGGCCGCTTTTCCGAAGCGGCCTGAGTTTCGCTCGCGAACCACCGTGCAACCCAGGCCGGCTCGGAGAGCCAGCCCCACCTTTTTCGACGCCCCCTCAGAGATATTCCTCGAACTCGGCCGGCAGCGGCGCGCTCGCCGCGAATTCGTGCCGGCCGCCGGCAAACTCGTAGGTGAAACTCGTCGCGCTCGAATGGAGGAAAAGCCGCTTCGTGCCCGCCAGCTTGGCGAACTCCCGGTTGCGCGGGAAGTCGCCGTAGGTCTGATCGCCCACAATAGGCAGCGAGCGTTTGGCGCATTGCACGCGCAGCTGATGGCTGCGGCCGGTGCGCGGTTCCAGTCGCAGCAGGGCGAGCCGCGGCTCGGCCGGGGATTGCTTCACGACGGTCATCGCGCTCTCCGCCGGGATGTGTCCCGAGGCAGCGGTGCGAATTTGCCCACCTCGCTTTTCGACGGCGAGACGGTCGCGCCATACCTCGGCGGCTTGACGCGGCTGCCCGAAGACGAGCGCGTGGTAGACCTTCTTCACGCGTTTCAATTTGAAGTGCGCGCGAATCTGCGCGGCCAGCTCCGCGCTCGCCGCCGCGAGGATCACCCCCGAGGTCGCGGCATCGAGCCGGTTGAGCAGCCAGAGCCTTTGCGGCGCCGCGTCACTGCCCCACTGGAAAAACTCGCCGTCCTTTTCGTAGGGTGCCGTGAGCAAGGAGCGGCGCTCATCCGCGCGCTCGTTGGGATGCGAGAGCACGCCGGCGGGCTTGTTGAAGGCCACCAGGCCATTCGCGTCGCGCGCGACGATGGCGACCTCGCGACCCAGCGGGAGTGAATCCCAAAATCCGGCCTTCACGCTCACTGGTAGTGGAACGTGAACGTCATCTCCTGCTGCGTGCCGAGGACGGCCTTCATGTCGTCGGTCCACGGGCCGTAAGGAGAGCGGTCCTTGATGGCGGCGACGCACGCGCGGGTGGCCGTTTCGCCCGCGGTGGCGCTTTGCTCGACCAGCTTAATCTCGGTGATCCTGCCCTCGTCGTTCATGATGAATTTCACCGACACGGTGCTGCCGCCCGCCGGCATGGCGTTCATGCTGAGGATGAGGCGCTCCCATTGGAACTGCACCGCGTCGATCATGCGCTGGAGGTAGGCGCCGTAGTTGCTCCACCGCGCGTCGATGGCGGTGAGGCCGACGTTCTGGGAGCCAAACTTGTTGTCCGCGAGTATGGCGGGCCGGACCTGCTGCTGCTTCACGATCTGCGGGCGCGGGCGCGGGCGGCGCGGATCGATCTCGGGCATGAGCGAGGTGGCGCCATCGACCTGCGCGGCGTCCTTCACGCCCTCGACCTTCTCGGGGACGGCCGTGGCGTTCTCAACGCGCTTGGCGAGGTTGCTCCCGACGCCGGCCGCGTTGTCGCCCTCGATCTTGGCGTCGCCGGAGAGTGGATTCTGCTCCGCCCGCGGCGGTGTGACCGGCGTGTCGGCGGCGGGGATGTTCATCGCCGGCGGCTGCGGAGCCTGCAGCTCCACGGGTTCGCTCAGCCGACCGCTGACGATCTGGTTGGACTCGAAGTCCTTCTTCCCCTCCATCGCGGGCCGGTCGCTCTTGCCGTCGGGCGTGGGTTTCTCCTGGGCGACCTGTTGGTTCTGCGCCGCGAAGTTGTTGGTCTTGTCCGGGGTGTTCTCGGGCGCCTCGGGGTTGGTCTCGACGAAGCGTTGCGGGGGGGGCGGCTCCGCGGGCTTGGTGAACGACTCGGGCGCCAGCTCGATATTGAAGTCGCGCGCGGCATTGGACGGACGCGCCGGCAGCGGCACATGGTCGAATCTCAGGAGCCACGGCCCGACCAGCCAGATCAGCAGGTGGAACACCACGACCGCCGCCAAACCAATCAGCACGGAACGCGTGTCCTGACTCGCCCACGCGCGCGCCAGCCAGCCCCGCGGATCGGCCGCGGGGGGCGTGGAGGAGTAGGCTTGGCTCATGCGAGGACGATGGGACGCGTAAATCCACCTAAAGTCATGCGCGCAGACCGCAACGGGTCAAAATTTGTTTCGTCTCATCCAGCGGCAGCCCGACGATATTGCTCAGCGAGCCACGGTAGCCGGCGATAATCAGCTCGCTCGCCTCCTGAATCGCGTAACCGCCGGCTTTGTCGAAGGTGTGGACGCGCGCGAGGTAGGCCTCGATGGTCGCCTCATCGAGC
>JANOCA010000735.1:0-25176 GCA_031411915.1 Opitutaceae bacterium
CGTGTTGTAGGAATCCATCGGAATGTTCGTCAGGAAAAAATCCCGGGTGAGATCGGCGCCGGCCAGGCCGCGGACGCGCGTGGACTGGCTCGGGCTCTGGAGCGTGCCCTCGGCGCTGGAGAAACCGTTGCCCGTCGCGACCCCGGAAAAATTGCCCTCGAAGCCGCCCACCTCCGTGTTGGTGGTGTAGATGAGGAGATCGCGGGCATTGGTCGAGGCGGTGTCCGCGAGAAACTGCGCCGTCACGACGGAGATGGCAGCACCCACGTCCTTTAGATCGGTCCGCAGCCGCGTGCCGGCGAGCGTGGAGGTGGCGGCGTAACCACGATCCTCGGACTCCTCGACGACGAAAGGCGAGAGCTTCACGGGTGCGTCGGCCGCCGGCGCGGCTGGCGGAGTGGCGGCGGTGACGACTTGGGCGCGCAGCGCGGGCGCGAGGAGCGCGAGCGCTGCGGCGGAGACCAGCAGAGGGCGACGGAGACGGCAGGGGTTGTTCATCGGGTTGCGGGGGCCGCAGAAGTAAACGGCCACGGTGGAAGCGGTCGACAGCGTTTTCCCGCCGAATCGTCCGCGGGCGATTGTGTCGGGCGGAAACGCGCGGCGCTGAGATCCGCGGCGGCTTGCGGTGCGGCAGGCGACCCGCAGCGTCGGCTCCCGTCCATGGCCTCCGCACCCGTGTCCTCCCCTTCCCGCCTGCACTACGCGTGGATCGCGGCGGGCGTGACGTTTATCACCCTGCTTGTGGCGGCGGGCGCGCGCGCGACGCCGGGCGTGATGCTGCTGCCGTTTGGCAACGAGTTCCAGTGGAGCCGCGCGACGGTCTCCTCGATCGTGTCGATCAATATATTTCTCTATGGGCTGATTGGGCCGTTTGCGGCGGCGCTCTATCAGCGCTTCGGGCTGCGGCGCACGATGACCGTGGCGATGCTGCTGCTCGCGGCGGGCTACGGGCTCTCGACGCTGGCGACGCAGTATTGGCAGTTCGTCGTTTTGTGGGGCTTCGTCGTCGGGGCGGGTTCGGGCCTCGCGGCGACAGTGCTCGGCGCGGCAGTGGCGAATCGCTGGTTCACGGCGCGCCGCGGGCTCGTGATGGGCGTGCTCACGGCGAGCACCGCGACCGGTCAGCTGGTTTTTCTGCCGTGGCTCGCCACGGCGGTGACGAGCGGCGGCTGGCGCACCGCGATCTGGATCGTGGTCGGAGCTACGTTGGTGGTGGTGCCGGTGATTTGGGTTTTCATGCGCGATGGGCCGGGCGACGTGGGGCTGCGGCCTTATGGTGAAACGGGCGCGCCCGACGCGGCCGTTTCGCGCACGGCCACCGGCAATCCCGCGGCCCGCGCGATCGCGGTGTTGGTCGAGGCGGTGCGCGTGCGCGATTTCTGGCTGCTCGCGGGATCGTTCTTCGTGTGCGGTGCGAGCACCAACGGGCTCATCGGCACGCATCTGATCTCGGCGGCGTTTGACTGCGGCATCCCCGAGGTGCGTGCGGCGGGGTTGCTCGCGATGATGGGGCTCTTCGATCTTGTGGGCACAACCGCGAGCGGCTGGCTGAGCGACCGCTACAACTGCCGGTATCTGCTCTTCGGTTATTACGGGCTGCGCGGGCTGTCGCTGCTGTTTCTGCCGCAGGCGCTGCTGGGGCCGACGGCGGGGCTCGCGGTCTTCACCGTGTTCTACGGCCTCGACTGGATCGCGACGGTGCCGCCGACCGTGAAGCTGACGGGCGAAGTCTTTGGCCGCGAAAAGGCGGCGATCGTGTTTGGCTGGGTGGCGGCGGCGCACCAAGTGGGCGCGGCGTTTGCGACGTTCACGGCCGGCGCGGTGCGCACCCACCTCGGCAGCTACGCCTGGGCGTTCATCGGCGCCGGCGCCCTGTGCCTGATCGCGGCGGTGGCGGTGCTGCCGATCGCGCGCGAGCGGCGGGCGATGGCGAGTTGATCGAAACGCGGAAAAATTTTGTGCGGTTCGGCGAACGGCGGTGTTATTCGGGCATACACCGATGACTGATGATGCCGAGTTGCTGCGCCGCTATGCCGAGGAAGGCGACGAGCAGGCCTTGGCGGCGTGGGTGCGGGCAAACCTCGGGCTGGTCTATGCCGCGGCGCTGCGACGGCTCGGCGGCGATTCGCACGGGGCGGCGGACGTGGCGCAGCAGGTGTTTGTCGCGGCGACGCGCGACGCGGCACGGCTCGCCCGCCATGCAAGCGTGACCGGCTGGCTCTATGCGGCGACACGCAACGCAGTGCTCAATCTCATGCGCGACGAACTGCGGAGAAAACAACGCGAGCGCGCGGCCGGGGAGCTGGCGCGCACTGACCAAGCGGACGGGACGGCGGAATGGGAGCGACTTAAACCGGTGCTCGACGCCGCGATGGACGAGCTGGGCGACCCCGACCGCGAGGCGGTGCTGCTGCGGTTTTTTGAGGGGCGGGCGTTTGCGGAGGTGGGCCGGCGGTTGCAGGTCTCGGAAAACGCCGCGCGGATGCGCGTCGAGCGCGCGCTGGAAAAATTGCGCGCACGGCTGGCGCACCGCGGCGTGGCCTCGACGGCGGCGGCGATCGGGCTCGTGCTGGCGCAGCAGGCGGACGCGGCGACGGCCACCGTGCCGGCGGGGCTGGCGGGCAGCGTGACGAGCGCGGCGCTGGCCGGCGCGGAGACCGTGGGCGCCGCGGCCGCGATGGTGGCATTTATGAGCACGACCAAGGGAATCATCACAGCGGGCGGGATGCTGGCGCTGGGCGCGTTGCTGGGCACGGCGGGCTGGCAGGACCACGTCGCGCGCGCAGCCGAAGCGGACCTCGCGGCGGCGAAGTCGGAGACAACGGCGCTGGCCGCGCGACGGGCAACGATGGCGCGTGCGGCCGAGGCGGCCGAGCGCGAGGCCGCGGAGTTGGCGGCGAAAGCGGCGGCGGCTGCGCGCACCGCAGCCGCGCAGCCGAAGAACGAGCCGAAATGGGATCCGGTGGCGGAGGGAAAGGCGTTGATGGAGCGCCATCCCGAGTTGCGGCGCTCGGTCGTGGCGCGGGCGGATGCGATTACGAATTTCACCTACGGGCCGCTCTTCCGCGAGCTGGGGCTGAACGAGGCGCAGCAGGAGGCATTTCGCCAAGCGATGCGGGAGCGCGGCGGGATCACCGCGCCGGCTGGGCCTCGCGGGGAGTCGTATGCACTTTCCGCGGGCAACGAACCGGAGTTGTCGAACGACGACTATCTGTCGCGGCTGCGGCGAATCGTCGGCGAGCCTGGGATCACGCGGCTGCCGGAGTTTCAGCGGTTGAACGAGGCGCGCGCCGCGGCGGCGAAGGTCGCGGGCGCGCTTGCATTCTCGGATGCACCGCTGGCCGGCGATCAGGCGTTACGGCTGGCGGAACTCATGATGAACACGGCGCGCACGCCCGGGACGAACCGGATCGGCGCGCTCGATTGGGACGAGATTGTGCGGCAGGCGCCGGCAGTGTTGTCGGCGACGCAGATGGAGGCGCTGGCGACGCTCCGCGCGGATGAGGATCGGCGACGCGCGAGCGCACGATCCGTGTCGGCGCCGACAGGGGGAGGGCTGGGAAAATGAAAACGCTCTTTACTGCGGTCGTGGCGATCGCGGTTGTGATCGCCGGGTGGTGGAACTGGCGGGCGCATGAGTCGCGCACGGTGGCATCGGCCGCAGCCGCGGACGAGCGCGCGCACGGTGCCGCGCTGCGGCGCGAGGCGGAGCATGACGAGCGACGCGCGATGGATGCGCGAGCGAAGGCTGAGGTGGCGCAAGCGGCCATGGCGGCGCAGATGGCGACCAAGGCCAAGCCGGCCGAGCCACCGAGGCGCGAGACGGCCACGACCTCGTGGGCGGACGCGGCGCGGAAATGGGCGCGGGAGCACGACCGGCCCGAGGCGCAGGTGCGGTGGTTCGAGCAGCGTCGCGCGGAGAACCGGCAGCGGTATGCGGGGCTGTTTCGGCAACTCGAATTGAGCCACGTGCAGCGCGAGCGGTTCATCCGGAATCTGTCCGACTTGGAGGAGCGTCAGGGTGATCTCCACGGGGCAGCGCAGGCGCTGGGCTTCGACCTGAACGCGAAGGAGATCGTCAAGGCACGGGGCGAACTCTATTCGGACCTCGCTGCGGCGCAGAAAACCGTGCTGGGCGAGGCCGGCTACCGCGCCCTGCAGGAGTATGACCGCACGGCGAGCGTGCGCGAGGCGGTGGGCCGTCTGGCCGGACTTGCGGCGGTGAATGGCGTGGCGTTTTCGCCGGCGCAGGCGGAGCAACTCGTGTCCGCGCTGGCGGAAGCCGTGCCCGCGTATCGCACCGGCGGACGCGCGGCGCTCACAGACGCGGAACCGACCGCGATGCAAGCGGCGCTGGCGCGCGTGCTGACGGTGGAGCAACAGGCGGTGCTGACCACGCAAGAGGCGCCCGGCTCGGCGGGCGGGCTCTTTCATGCGCGATGGAACGCCGAAATGGGACGAGCGACGCGCGCGGAAAAGGACGCCGCGGCGGCGCGGGCCCAGAACCGGTGAATGCCGATTACTTCGGCCGCTGCCACTCGAACTTGTGCTTGTCGATCCAGCGGTAGTGGTCGGCGTAGCGCAGGCCGGCGGCGGAGGTCTCGTCGAGGATCACGGTGGCGCGCGGGTGGAGTTGCAGCGCCGAGCCGGGGCAGATCGCGGAGAGCGGGCCCTCGACCATGTGCTCGACGGCGCGGACCTTGGCGGGGCCGAACGCGAGCAAGAGGCAGCGGCGTGCATCAAGGATGGTGCCGATGCCCATCGTCACCGCATGCTTCGGCATCGCCTCGATCGAGCCGAAGACCTCGCTGTTGTCGCGCAGCGTCTGCTCGGAGAGAATCTTGATCCACGTGCGCGAGCGGAGCGAGCCGGTGGGCTCGTTGAAGCCGATGTGGCCGTTGCGGCCGAGGCCGAGGAGCTGGATGTCGATGCCGCCGGCGTCCACGATGCGCGTCTCGTAGGAACGGCACTCCGCGTGGAGATCGGGCGCGACGCCGTTGGGCACGTGCGTGCGGGTGACGTCGATGTTGATGTGCCGGAAAAGATTTTCCTGCATGAAAAACCGGTAGGACTGCACGTGGTCGGCGGGCAGCCCGACGTATTCATCCAGGTTGAACGTCGTGACGCGGCTGAAATCCAGGCCCTCGCTGCGGTGCAGGCGGATGAGCTCCTGGTAGAGCCGCAGCGGCGTGCGGCCGGTGGCCAAGCCGAGGACGGCGTTGGGCTTCTCGCGCACGACGCTGGCAATGATTTTGGCACCGAGGACACAGCCAATCTCGGCGGAATCGCGGATGAGGACTTCCATGAGGAGAGGAACAGGCAGCGCGGCGGACGCGCGGGCGTCAACGCTTCAACTTCTCGGTCGGGCACCCGCAGTCGCCGCCGCAGCCGGGCTTCTTCCGCTGGCGAACGGCGCGCGCGATCAGCCAGGTCGCGGCGAGGGCGACGATGAGGAGGGCGGCGATGGACTGGAATTCGGCGGACATGATCAGAAGCCGAGCGCGCGGCCGGCCTGGAAAACAAGGAACGACAAAATCCAGGCGGTGCCAGTCATGTAGAGCGTTTGGAAGATCGGCCATTTCCAGCCGTTGGTCTCGCGGCGCACGACGGCGATGGTGCTCACGCACTGCATCGCGAAGACGTAGAAAATCATGAGCGTGAAGCACACGAGCGGCGTGAAGAGCGGGCGGCCGTCGGGCCACTTGGCGGCGAGGAGGGCTTGGCGCAGCGGCGTGGTGTCGTCGCCCTCCGCTTCGGCGTTGAAGACCACCCCCATGGTCGAGACGAAGACCTCGCGTGCGGCAAATGATGAGATGAGGCCGATGCCGATCTGCCAGTCGAAGCCCAGGGGTTTGATCGCGGGCTCGAGCGCGTGACCGGCGCGGCCAGCGAAGCTCTGCGCGAGCTGTTGCTGCGGCGTGGCGCCCTCCGGGGCCTTGGGATAGGCGGCGAGAAACCACAGCACGATGCTGATGCCGAGGATGACGGTGCCGGCGCGGCGCAAAAACAGCCAGCCGCGCTCAAGCATGTGGAGCGCCACGTCCTTGAGCCCAGGAAACCGATACGGCGGCAGCTCCATGATCATCACCGGCGGCGCGCCCTTGAGCAGCGTGCGCTTGAACAGCCACGCGAAGCCGAACGCGCCAAACGTTCCGAGCGCATACATGAGGATCATGATGCCGACCTTGGTCGCGAGCGGCACGCGATCGCCGGGCACGAGCGCGGCAATCATGAGCAGATAGACGGGCAGGCGCGCCGAGCAGCTCATGAGCGGCGCGACGAGGATCGTGACGAGCCTGTCCTTGGGATCCTCGATTGTGCGCGTGGCCATGATTCCGGGGATCGCGCACGCGTAGGAACTGAGCAGCGGGATGAAGCTTTTGCCGTTGAGCCCGACGCGGCTCATCAGCCGATCCATGATGAAGGCGGCGCGCGCCATGTAGCCGGTGCTTTCGAGCAGGCCGATGAAGAAAAACAGAATCAGGATCTGCGGCAGGAAAACGATCACACCACCCACGCCGGCGATCGCGCCATCGGTGATCAGGTCGCGCAAATCGCCATCGGCCATGCCCGAATCTTTTTTCACCCAGTCGGCCAGCGAGGCGATGGCGTCCTCGATGAAGCCCATCGGGTATTCCGCGAGCGTGAAGATGCTGAGGAAAAGCAGCGTCATCACCGAGCCGAGAATCAGCCAGCCCCAGAGCGGATGCGTGGCGACCGCGTCGATCTTGTCGGACGCGGTCGGGCCGGTGTGGCCGGCGCGGGTGACGGCGTCGGCGGCGATGCGGCTGATCACTTCGTAGCGGGAGTTGACGAGCGTGCCGGCCCAGTCGGTCCCCTCCCCTTCCCAACGTTTCTGCCACGTTTGGAGAATCTCCGTCGTGCGGGCGCTGAGCGGGGTCGAGCCCGCGACGCGCACCGAGTCCTGATCAGTGAGCAGCAACAGCGCCTCGGCGCGTGCGATCAGCGGCGATTTGCGATCGTGGGCGGTGAGCGAGGCTTGCAGCTCGGTGACGGCGGGCGCGATCGGCGCAGGGATGTCCCAGGCATGGCGGGAGAGCGGCAGGTCAGCGCGGCTCATCGCGAGCTTGAGTTCGATGAGTCCTTTGCCGTTCACGGCCTCACACGGGATCACGGGGATGCCGAGTTCGCGTTCGAGTCGCGAGGCGCGCACTTCCAGGCCGGCGGAGACGGCCACGTCCATCATGTTGAGGACGAGGATCACCGGCCGGCCGAGGTCGAGGATCTGGTGGACGAGGTAGAGGTTTCGCTCGAGGTTCGTCGCATCGACGATGCAGAGGATCCGATCCGGCTGCGCGGTGTCGGCGCGGCGGCCGAGCAGCACGTCGCGCGTCACGGCTTCGTCGGGCGAGCGTGCCGCGAGCGAATACGCGCCGGGCAAATCGATCACGGTGATGGGCTGGCCGTGCTGCGAGTAGGCGGTGCCGACCTTCTTTTCGACGGTGACGCCGGGATAGTTGCCGACCTTTTGTTTCAGGCCGGTGAGCGCGTTGAAGAGCGTGCTCTTGCCGCAATTCGGATTGCCGACGAGTGCGTAGACCGGCGTGCGCGCGGGCCCAGCGGGAGCGCCCGCGGAAATATGTGAAGGCAACGCCATGGCTAGGCGGCGGGATCGACGAGCACGTGCTCGGCCTCGGACTTGCGCAGAGTGAGATGATAACCTCGGAGCTTGATCTCCAGGGGATCGCCGAGCGGCGCGGTGCGGATGAGCGTGACGCGGGTGCCGGCGACGAGCCCCATCTCACGCAGGCGAAGAAAGGCCGCGCCGGACTTGGGAAATTCGCGGACGACGGCGGAAGCGCCGACCGTCAGTTCGGAGAGCTTCATCGCGACAAAGGCCGCGATCTCAGCGGCGGCCGATCTGCTCGACGACGATGCACATCGCGGCCGCGTGGCTGAGGGCGATGCGCGTGCCGTTGACCTGGCAGATAAACGGGCCGTTGCCGCCCACCTTCGTGACGAAGGTGGATTCGCCAAAACCCATCTCGCGCACGCGTTGGCAGAAGCCGGCGTCGCCCGTCAGCTCGCGCACGCGCCCGATGGCGCCAGCGGGTAGCTGGCAGAGCGGGATGGGCGGGTTGAACGGCGACGGGGTCATTGGTGATGGAATGACGGGTGAACTGAGACTCGGTTTCAGGGCGGTCGCAAGAAAAAGGCCCGGTGGGAAACACGGGCCTGCGAGCCACGAGGGATGGAGGAAAAAACTAGCGTCGACGCCGCTTCAAGCCGAGCTGCACGCCCGAGTAGCGGACGAGGTTTTGGAGCCGTTCATATTGCGCGGGATCGATGTCCTTGGCCTCGTTGAGTTCCTGTTCGGCCCGCTTGAGAGCCTCCTCGACGGTCTTCTCATCGATTTTTTCCTCGGTGATGGCGTGCTCGGCGAGGACGTGGACGCGGTCGCCTTCGACCTCGACGAAACCGCCGCTCACCGCGAGATGCTGGGTCTCGGTGCCCTTGGTGACCAGCAGTTCGCCGTGCTCAACCTGCGCGAGCAGCGGAATGTGACCCGGCAGCACGCCGACCTCGCCCTCGACCGTCGGGATGACGACGGTGTCGATGGTGTCGGAATAGACGCGGGCGTCAGGCGTGACGATCTCGAGCGTGAGGGGCATGGCGATCAGGCCTTCTTGGCGGCGGCGAGCACCTCGTCGATGCCGCCCTTCATGTAGAAGTCGCCCTCGGCGACATCGTCGAGCTGACCGTCGAGGATCATCTTGAAGCCGCGGACGGTCTCCTTGACCGAGACGTATTTGCCCGGCGAACCGGTGAACACCTCGGCGACGTGGAACGGCTGCGAGAGGAAGCGTTGAATCTTGCGCGCGCGATAGACGGTCTGCTTGTCCTCGGGCGAGAGTTCATCGAGGCCGAGAATGGCTATGATGTCCTGCAGATCCTTGTAGCGCTGGAGCACGCGCTGCACTTCACGGGCAACCTTGTAGTGCTCGTCGCCGACGATGTCGGCTTGCAACGCCTTGGAGACGGAGGAGAGAGGATCGACGGCGGGATAGATGCCGAGCTCGGCAATGGAGCGCTCCAGCACGATCGTGGAGTCCAAGTGAGCGAAGGTGTTGGCGGGCGCCGGGTCGGTCAGGTCGTCGGCGGGCACGTAGACGGCTTGGAACGATGTGATCGAACCCTTCTTCGTCGAGGTGATGCGTTCCTGCAGGAGGCCCATCTCATTGGCGAGCGTCGGCTGGTAACCGACGGCCGAGGGGGAGCGGCCAAGCAGAGCGGATACCTCGGAGCCGGCCTGCGAGAAACGGAAGATATTGTCGACGAACAGGAGCACGTCCTGGTTTTTCTCGTCGCGGAAATATTCCGTCATGGCGAGCGCGGAGAGCGCGACGCGCATGCGGGCGCCCGGGGGCTCGTTCATCTGGCCGTAAACGAGCGCGACCTTCGACTTGCTGAGATCTTTTTGGTCGATGACGCCGGCCTCGGACATCTCGTGGTAGAGGTCGTTGCCCTCGCGGGAGCGCTCCCCTACGCCGGCGAACACGGAGTAACCGCCGTGGGCCTTGGCGATGTTGTTGATCAGTTCCATGATCACGACGGTCTTGCCGACGCCCGCGCCGCCGAAGGCGCCGACCTTGCCGCCCTTGGTGAAGGGCGCGATCAGGTCGATTACCTTGATGCCGGTCTCGAGGATGTTGGCCTTGGTGTCCTGATCGACGAGCGCGGGGGCGGCGCGGTGGATGGGATATTTCTTGTCGAAATTGACGGGACCCTTGCCGTCGACAGTGTTGCCGCAGACGTCGAAGATCCGGCCGAGCACGCCCGCGCCGACCGGCACGGAGATGGGCGCGCCGGTGTCGGTGGCCGTCATGCCGCGCACGAGGCCCTCGGAGGACGACATCGCGATGGTGCGGGCGACGCCGCCGCCGAGATGCTGCTGAATCTCCAGCGTGAGGGACTGCTTCACGCCCGCGGCGGTGAACTCGACGACGAGCGCCTGATAGATCGGCGGGATGGAATTGTCGCCGAACTGCACGTCGACGACGGGGCCGATGACTTGGACGATTTTGCCGGTGTTCATTTTCTGGAAAGTCGAGGGACGAGGAGGGTGTTGGAAAAGGGAACGCGCGTCAGGCCGCGAACTGCGCCGCGGCGATCTCGAGGATCTCCTGCGTGATGGCAGCCTGGCGGGCCTTGTTGTATTCGAGCGTGAGCTCGCCGAGGAGCTTGGTGGCGTTGTCCTTCGCGGTCTTCATCGCCACCATGCGCGCGCTGTGCTCGGAGGCCTTGGCGTCGAGCACCTGCTGGTGAATCTCGCGGTTGATGTAGAGCGGGAGCAAGGCATTGAGCACGGTCGTGGGATCCGGCTCGAAGATCATCTGCTGCTCGGCGGCGCCGGGGGTGGCGTCGGCGGTGTGGCCGGCGTCGGACTTCAGATCCGCGATCACGTCCTTGATGCTGGAAAGCGGGAGCAGCGGCAGGAGCGTGGGCGTCTGCACGAGCGTGTTGCGGAAACGCGGCCAGAGGATCTCGACGGTATCGACGGCACCCTCGAGATACTGCTTCACCATGAACTCGGCGATGACCTTGACCTCGGCGAACGCCACGCGATCCGTGACCGAGAAGTCGGCGAGCAAATTGCGGTGGGTGCGCGCGATGAACTGCGCGCCCTTGCGCCCGACGGCGACATACTTCACGGGCGTCTTAATCTCGGTCACGATCTTGAAAAGGTTGGCGTTGAGCGGACCGGCGAGGCCCTTGTCGGACGTGACGAGGATGATGCCGCGCGTCTTGACCTCCCGCTGCAGGAGGAAGGGATGCTGCGCTTCCTCCACGCGATCGGCGATGGCGGCGAGCATGCGCGCCATCAGCTCGGCATAGGGCCGGCCCGCAAGCGCGGCTTGCTGGGCCTTCTTCATCTTCGAAGCGGCCACCAGCTCCATCGCCTTGGTGATCTGGCGGGTGTTCTTGACCGACTTGATGCGTCGGCGGATGTCGCGGGTGGAAGCCATCGAGGAGATTTATGATTTACGATTCTTGAGCTATGATTGTGGCGGAGCAGCCGCCGGTGATTTCGAAATCATCAATCACAAATCATACATCATAAATGGATCAGGCGTTGAAGGAACCCTTCCACTCGTCGCACGCGGCCTGGAGCTTGGCCTCGAGATCCTTGTCGAGGGCGGCCTTGGTGCGGATTTCGGTAAGGAGGGCGTCCTTGCGCGTCGCGAAGAATTCCTTCATCGACTGCGCGGCGGCGACAACCCGCTTGGTGTCGATCGCGTCGAAGAGGCCCTTCTGCATCGCGAAGAGAATGGCGACCTGGAGCTCAATCGGCACGGGGCTGAAGGCGGGCTGCTTGAAGAGCTCGACGATGCGGGCGCCGCGCTCGAGCTGGGCCTTGGTCTTGGCATCGAGATCGGAGCCGAACTGGGCGAACGCCGCGAGTTCGCGGAACTGCGCGAGCTCGCCCTTGAGTTTGCCGCCGACTTGTTTCGTGGCCTTGATCTGCGCGGCGGAACCGACGCGCGAGACCGAGAGGCCGACGGACACCGCAGGGCGGATGCCTTGGTTGAAGAGGTCGGTCTCGAGGAAGATCTGCCCGTCGGTGATCGAGATGACGTTGGTCGGGATGTAGGCGGACACGTCGCCGGCCTGCGTCTCGATGATGGGCAGCGCGGTGAGCGAGCCCTTGCCGTCGAGGCGGGCGGAGCGCTCGAGGAGGCGTGAGTGAAGATAGAATACGTCGCCGGGATACGCCTCGCGGCCGGATGGGCGCTTCAGGATGAGCGAAATCTGGCGGTAGGCGACGGCGTGCTTCGAGAGATCGTCGTAGACGATCAGCGCATCCATGCCATTTTCCATGAACCACTCGCCCATCGCGGCGCCGGAGAACGGGGCGATGTATTGGTTGGCGGGGTTGTCGGCGGCGGGCGCGGCGACGATGACGGTGAACTCGAGCGCGCCGGCGGCCTCGAGGGCGGCGATGGTGCGGACGATGTTGGAGTTCTTCTGCCCGACGGCGACGTAGATGGAATAGACGGGACGGAACTTCGGATCGCCCGAGGCCAGGCCGACCTTGTTGATCTTCGCGTTGTTGATGATTGTGTCGATCGCGATGGTGGTCTTGCCGGTGCCGCGGTCGCCGATGATGAGCTCGCGCTGGCCGCGGCCGATCGGGATCATGGAATCGATGGCCATGATGCCCGTGAAGAGGGGCTGCGAGACGGATTTGCGGACGATGATGCCGGGGGCGATTTTCTCGACGGGGTAGAATTCCTTGGCGGCAATCGGGCCCTTGCCGTCGACGGGGTTGCCGAGCGCGTCGACCGCGCGGCCGAGCAGGGACTTGCCGACTGGAACGGAGAGAAGCTTGCCGGTGGTCTGGACTTCGTCGCCCTCCTTGAGCATGGCGATGTCGCCGAGGACGACGCAGCCGACCTCATCCTCCTCGAGGTTGAGCGCGATGCCGATGGCGCCGCCGGGGAACTGCACCATCTCGTTATACATCACCTCGGATAGCCCCTCGATCTTGGCGACGCCGTCGGCGACCGTGCGGATGTTGCCGGTGTTCTTCTTGACCGCCTTGCTGGAGAGCTTGGCGATCTGCTGTTCGATTTGGGCGAGGACGGTGCTCATCGGGAGAGAGGGTTTCGGGAACGAAAAGGAGTGTATGCGGATGGCTTAGACGGCGGCGGCGAGCTGCGCGAGCTGGCTGGCAACGGAGGATTCGTAGACGTCGTCGCCGACGCGCACACGGAGGCCGGCGAGGAGCGCGGGGTTGGCCTTGGCGACAGGAACGACGGGGCGCGCGTATTTGCGCGTCATCGCGGCGCCGATTTGCGCGAGCGCTGTCTCGCCGATGGAACCGGCGTGCTCGACAACCGCATGGCCGCGGGCGACCTCTGCGGCAACGAGGCGGGCGTAGACCTTGAGCACCGCGACGGTGTTGGGGGGGCGGTGCTTCTCGATGTATTCGAGAACTCCCGTCACGCGCTCGGTCGACAGGGCGCCATCAACGACGCTCAGCTTGAAGAACTGACGCGCGAGCTGTTGAACCTGTTTTTTGCCGGAGGCCATGAGGAATCAGAAAACGTGGAGCGGGCTCAGGCGTTGGTGAGCTCGCGGCTCGCGGCGTCGTTGTAGGAGGCGCGATCAGCGTCCGTGAGTTTCTTGGCGAGGACACGCTCGGTCGTGGTGACGACGAGGCGGGCGATCTCGGTGCGGGCGGCGGCGAGCATTTTTTTATGCTCAAGCTCAATGGCCTGCTGGGCCTTGGTGAGAAGATCGTTGGCCTTGGTGGTGGCTTCCTGCGTCTGACGATCGAGGAACTCCTTGGCGCTTTTGCGGGCGTCCTCGACGATGCGCGAGGCCTCGGCGTTGGCTTTCTTGACGATGACCGCGCTCTCCTGCTGGGCGGCGGCGAGCTTGGCCTGCATCTCCTCGGCGTATTTGATACCGGAGGCGATCTTGGCGTTACGCTCCTCCATCGTCGCCGTGACGGGCTTGATGCCGAATTTGTAGAGGACGAAGAGAACGATGACGAAGCTGACGAGCTGCCAGATGACGTATTTCGGCTCGACGCCGAAATGCTGGAAGGTTTGCCGGAGATTCTCGATCGGGCCGCCGGAGGCGGCGGTTTCCGCGGCAGCGGCGAGGAAGAGTGGCAGCGTCATGGCTAGATTTTCGGGAAAGGGATGGGCAGCGCGGATGGCCGCGCTGCCTTCGGAACGAGATTACTTCGCGAGGAACAACGCGAGAATGCCAAGGCCTTCCGCGAGCGCCATGCCGATGATGGCTTGGACGAGAACTTTGCCGGAAGCGCCGGGATTGCGGCCGACGGCTTCGGCGGCCTTGAGGCCGATGAGGCCGACGCCAATAGCGGCGCCGAGCAGACCGAAGGCGGAGGTGATGTTGCCTTGGATTTCAGCGATGGTGGTGATCATGGTGGTTTTCTATTGTTGGTTGGAGTTCCGCTGTGCGCACTCGGGGCACGCTCCCAGCGGGAAAGTGCGATAGGACTAGTGATGCGCGCCAGACTCGTGACCGTGTTTGTCGTCGTGCGCGTGATCGTCGCCGTGGTTTACCAGCAATCCGATGTAGACCGAAGTGAGGAGTGTGAACACCAGCGCCTGAATCAGGCCCACAAGCAGCTCCATGAAATAGAAGATGGGGATGAAGCTGGTGCCGTGCAGCAGGTTTTCGCCGCCGAAGACGTTGCCGAAGAGACGCACCGAGAGAGTGAACGGCCGGATCACGATGGAGAAAACTTCAATGAGACCGACGACAAGGAAGACGAGCGAAAGAATCGGATACAGCCAGCCGGGGGTCTCGGACTTCTCGGCTTTGTTGCCGAAGAGATCTTTGGCGATGACGGCGGGGCCGGCGAACTTCAGGACGATGATCAACCACGCGCCGAAGGATATGAGCGCGAGCGCAATGGTGCCGTTGAAATCGGAGTTGAATGGGCGGATGAGGGGGCGATCGAGCTGGAAGTGGCCGTTGACGTCATGACCCCATCCGACGGTGCCTACGCCGGGTATCAGGCCCATCCAATTGTGGAACAGGATGAAAAGAAAAAACGTGACCAGCAGCGGAAATGCGGTCGGGAAGGCGCGTTTGCCGATAATCGGCTCGAAGATGCCGCGGAGCCCTTCCATGAGTGCCTCGACGACGGCTTGTCCCCTTGAAGGTATGATGGACGGTTTGCCGATTAGCCACAAAACGAGGAGCACGAGCAGGGCGGAAACCATCCAACCCGTGAGCATGCTGCTGGTCAGCGTGAATCCGGAGCCGATTTCGAAGCGCGCGGCGCTGGGGGCCACGCCACCACCTTCACTCGCAAAGGCGACGGCGCCGAAGAGGAGACCGGCAAGGAGTGTGAGGAGTTGTGTGGGCCGTGGCATGCGCGCGGGGCGATTGAAAATGAGAAAGTGGAGCAAAGTCCCCCGCCCTACCCTCCGTCAACCATCGAAATCACGTCGGCGGGACGACGGAGCTGTAATTAGCGGCGCCGGATTTGGGAGCGTCCGGGCTAATGGCCACCAAGTTGGCGGCGTTTCTTCACGTGGCCCGGCGCTTGGCCACTAAAGATTGGTGTTGGACAGCGCGGCTTTGGAAGACTGTTTCAAATTCGAATGGCCAAGGTTCGTCCGCGAGCTGCCAACCGGGCGCTGTATTCAGTAGGACGCAGGCTTCAGCGAAATACGGAGCGTGATCGGTGCGAAAATAGAGCCTGGCATCCTTTGTAGATCGGTGAGCCAGAGCATCTAGGAATCCCGACTGAATCACGCGATGTTTATGGTGGCGAGTTTTGGGCCAAGGATCGGGAAAGAGGATAAAAATTGCTGCGACTCGCGCTGCGGGGGGCAACTCTTCCAAGAATATGCGAGCCTCGGCTCGGATGAAATGCAGGTTCTTCAGCTTAGCGCGATCGCGCTTCTTAATCGCGCGCACAATCCGGCTGCTTTCAATATCGACGCCGATGCAGCATTGAGTGGGATGTGCCGAGGCAAATGCCGTGAGGAAGTGACCATGGCCGCAACCGACCTCCCATATGAGGTTAGAGGCTTCCTCAGGCAAGATGCGCTTCAACTCCTCGCGCACACTCTCGCGGCGCTCGGCAAGCACCGAGATGTAATCACTCGGGTAGGCCGGTTTCTGAGCGATGGGCTGTTGGAATAGACTCCTCTTGCTCACGGTAAAAAATCATCTGTTTTCCCCGTGTCTAAGCGCTGTTCGCCGAGGCCTCGCTTCGATTCCAGCCACACCATAAGGACACCGATGTCCGCGGGGCTCACTCCACTGATGCGGCTGGCTTGGCCCAGCGTCATAGGTTTCATGTCAGTTAACTTGACGGCGCTCTCGCTGCTTAACCCTTTAATGAACATGTAATTGACGTCACTTCCGAGAAGCTTCTTTTCCATGTGAACCAGCCTCTCGATTTGGCGTGATTCGCGGGCAATATATCCTTGGTAGATAACACGATATATAACTTCTTCGCACACAGGACGCCCTTCGGCCACAAACTCGGCTGGCAGCGTGGAATTATTCAAACCGCGGCGGATCGCATCGGCCCATGTGTCGATTTGATTACCGGCGCGCGTTCGTTCCAAGTGATTGACCCACGTAGTGATACGCGCACGCTTTCGTTCGATGCGTTGTAAGCGAGTTGATGACACGAGCCTATGCTGACGTGCATGATGCGCAAGTCTCAGCTCAGCGCTGTTGTGATTGAAAAGAAGGCGATGCTCAGCGCGGCTAGTAAACATGCGGTATGGCTCGTTAGTTCCTTTGGTGACTAGGTCGTCGATCAGCACCCCGATGTAGCCTTCGTGTCGTCCGATAATCAACGGCGCCCTACCCTGCACCTTGTTGGCGGCATTGCTTCCGGCGACCAAGCCTTGGGCCGCCGCCTCCTCATACCCAGAAGTGCCGTTGATCTGGCCCGCGAAAAAAAGATTCTGGACCTTCTTGGATTCGAGTGACGGAAAAAGCTGTGTAGGGGGCGCAAAGTCGTATTCGACTGCATAGGCGGGTCTCAGCAGCTGAGCGTTCTCCAACCCGGGCACGCTCCGCACCATAGAAAGTTGCACATCTAACGGTAGACTTGTTGACAGGCCGTTCACATAAAACTCGTTCGTCGTCCTGCCCTCCGGTTCGAGAAAAAGCAGGTGTCGGGGTTTGTCGGCAAAGCGCACAAATTTGTCCTCAATACTGGGGCAATATCTTGGCCCTACGCCTTCTATGTTACCGCTATACATTGCGGACTTGTGGAGATTGCTTTTCACGATCTCGGCGGTTTTGGTGGTCGTATATGTCATCCAGCAAGAAACTTGTTCAGAACCAGGTCTCCATCCTAGGCGCTGCTCCCCGGTATGTTCCACGTGGAACAGATCCTCTGAGTCTCGCGTGTCGTGAAATGCAAACAGCGTTGGATCGGGGTCGCCTTTTTGCTCCTGCATGACCTCGAAGTTGATGCTACGTCCTGACAGCCGAGGTGGAGTTCCTGTTTTGAGACGGCGCAATTCGATTCCGGACTCCACAAAACTTGCTGAGAGCGTCTTCGCGGAAAAATCCCCCAATCGCCCGCCTTCACATTTGTTTTGTCCAATATGCATCAGCCCTCGTAGGAACGTCCCAGTTGTCACGACCACTGCATGACTGCGAAACTCGATATCTAAATTAGTTCGACATCCGATCACCCGGCCCGACTCAAAAATAAGCCCTTTCACGGTTGCCTGAAATATCTCCAAGTTCGGTTGTAACTCCAGCGTATGCTTTAGCCGAAGTTGATATGACTTTTTGTCGCATTGGGCACGGGGTGACTGCACGGCGGGCCCTTTCGAGTCGTTAAGGAGGCGAAACTGAATGCCAGTGACATCTGTGTTGATGCCCATTTCTCCACCCAGTGCATCAATTTCTCGCACAATGTGTCCTTTGGCGATCCCGCCAATCGCGGGGTTGCAGCTCATCTGTGCGATCGAGTCGGTGTTGCCCGTGAGGAGTAGGGTGGTGGCTCCGATTCGGGAAGCTGCTAACGCTGCTTCTGCCCCGGCGTGACCCCCACCGCAAACAATGACGTCGTAGATTTTGCCGTAGTGCGACATGGTAAAAGAGAGCCAACGGAAGTGGTCGGGGCGAGAAGCCGAGAAGGGAATTACTTTCCTATGCAGAACTTGCTGAACAGGACGTCGAGCACACGTTCGTTATCAGTTTTTCCGAGAATCTCACCGAAGAAGGAAAGTGCTCCACGGAGGTCGCTCGCGAGCAGCTCGATGGGTTCGCCCTTAGCGAGCTTTGTCTGAGCTAGCGCGATGCATTGGATCACTTGTGCCAGAGCTTGATTATGACGAGCGTTGATCGCGACAATTTCATCGCTCGACTCCGGCCGGTATGTAGCCACGTGTTTTTTCACAGTGGCAATAAGTTCGGCAATCCCATTGCCAGTCATTGCTGAGACCGAAACCGTGGGAACATTAGGGCAATCAGTTATAGACGTCGTGTAACGATGTAAGTCGTTTTTATTAAACACGATGATGCAATTACCTTCGCGGAAATACGGCTTTAACTCCGTGGGGATTGTTAGTTCAAAAGGCATCCCATCCACTACAAACAGAAAAAGGTCGGCTTCTGAGATCTGTTCGAAGGTCTTTTCAATTCCGAGTTTCTCCAGCGGAGTAGGCTCAGGATTTAGACCGGCAGTGTCAATAATTCTTATCAAGCTATGGCCCAACAATATACGGTCCTCAATGAAGTCTCTCGTCGTGCCGGGCTCTGGGCTCACTAAAGCTCTCTCCCTTCCGACCAGTCGGTTCAGAAGACTGCTTTTCCCTGCATTGGGGGCACCCACAATGACAAGCTTGATCCCATCGCGCAGAAGTTCACTATAGCGGCTGGTAGCCAATAGATTATTTGTCAGTTCGCCTAGGTTTTGCAGCTCGTTGGCGATAGATCCGCGATCTTCCGGGGGTAGGTCCTCCTCTGGAAAGTCTATGTAGGCCTCGATACGTGCCAAGATACGGAGCACAGCATCCATAAGCTCCTTCATGTGCCCTCCAAGTGACCCGCGAAGTTGCTGGTTGGCCGCCGCAAGAGCTCGTTCGCTGCAAGCGTGGATCAGATCCATCACCGCCTCAGCTTGGGTGAGGTCCATCAGGCCGTTTAGGAAGGCGCGCTGTGTAAACTCCCCTGGTTCAGCTGGCCGGCAGCCGCGGGCGAATAGATCTTCCAATATACGCTGCGCAATAAACGGGTTTCCGTGGCAAGACACCTCAAGCGAATCATCACCAGTGTAGGATCGTGGCCCTTGGAAAAAAGTCGCGAGCACGTCGTCCACGACGACGCCCGCATGGTCGCGATAATCCGCGCGGGTTACCATGCGGGGCAGGGGAAGGGCCCCGAGGATATCCTTCGCCAAACGCGCTGTATCTGGACCACTAGCACGCACGACCGCGATGGCGGACGTGCCGGTAGGCGTGGCGAGGGCTGCGATGGTGTCGTGCGGACGTGCCATGGAGGTCAAACACGCTTCTTGCCGGCTCGACGCAAGTCAAACGCCGCGCGTCATCGCACGTCCCCCGCGCATCCTGCCCGCCGACGGCGTCCCGCGCTTCGCCACTAGCGTCCGCTGACAACCAACGGCGCCACGCGCGTGCCATCGGTTACCTTGTCGCCAGGATAGACGATTACTTGCGTCCCCTCGGAAAGACCGTCGACGATTTCAGTTTCGATTCCGTTGCTCCGGCCGGCCCGCACGGTTCGCAGGCGCGCCGCGCGACCTTCAACCGCAAATGTCTGCCAGCTGCCGTTCCGCTGGAACAACGCTCCCGCCGGCGCGCGCAGCGCTGCTTGGCTCTCCCACACCACGATACGCGCCTCGACGCGGAAACTGTCTCCCAGGGTCGGCCGTTTCGCCAGCGGTTCCGTGAAATCCGCCACCACATAGACCCGCTGCTCCTCCACGCCGAGAGCTGAGATCTTCGTGAAGGCCGATGGTTCGACCAGGCGCACACGGGCGCCGAGCGGTTCGCCGCCTCCCCATTGCTCCAATATCACGCGTGCACCCGGCTGGATCGCGACGCCATCGCGTGAAAGCACTTCAATGCGCACCTCCAGATCCGTGGCATCACCCACCTCCATAATCGCAAAGCCACTTGGCACCATCCGCGCGCTTTCCTGAAAAACGCGCAAGATGCGGCCGCCCACCGGCGAAGTGATTACGAGCGGTTCGGCGCCGCCGCCAGCTTGCCCGCGAGTCAGGACCGCCTGCGCCTGCTGCCACTCGAACTCAGCCACCTTCAGCGAGAATTCCGCCGCGCGCTCGTCCTGCCCCGCCGTTGTCATCCGCATCTGTGCGGCGTCGAATTCCTGCGCGGAGAGAACTTTCTGCGCGTGCAGTTGCTTCAGTCGCTCGAAGTCCGACGCGAACATCCGCGCGGCCCCGCGCGCCCGGTCACGCATCGCCGCGGCCGCTGCGTGCGCCGCTTCCGCTGCGCGCACACGCGCCTCCGCCTGTGCCTGGCTGCGCGCATCGAGGAAATCCGCGGCGCCGCCTTCGATGACAGCGAGCACGGTCTTGCCTGCCTCGACGAGGGCGCCGGCCTTCCAATCCACCCGGCGCAGTTGTCCGCCCACGGACGCCGATATCAGGTAGCGATTCTTGACCCGAGTCATGCCCTCCTCATCGACCGTCACGACCAGCGGTCCGCGTGTGACCTTGCCCGCCTCGACCGGCACGGGCCGCGGCCAGAGCCCCACGACGATCAAGGCCACGAGCGCCGCACCGCCTAGCCAAGGCAGGCGACGACGCCACGCCGGAGCGACGCGTTTCATTGCAGCGGGCGAGGGTGGGGGGGTGTCGTTCTTCATGGAAAATATCGCAGCTCAATCCAGCGCCTTGAGCGCACTCACGAGATCGATCTCCGCGAGCTTCCGCGCCGCGAAGATCGCGGAGAGCGCCGAGGCGAACGCGACCACCAGCACGGCGAACGCGTAGTTGGCCGCCGTGAGCACAAGCGGCAGGCGCACGGTCTCGGTGTTCACCGCCGTCAGAATGCCCTTCGCAAATGCCGATCCGATCAGCAATCCGAGCGGGAGGGCGACGAGCGTGAGGACCACGAGTTCGCCCACCAGCACGGCCCCCACTTCCCTGCGGCTGAAGCCGAGCACGCGCAGCGTCGCCAGTTCCCGCGCCCGCTCCGAGAGGGAGATGCGCGCGCTGTTGTAGATGATGCCGAAGGCGACAATCGTCGCGAACAGCATATACATCTTCTGCAGGAGCCCGATGCTCTCGCCGGTCGTCTTACGAAAACCGTCGCGAATCGAGTTTTTGATGACGCAGCCGGCGGCGCGCGGGGTGTTCTTTACGGCCCGCAAGAAGTCCACCCACGCGCCGTCGCGCACGACCAGATGAGCACCGTTGATGCGATCGCCTTCGAGCAGCAGGCGGTTGAGGGCGTTGATTTCCATGTAGGCGGCCATGCCCGCGAAATCCTCCGCGAGCCCGACAACGGGCACCGCGAGTTCGCGCGCGTTGCCCTCGAGGACCCTGGCGACGACCTCGTCGCCCGGGCGCACGCGCAGGATGTCCGCGAGTTTCGCCGAGATGACCACGCCGCGGGCCGGCAGCGTGAGCTGCCGCGACTGCGCATCGATCACGCGGCTGAGCGTGCCGCGCGCAGGCAGGCCTTGCAGGCTGAGTCGCCGCGAGATGGCGCCAGCGCGCAGTTCCACGGGCACATATCGAAACGGCTCGGCGAGTTCCACGCCGGGCAGGTGCCGGAAATCCGCGATGGCGCGCGCGGGGCCGGGTTCCACGAGCGACAGGGTGACGGTCTGCCGCTGCACGATGTCCCACTGGAAATCGATCACGTAGCCGATGCCGTCGCGAAAGGAGTTGGGCACGATCAGGATGCCCGTTGCCAAGGCGAGCGCGAGGCACGTGAGCCCGCTGCGAATCGGGCGGCGCTCGATGTTGCGCAACGCCATCCGGAAGGAGGCGCTGAACCACTTCGCCCCGCCGAGCCGCTCCACGATGGCGGGCCGAAAGCTCGCCGGTGCCTCCGGGCGCATGGCCTCCGCGGGTGGCAGCCGCACTGCACGGCGCACCGCCCCGGCCACGCCGGCGAACGCCGCGAGCGCGCTCACCACCGCCGCAGCCGCGAGCACGCGGGCATCGAGCACGAAGTCGAGCTGCGGGAATCGGAAGAACAGGTGATACATCTCGACGAGCCGGTGCCCGAAGGTGATGCCCCCTGCAGTGCCCACGCCGACGCCCACCACGACAATGGCGAGGGAGAACTTGAAATAGTGCGTGCCCACCTGCGCGTTGCTGAAACCGCACGCCTTGAGCATCGCGATCTGTTCGCGTTGCAGCGCGATTTGCCGGCTCATGACGGAGTTGGTCATGAACGCCGCCACGCTCAGGAACACGAGCGGGAACGCCACCGAGAGTCCGTGCAGCACGCGGATCTCGTCGTCCACGCGGCGATGCGACGGATGATTTGAACGTCCAAATGCGCCGCGGCCGCCGTAGGGCGCGAGCACGCGGTCCACCGCGGCAATCACTTCGCCCTCGCTCGCGCCAGGCGCGAGCGTGAGCGCGACGTTGTTGAACGCACCGTAGAGCTGGAACGCCGTGGCCAGTTCCTTGTAGGGCATCCAGAAGATGCCGTAGGTTTTGTTGTCCGGCAGCGCTGCGCCCGGTGGCGCCTCGAAAATGAACTCAGGCGAGAGCACGATCCCGGAGAGATGAAAGGATTGCTTCGCGCCATTGAGGATCGCGGCGACGGAGTCGCCCGGCTGCAGCCCGTGAGCCTCCGCGAACGCCTCGCCCACGGCCATCTCTCCGCGCGTCGTGCGGCCAAGCGGCAGACGGCCGGCGCGGATGTAAGGACGGTTGAGCACGGTCTCGCCGCGTTCCGGCAGCGAATTGATCAACCCCACCGCAGGCTCCACGAGGCCGGGCACGTCGAGCGTCACCTGGATTGCGATACCCGTCTGCACCGTGGCGACGCCGGGGATCGCGGCAAGCTGCTCGCGCACGGCGTGGGGTGCGCGTTTAAGGCGGGCGAACACCTGCGCGAAGCGATTCTCGCTGTAGTAGGTGTCGCGCGTCGTCTCGAGGGAGAGGATCAGCGAGCGCGTCATGATCATCATCGCGAGGCCGCAGGCCATCACGAGCGCGACGGCGAACGCCTGCGATTTCAGCTTCAGCAGGTCGCGGATGAGCTTGCGATCGAGGAGGGACATGGCGCGCGCGGGCGGATGCGCTCACCACGCGAGGTCGCGGGCGCGGGCGCGGCGGGTGTTCACGCGCTCGTTGATCACGCGGCCGTCGGAGAGTGTGAAGACACGGTCGGCCATGTCGGCGAGGATGGCGTTGTGCGTGATGATCACGGCGAGCGTGCCGAGGTCGCGGTTGATGCGCTCGATTGCCTCGAGCACGGTGATGCCCGTGCGCACGTCGAGCGCCCCGGTCGGCTCGTCGCAGAGCAGCACGGCGGGCCGCTTGGCAATCGCGCGCGCGATGGCCACGCGCTGCTGCTCGCCGCCGGAGAGCTGCGCGGGAAAATGATCCAGGCGCGCCGCCAGCCCCACGAGGCGCAGCGCCTCCTCGGGCGCCATCGGGTCGCGGCAAATCTCCGTGATCAGCGCGACGTTTTCGCGCGCCGTGAGGCTGGGAATCAGGTTGTAGGCTTGGAACACGAAGCCCACGGCATCACGGCGGAAATTTGTGAGTTCGGTCTCGCCAAATTCGGCGAGATTGGCGCCTCGGTAGAGCAGGGTGCCGCTCGTGGGCGAATCGAGGCCGCCGAGCTGATTGAGCAGGGTGGACTTGCCGCTGCCCGAGGCGCCCAGCAGCACGATCAGTTCGCTCGCGAAGAAATCCAGGTCGATGCTGCGCAGCGCGGAGACGGTCGCCGTGCCCTCGCCATACACGCGCCCCAGTCCGCGCACGTGAAAGACCGGATCGCCGCGCGCCTCGGGAATCGCGGTCTGCTGGGCGGGGGATTCGTCGGGCGTGCGCATGACAGCGGAATCGATGACGAAATCCGTTTCCGCCGGATGCGGCAACCGGCAATCAGGCGGTAGCGCCCCAGCTTCAGCCCATCATTAGCGCAGGGTTTGCGCAGGGGGCGGGTTTACGGAGCTTTGGCCGCCGACGCGCCCGGGATGAGCGGAGCGGGGGCCGGGAGCAGGCTGGCGACGCTCTTGCCTTCGAGTTCCTGCACGATCTCCCGCGCCCGTTTCTCGGCGGTCGCGAGCCATGCGGTGCGCGACTTGATCTGCGCGCGCAGCGCAGCCTCCTCATTCACGCCGGCCCCGCGCTGCTTGGCGACCGTCAGCCAGGCCAGCGCCTCGGCGTAGTCGCGTTTCACGCCGCGCGCGCTGCCGTAGGCAGCGCCGATGTTGAAAAATGCCTCCGCTTCGCCGCCGGCCGCCGCGGCGCGAAAATACGCGAGCGCCCGCCCGTGATCCTGTGCGACGCCGCCGTCGCCGTCGGACAACAGCATGCCGATGCGAAACGCCGCCGCGGAGTGTCCGGCGCGCGCCGCCTTCTCCAGCAGCGCGACGCCGCGAGGCTCGTCTTTCGCGATCCCTTCCCCGCGGAGCAGCATCTCGCCGAGGGCCGCCTCGGCCTTGGGATTCCCTTTCGCCACCGCCGCTTGGAGTTCCTTAAGGTCGGCCCAGCCCCCGCCGCCGGTGCGCGAAAGCAGCACCGGCGCGGAGGCATCCGCCGCTATCGTCCCATGGGTCAACGCGAACGCGCCGCAGGCGGCGAAAAGCATTATGAGGACGCGCGAGGTAGGGCGGCGTGAGGGAATCGGTGACGGGAATTTTTTCACGGGCGGGCGGGTGGGTCGAGACGACGCGTGATCGGACCGGCACCGGCGAGAAATGTTCTTTGGAAGCCACCGATGCCACCTCCGTTTTTGACTCGCAGGACTGGACCGGCCCGAGGTCGCATCCCTCACGGAGGTGAAATCCGGTGCACCCGGCGCTCCGCCCCCGCCGCCGGCCTCATCGACAACAACGCCTGCTGCTTCACTTCGCCCGCAGGGCGCCGAAGCGCGTGAGTCCTCTCGCCGCACGCGTTTGAACCTAAGGCGACGCGCGAACGTCCGTTCGCGCGCCTCACTGAGCCGCGACAAACGGCGGGCTTCCCTCGGCCCGTATGTTTCAGATTTTTCTGTTGTAGGCCCGCGCGTTGGGCGGGCACCCGGCCAACGCGCGGATCAACAGTCTAAAACCAAAGGACGTTGGCGATTACACCTCGGCCTCGCCGGTCACGGTCGCGCCGCCGGTGATGTTCACCTTCTCGAGGATCGCTTTCTGGATCTTCTCGGCGAGCTCGGGTTTCTCCTTGAGCGCCTGCTTGGCGGCGTCGCGACCCTGGCCGACGAGGTTGCCCTCGTAGGCGATCCACGCGCCTTTCTTTTCCAAAATCTTGTGCTCGAGGCCGAGGTCGAGGAGCGAGCCCATCTTGGAGATGCCTTCATCATACATGATGTCGAACTCCACCTCGGTGAACGGCGGCGCGACCTTGTTCTTCACGACTTTGATCTTGGTGCGGTTGCCGATGACCTTGCCCTCGGGGGTCTTGATCTGGTCCTTGCGGCGGATGTCGATGCGCACCGAGGAGAAAAATTTCAGCGCGCGGCCGCCGGAGGTCGTCTCGGGGTTGCCAAACATCAC
>JANOCA010000736.1:0-9893 GCA_031411915.1 Opitutaceae bacterium
CCGCGGCGCGCCGAGGTCGGCGTCGTGGGGCGCGAGCGCCTTCTGGCACAGCGAGGCGACCTTGCCGGGCGTGTCCTTGCCCTCAAGCGTCGTCAGATCGACCATCGAGGTGGCGAGCTTCAGGCCCTTCACCTTGGAGGCCTTCTTGATGGAACGGGTGGTGTATTTCGCGACCCGCTCCTCGATGCCGATGGCATCGACCGGGCCGACTTCATCGAACAACCGCCGCAACGCGGTGGACGGGGACTTGGCGAGCATGCCGGCGACTATCGCCCTCCGCGGGTCGCGAAACAAATGAAAACTCGCCCCCCGGCGGGGCAGGTTTACCACTCCTCCGCCACCGGTTCGCCCCCTCCGTGCGGCCTCTCATCCCTCGTCCCGGAACTTCGTGCGTGCGCCCGCGGGCGCCGAGCAGGAAAGATTCGCGCCGCACGACAGCGGCGGCTTGGCTGGGGCCGATGACACGCCGCCTTTTTCTTTTTTGGCTCAGCGCCGGATTCGGTCTTTGTGCAGCGCCGCCGCTCACCCCACCGCCGGTCCGCATCAACACCGCGTTCGAAAGCGCCTCGCTCGGCAAAATCGAGAAACTCTCGGAGACCGAGTTTCGCCTCAACCTCAAGGGCCAGCAGGACGCCTACGGCCGCAACCGCCAGACCACGTGGTTCGCGTGCCGGCTCGAGGACCTCGCCGGGCGCGCGGTCACGCTGCGCATCACTGGCTTCAACGGAGAATACAACAACCGGCCGGTCGTCTCGTGGGCCGGCCCGTGGTATCGGCCCGTGTTCAGCGAGGACGGGATAACGTGGGAGCATTTCTCGGCGGCCACCTGGGACGCGGAACGTCACGAACTGACCGTCGTCACAAAAGCGCGCGGCGACACCCTGTGGGTCGCTCACATTCCGCTTTATCCGCACACCCGCGCCCTGCAGCTGATCGCGGATCTCACCGCGCTGCCGCACGCACGCACCGAGGTCATCGGGCAGACCGTGCTCGGCCGTCCGCTGCATCTCGTGACCGTGACGAATTTCCAGAAACCCGATGCCGCGAAAAAGATCATCTGGATGCAGGCGCGGCAGCACGCGTGGGAGACGGGCACCTCGTTTCTCCTCGAAGGCGCGCTCCGCTTCGCCGCCTCCGACGATCCCGCGGCCCAGCGGCTGCGCGACGAAAACGTTTTTTGCTTTGTGCCGATGATCAACCCCGACTCCGTTGTGCGCGGCGACGTGCGTTTCAACGCAAACGGCTTCGACCCGAACCGCCAGTGGGACGAGGTCGACCTGCGCGACAAGCGTTGGCTCGAGCGCAACCCCGAGATTTGGTATGTGAAGAAGGCGCTGCTCGCCCAGCACGCGCGCCAGCCCATCGCCCTGGGGCTCAACCTCCACAACACCGAGATGAACGAGTATCTCGAGACCATGGTCGACGCCGAGCCGGTGCAGTCCGCGATGCACCGCTTCTTCGACCTGGCCGTGGCAAAGACTCTCTTCGACCCCTCGCGCCCGAAGCTCACGATCAGCGTCCCGAGCGGCACCGGGCCTTCCAACACCACCAACTCCATCTGGCGCGAGGCGGGCGTGCCCATGATGCTCATGGAGCAGCGCGTCGGCCCGAGCAAAAAGCTGAACCGCATCGCCACGACGCAGGACCGGATGGACCTCGGTCGCCAGTTCATCGCGCTGATGGCGGAAGTCGTGCGCTGAAAACCGCGGCCAAAGGCGGAGCGCCTCGCCCGGCGCGCGGCCAGCACAGCGACCCAGACCGGGATAGACTCGCCCCGCGGAAACATTTCCTCGCCTGTGGCATCGGATGGCGCGACATCATGCGCGTGCCTTCGATCCTCCGCCACTGCGCCGCCTGCGCGGCGCTGCTGTTTGCCGCCGTCTCGCCCGCCGATGCGCAGCCCGCCTTCTCCGGCCCGATCGTCGTGGGCCAGCTGGCCGCGCCACCCAAAAAGGAAACAAGCGGCATCGCCGCCTCGCGCCGCAGCGCCGATCTGCTGTGGACCCACGACGACAGCGGCGGCGCGCCCATGCTCTACGCCGTTTCCACCACCGGCGCCCTGCGGGGAAGGTTGCAGATTCGCGGGGAAAAAAACACCGATTGGGAAGATCTCGCGGCCGCCACGCTGGACGGCCAGCCGTGGATCGTCATCGCCGACACCGGTGACAACGACGCCAAGCGCAAGCACGTCGCCCTCCTCTTCATGGCCGAGCCCGATCCTGCCACGCTCAATCCGGATGGGCAGCTCGCCGCGCGCCCGGCGCATGTGCTGCGCCTCACCTACGAAGACGGCCCGCGCGACTGCGAAGCCATCGCCATCGATCCCGCCGAACGTGCCGTCTATTTTCTCACCAAGCGCACGACGCCCCCGCGGCTGTATCGTGTCGGGCTGCCGACCCCGCTCGCGACCGGGACTCACGTGGCGGCGTTTGTCGGCCCCGTGCCGCATCTGGGGGCCAAGGGCGGCGCGGCTGGCTTTCTCGGCCGCGTGGCGGGTCCGCGCATCGCGATGCCGTGCGCGATGGATTTCGCCCCGGACCGCAGCATGGCCGTCGTGCTCACCTACAGCGGCACCCTGCTTTTCCCGCGCGGCGCCAATGAAACCTGGCCGGCCGCACTCGCCCGCGAACCCGTGCGCCTCGGCGCGCATTACCTGCCGCAAGCCGAAGCCGTGTGCTTCTCCCGCGACGGCCACGCAATTTTCGCCGCCTCCGAAGAATCGACCGACCTGCTGCGCTACGATAGACGATGAGGAGCGTGTATCCTTGTTCGTAGCCCCGGCTTCAGCCGGTATCCGGGCGCTTTCGGATTCCGGCTGAAGCCGGGGCTACGAACCCAATCCCTCGGCTCCGCCCGCGTGCCTCTTTCGCCCTTCTCTATGCTCCTTTCTCCCTTCACCTTTCTCCCCAACTCGCTTTCCACCCCATGAAAACCAACCTGCCCCGCCTCCTCGCTCTCCTCGCGTTTGCGCTCACGTTCACGTTTGCGCCCGCCGCCGATGACAAGCTCATCGCCGCCGTCCGCGCCGCGGACGATGCGCGCGTCGCCGCCACCAAGGCCGCCGACACCAAGCGCCTCGCCGCCATCTACTCCGACGCCCTGCACTACGCGCACTCCAGCGGCAAGGTGGACAACAAGGCGTCGCAGCTCGACGGGATCGCCAACAGCCCGAGTCACTACGAGAGCATCGACTACAAGGAGCGCACGTTCATCCCCGCCGGCCCCGGCATCGTGCTGATGAAGGGCCGCGCGATTTTCACGATGCAGCCCAAGACCGGCGGCGCGAAGATCATCAACGACCTGAATTACCTCGCGGTCTGGCGTCAGGAGGGCGGCGCGTGGCGTTTCCTCGCCTGGCAGTCGAACAAGCTTCCGCCGGCGGATAGCGCCGCGAAGTAATACCGCTCGCCGCTGAGCCGCCGCTTCGACCGCGGCGGCTTTTTTCGCCTACTTCCTGCCCTCCCGTCCACGGGTTGCGCATCATCCCCTCGCACCCACGCCACTCGACGAGCCAACCCGCCGTTTCCCGTCACTGAGATGCGAGCCCAAAAAGTGAACCGGCCGCGAGCGGCGCATTTATCGGGAGTCAGGCTTCCGCGGTTGTCGGATCGATCATCGCTCGGACTTCGGAAACACGGTTGGCGGGGAAGCCTCCCTGTTTTGCGTGCTCACGCACGATCGCCTCGTCGGAGGCGATGTAGACACAATAGATCTTGTCGTCGGTCACATAGCTTTCAATCCACCGGATTTCCGTTCCGAGTTTCGTCAGGACCGCGCAGGATTTCTGGGAAATCCCCCGCAGCTGATCTGACGTCAATTTTCCGGCTCCGGGGATTTCCCGTTCGATGACGTATTTTGGCATATGCTTTGTGGGTTAACTGAAACTTCGCCGCACCGTGCGGCCGGGAGCGACGACCGCGCAAGGCATTTCAGCCGAACCGGCAAGACACGAGGGCGCGCGCTCGAACCCGCGGTTTTTGCCAACGGAGAAAAATTTCTGGCGGAGCGGCTGATGCGATTGCCGTCGGATGCAGTCTTCACGGTGCAAATGTCCTGCTGAATTCCTTGCTCCTCTCAGAATGACACTAGATGGGAGACTTCGACGCCCTCCTATTTTTTTCCGTCCCGGCGATAGGTGCTGAACTCTGAACCGGGCCGGACCTCGACGGGTGTCAGCTTGGGCCGAGGGACAAACCAACGCTGCCATGCCAGCAACAGCGCAAACGGAATCACGACCCAGATGAGTGGAATCCAATGATCGTGTTTTCCTCCAACCCACTTCGCCACAGGAGCGTAGGCCCACCAGAGCGCCACATACCAAGCGAGGATGCCCCACCCGACGAGATACGTCCGAATTATTTGAGGCCGGTGGCGCGGCACGTTTTCCAGAACGGAATAGCGCAGGTTCCGATGCCCCGCACCGTTGTCGAATTCGGACAGCGGCAGGATGCGCTCCGAGCGAATGGGAAATATGGGAAGGAAGAAAACCGCAAACCAGACGGTGGTCACATAAGAACCGTCGTCACGTTGGTCAGCGCGCCCGAAGTGAACGGTGCCAAGGCCATTCCCACTACGCGGCATTCGAGATGAGAGTTGATTGCTTCGCCTACTTCTTCTTCCCCGCCACCGGCCCATCCGCGAGCTTCCAGTGCTCGTTGTCGAAGCGCGCGGTCTTGAACAGCTCCATGGCGCGCGCCATGAGCTCCGGATTTTTCGCCGCGACATCCGTCTTTTCGCCAAGGTCGTTCGCGAGATCGTAGAGCACCACCGGCGCGGCGAGCGTGCGCAGGCGGATCGCTTTCCAACGTCCGTCCATCAGCACGGCCTGGCTGACGCCCTGCTCGTAGAACTCCCAGTAGAGGTGTGCGTGCTTCGGCTGCGTGCCGCGGCCAAGCAGCGTGGGCACGATTGAGAGGCTGTCGGCGGCGTGCTCCGTCGGGCGCGTCGCGCCGCCGATCTCCGCCCATGTCGCCATCAGATCGCCGAAGTAGCCGACGTGCGGCGAGACCGTGCCCGCTTTGATCTGGCCGGGCCAGCGCGCGAGGAAGGGCACGCGGATGCCGCCGTCGGTCAGGCTGCGCTTCAGGCCGGTGAGCGGGCCGCTTACGTTGAAGAACGCGGGGTCGTAGTCGGGGCCGCCCTCGCGGTGCGGGCCGTTGTCGCTGGAGAACATCACGAGCGTGCGCTCGTCGAGCCCGAGTTCCTTCAGCTTGGCGAAGAGTGCGCCCACATCGCGATCAAGGCGCGTGACCATCGCGGCGTGGTTTTTCTCGGTCTCCTTCCACGGCTTTCCGGCGTAGATGCCTTGGTCCGGCACTTCGTTGCCCTCGCCGAGTTCGCGCGAGCGCTCGTTGTTGGCGTGCGGGGTCACGAGCGAGACGAAGAGGAAGAACGGCCGTTCCTTGTGCCGCGTGATGAAGTCGAGCGAGTCCTGCGTGCAAAGGTCGTCGGCGTAGGCCTTGCGCTCCTTGGAGTAACCCACGCCGGGATTCTCACCGACGGGCACGAGGTCGTTGGGGAGAGGAACTTTCACTCCATTGCGCCAGAGGTAGCTGGGGTAGTGGTTGTGCGCGTGCCCCTGGTTGTAGAAACCGAAGAAATAATCGAAGCCGTGCTTCTGCGGATCGCCGACGGTGTTTTCCTCGCCGAGGCCCCACTTGCCGACGAGGCCCGTGGCGTAGCCGGCCTTTTTGAGGACGCCCGCAACGGTGACATCGCCAGGCTGGAGGAACTGCGCCTCCTTGTTGCGCGCGCCGGCATTCCCCCGCACGCGGGTGTGGCCGAGGTGCTGGCCCGTCATGAGCACGCTGCGCGACGGCGCGCACACGGTGCTGCCCGCATAAAACTGCGTGAACCGCATGCCCTCCGCCGCCATGCGATCGAGGTGCGGCGTCTGGATGACCTTCTGGCCGTAGGAGCCGAGTTCGCCGTAGCCGAGGTCGTCGGCGAGGATGAAGATGATGTTGGGCTTGGCGGCCGGCTGCGCCAACGCGGCGGCGGTGCAGGCGACGAGCGAAAGGAGGATCGCGGATAGCTTCATGGGGGAGGCAGCAACGTGGCGGGCGGCGCGCGCGCTGGCTACCTTTTCCGCGCAGAAGGAGCGGCGCTTTTCAAGCGGCGTGGCCACGGGGCCGGCGGTTAAAAACCGTGGCTCCACGAATGCGCACGACGCCGCGAGGCATCCGGGCCAACGCAGCAGCCTTGTCGCGCGCGAACCGTTCGCCCAACTTTGCGCGATGCGTTTCCCCCGCCTCGCCCTGCTGGCGCTCGCCTTCGCGCCACTTCTGGCGGTCGCGGCGGAGGTCCAGTCGCACGGTCTTGTTTTCGAGCAATGGGTGCGCGACACCTTCTTCGAAGGCTATCGCCCGCGCAGCTACACGCAGGCGTGGGACATCCCCGCCGCGATCAACACGCGCTTCGGCGGCGTGCCCGCGAACCCCAAGGCCGCCAAGCTCGGCACACCCGTCGATCTCGGCGACGCGCTGCGGCAGTTCCGCATCGACGAGCCGTGGATCCTCGTCGTCGGTTTTTGGCGACAGGAAGGCGACGAGAAGCGCTTCGCGAACATCATCGCCCCGCGCATCGACCCCGCCGCATGGAAAAAACTCTGGCACCCGATCACGCTCGCCGATCTCCAGCGACTCGACGCCGTGATCAAGGATCGCTCGCTCACGCCCGCCGAGGCCCGCGCCGCCGCGCAAAAAATCAAGAATGCCCCGCCCTTCTCGCAGGCGATCATGGTGGTGAATCCGAAAATCGATTCGGCCACGCAGCGCCGGTTGCAATGCAGCCTCAGCTTCGAGGACGTGTTCAAGCACCTCGTCCCCGGCGGCAACCCGGAAGCGCAGGAGACACCGGCGCTCTGGGGCGTGCCGTTTCCGAGCCCAGTGGCGTCGAAGCCGCGGACGTTTTAAAAATAGTTTTCCTGCCGCGCGCCTTCCTTGATTGTCATTGCGAGGAGCGAAGCGCCGAAGCAATCCATCTGAAATTCCACCTGGATTGCCGCGGTCGGCTCCGCCTCCCTCGCAATGACAAGACTCTCAGAATCCCGCCGCCTCGCCGCCGTCCAGTCGCCGATCATCCCGGTCATCGCCGATCTCATCCGCGCACATCCGGGCACGATCTCGCTCGGGCAGGGCGTGGTGAACTACTCGCCGCCGCCGGAGGCTTTCGCCGCGGTGGCGCGCTTCGCCGCCGAGCCCGCCAACCACAAATACCAACCCGTCGCCGGCATTCCTGCGCTGGTCGACGCGCTCGCGCAAAAACTCGCCGCCGAGAACGGCATCGCCACCGGCCCCGCGCACGGCAACGCGCTCATGGTCACCGCCGGCGGCAACAACGCCTTCATGGCCGCCGTCCTCGCCATCGCCGATCCTGGCGATGAGTTCATTCTGCCGGTCCCGTATTACTTCAACCACGAGATGGCGATCACGATGGCCAACTGCCGGCCTGTGCTCGTGCCGACCGACGCCCACTACCAGCCCGACGTCGATCGCCTCCGCGCCGCCATCACGCCGCGCACGCGCGCGATCATCACGGTCTCCCCCAACAATCCCTCGGGCGCGGTCTATCCCGAGGCCACGCTGCGCGCCATCAACGCGCTCTGCGCGGAGCGTGGCCTCTTTCACATCAGCGATGAGGCCTACGAGCATTTCACCTACGACGGCGCGCGGCATTTCTCCGCCGCGTCGCTCCCTGGCGGCGCCGCGCACACGATCTCGCTCTACTCGCTGTCGAAAGCGTTTGGCTTCGCGAGCTGGCGCATCGGCTGGATGATGTTTCCCAAAAACCTCGAGCCCGCGCTTCGCAAAATCCAGGACACGCTCATCATCTGCCCGCCCGTGATTTCGCAGCACGCGGCGGTCGGCGCGCTCGCCGCCGGCACGCCCTTCGTCCGGGAGAAACTCCGCGCCCTCGCCGAGGTCCGCGCGCTCGTGCAGCGCGAGATCACCGCCCTCGCGACCGATGGCATCTGCGACGCACCCGACGCGCAGGGCGCTTTCTATTTCCTGTTGCGCCTGAAAAACACCACGCGTCCGCCCCTCGAGATCGCGACACGCCTGATCCGAGAGCACGGGGTCGCGGTCATTCCCGG
Source organism: Opitutaceae bacterium (assembly GCA_031411915.1). Classification (GTDB taxonomy): domain Bacteria; phylum Verrucomicrobiota; class Verrucomicrobiia; order Opitutales; family Opitutaceae; genus ER46. The sequence goes on from JANOCA010000736.1 coordinate 8,096, forward strand.
CAACGCCTTTGGCCTCGACCACGGCTGCCACCTGCGCGTCGCCTACGGGGCTCTGGAAAAAGCCACCGCCGCCGAGGGCGTGGGCCGCCTCGCCCGCGGCCTGCGGGCGATCGTCCGAGCGTAGCCCGCTTCGGAAGAAGCGGGAGGAGTATTCATCGCGCCATCCGTCCCGCCTCTGCCGAGGCGGTCTCCAAGACGGATGATCTTTCGTCGCGACTTTACCGCTCCCCGGTTGTCTCGCACCGGGATGACGCCCAACTTCCCCCGCACGATGCAACGCGCGCGGCTCCACACTTTCGGCGCTTTCCTGTTCTCGGCGGCGACACTGGCCGCACAACCGCTCACGCGCACCGCGGCGACCTCGTTGCGCGTGCCGGCCAATCCTCCTCCCTCGACGTTCACGACTGAGCGCGTGTTTGCGCCGCTCACGTTCACGCAGCCGGTCGCGGTCGTCACGCCGCCGGGCGAGACGCGACGCCTCTTCGTCGTCGAGAAAACCGGCCGCATCTGGGTGATCCCCGATGTCACGGCCGCCACGCCCGTGCGCACGCTGTTCCTCGATCTCACGGGGCGCGTGACCACCGGCGGCGGCAACGACGAGCGCGGGCTGCTCGCGCTCGCGTTTCACCCGACCTACGCGGCCAACGGCCAGTTTTATGTCTGGTGGACACTCAACACCACGACCGCGGCCGGCAATGGCGGACACGACCGGCTCTCGCGTTTCCGCGTCTCCGCCACCGATCCCAACGCCGCGGACGCGAATTCCGAGCAGCCGCTGCTCACGCAGTTCGACGAGGCGGGCAACCACAACGGCGGCCAGCTCGCGTTCGGGCCCGACGGCTACCTGTATCTGTCGCTCGGCGACGAGGGCGGCGCCAACGATCAGTTTGCCAACAGCCAGCGCCTCGACCGCGATTTCTTCGCCGGCGTGATCCGGATCGATGTCGATCGGCGGCCGGGCTCGCTCGCGCCCAACGCGCACCCGGCCGTCCACGCGGGCACCTACGCGGTGCCACCCGACAACCCGTGGGTGGGCGCGACGACCTTCAACGGCGCGGCGGTCAGCCCTGTCGCCGTGCGCACGGAGTTCTGGGCCGTGGGCCTGCGCAACCCGTGGCGCATGTCGTTCGACTCCGCCACGGGCCGGCTCTGGCTCGGCGACGTCGGCCAGGGCTCGCGCGAGGAGATCGATGTGATCGTGCGCGGCGGCAACTACGGCTGGAGCTACCGCGAGGGCTTTGTCGCCGGCCCGCGAGCGAATCCGCCCGCCGCCGCGACCGCGACGTTCCTCGCGCCGATCTGGGACTATCCGAATCCCGCGCAGGGCTCGTCCGTGACCGGCGGTTTCGTCTATCGCGGTGCGCGGCTCCCTGGACTCGTGGGCCGGTATGTGTTCGCCGATTTTGTGAGCGGCCGCATCTGGGCGCTCGAACCCGATGGCGAAAATCCCGTCACGGCCGATCGCGTGCAGCAAATCGCGACGGACGGCGGCATCAGCTCCTTCGGGATCAATCCCGCGACCGACGATCTCCTGATCACCGATCTCACGGAGAACGTGATCAAGCGTATCGTCGCGACGACGCCCGGCGGCGGCGCGAACACGTGGCCCGCGACGCTCTCGGCCACGGGCGCGTTTGCCGATCTCGCCACGCTTGCGCCGGCGCCGGGCGTCGTGGCCTACGAGCCCAACGTCTCGTTCTGGTCCGACCACGCGCGCAAGCGCCGGTGGTTCGCGCTGCAAGACACGACGAGTGTCTTTGGCTTCGCCCCCGACGGCGCGTGGGCGCTGCCGCCGGGC
>JANOCA010000737.1:0-4498 GCA_031411915.1 Opitutaceae bacterium
GTGGCGGCGCCCGCCGGCTGGGAAACGCACCGCGCCGCCTACGCGGCCGCCGCGCCCCGGCGTTTTCGCGAACTCGGCGCGCGCTTCGGCGACGCCCGCGCGTTGGGCGAACTCCGCGCCGCCGCCCTCGACGCCGCCGCACCCGCGGGCGACCGGCGCGGCGCGTTGCAGGTGCTCACCGAGACGCGCGCGCCGGCGCTCCGCGAGATTTGCGAGCAACTGATCGGCGTGGCCGGGCTCACCGCACCCGCCGCCGGAGGCCTCGGCACTTTCGACGATCCCGCGGTGGCGGATCGCCTGCTCGCCGCGTGGCCTCGCGTCGCTGCCGTCGATCGCGCGACGGTAGTCGGCGTGCTCGCTTCGCGTCCCGAGTGGGCGGCGAAACTCATCGACGCGCTCGAGGGCGGACGCGTCGAGCGCACGCACATCAGCGCCTACCACGCACGCCAGATACGCACGCTCGGCGACGCGGCGCTGGCGAGGCGCGTCGAGGAGAGTTGGGGCCGGACGCCGGCCGAAGTCAGCGGTCGCGAGGAGCGCGCGCTCATGAATCTCTGGAAGCAGCGCCTCACGCCCGCCGTGCTGGCGGACGCCGACCGCGCGAGCGGGCGGACGCTGTTCGAGGGGCGCTGCGCGTCGTGCCACGTGCTCAAAGGCGCCGGCGGCGCCATCGGCCCCGACCTCACCGGCAGCGCACGCGACAACCTCGCCTACCTGCTCGAGAACATCATTGCGCCCAACGCCATCGTGCCCGACGCCTACCGCCTCGTCGCGTTCACGCTCAAGGACGGCCGCACGGTCGCAGGAATGGTCCGCGAGCGCACGCCCGCCGCCGTCACGGTGCAAACGATGACCGAGCCGATCGTGGTGCCCGCCGCAGACATCGTGAAAGAGGAGACCTCCGCGATTTCACTGATGCCCGCCGGCCTCCTCGACGGCCTCGGCGTCCCGCAAGTGCGCGACCTGATGGGCTACCTGATGACGCGCGATTGAGTTTTCCTATGCACGTGAACCTCGTCCGTGGCCTCCTGCTTTTCTCGATGTCGGTGGCGGCGGCGCTTGGTGCCGCACCGTCCCGTCCCAACGTCGTGCTCATCCTCGCCGACGACCTCGGCTACGGCGACCTCGGCAGCTACAACCCGCAGTCGAAGATCGCCACGCCTCACCTCGACGCGCTCGCGGCCGGCGGCGTCCGTTTCACCGATGCGCACACGCCATCGTCGGTCTGCACCCCTACGCGCTACGGCCTGCTCACCGGCCGCTACAGCTGGCGCACGCGGCTGAAATCGGGCGTGTTTGACGGGTTCAGCCCGCCGCTCATCGAGACCGACCGCCCGACGGTGGCGTCGTTTTTCCAGAAACTCGGCTACCGCACGGCCGCGTTTGGCAAGTGGCACCTCGGCATGACGTGGACGCGCCGCGACGGCACGCCCGAGGCCGCCGACCGCGGCACCGCGCCCGGCTTCCGCCCCGGTGACACGATCGACTTTTCCAAACCGATCACGGGCGGGCCGCTCGCGGTCGGGTTTCAGCACTACTTCGGAATCTCCGCGTCGCTCGACATGCCGCCCTACTGCTGGATCGAAAACGATCGCTGCCTCGGGCCCGTGACGGCCGCCGTGCCCGATAGCCGGGATCTTTTCATGAGCCAGGGCGGCGGCCTCGGCGCCACGGACTTCGCCGCGGATCAAGTGCTGCCAACCTTGAAGGCCAGGACGACCGAGTGGATCGCGCGGCACCGGCGCGAGTCGCCCGCGCAGCCGTTTTTCATCTACGCGCCCTTGACCTCACCCCACCTCCCGGTCGCGCCCAGCGCGGCATTCCGGGGCAAAAGCCGCGCCGGCGCCTACGGGGATTTCGTGATGGAAACCGACGACTACGTCGGAGGCGTGATCGCCGCCCTGCGTTCCGCCCGCTCCCTCGAGAACACGATCGTCATCTTCACCTCCGACAACGGCGGCCTCTGGCACCAATGGGACCCGAAGGAGACGGACGACCTCGCGAACTACCAGCCCACGCCGCGCGGAAAAACCACGGGCGCGGTCGGCCACCGGAGCAACGCGCACCTCCGGGGCACCAAGGCCGACATCTGGGAAGGCGGGCACCGCGTGCCGTTCCTCGTCCATTGGCCGGCACGCGCGCGCCCCGGCGTCGCGGCGCTGCCGATCGAGCTGACTGATGTGTTTGCGACGCTCGCCGACGCCGTCGCGGCCCCGCTGCCGGCCCACGGCGCGCCTGACAGTTTTTCGTTCCTGCCGGCGTTGCTCGACCCGCAGGTGGCGCGCAATGCGCGGCCTTTCCTCGTGCATCATTCGATCCGCGGCGTGTTCGCGCTGCGCGAAGGCCCGTGGAAATTTGTCGAGGCGCGCGGCTCGGGCGGATTTTCGAAACAAGCCGTCGTCGCGGCGAAAGCCGGGGAAGCCAAGGGCCAGCTCTACAACCTTGCGGACGATCCGGCGGAGACGAAGAACGTCTTCACGGGAGAGGCCGACCGCGTCGCCCGTTTCCAAGCGCTCCTCGCGGAGCTGCGGGCAAGCGAGTCCCTGCGGCTGCGGGGCAGCGCGCCGTCGAGATGATTTTTGACAGCGACGCGCGCGCGGCCCACGGTCCGGCGCGTGACGCTCGCCGACCTTCGCAAAGACTACTCGCTCGCCGGCCTCGCCGAAAAGGACCTCGCGCGGGATCCCTTCCGGCAATTCGAGAAATGGTTCCAGGAGGCGGAGGCCTCCAAGCTCGTCGAGCCCAACGCCTGCGTGCTCGCCACCGCGACTCGCGACGGCCGGCCGGCCGCGCGCACTGTGCTGCTCAAGGGCGCCGACGGCCGCGGCTTCGTCTTCTACTCCAACTACGAGAGCCGCAAGGGCCGCGAGCTCGAGGCCAACCCGCGCGCGACCCTCGTGTTTCCCTGGTTCGCGTTTGAGCGGCAGGTGATCATCGAGGGCACGGTGACGCGCACGTCGCGCGAGGAGAGCGAGGCGTATTTCCACTCGCGCCCGCGCGCGAGCCAGCTGGCCGCGTGGGGCTCGCAACAGAGCTCGATCATCGCCGGCCGCGCCGTGCTGGAGGATGGCATGAAGGCGCTGGAGAAAAAATATGACGGCCAGCCCGTGCCGCTGCCGCCGCACTGGGGCGGCTGGCGGATCGCGCCGGAGACGGTGGAGTTCTGGCAGGGTCGCCGCAGCCGCCTGCACGATCGGCTGCGTTACCGCCGGCAGGCGGACGGGTGGACCGTGGAGCGCCTCGCGCCGTGAGCCGCACCCGCGACGCGAAGAAGAAATCCCCGCGGAAACCCATCCCCGCGGCGCTGCTGGCGGCGGCGCTGCGCGCGCAAAGCGAAGGTGTCTTTATCGCGGATCGCCGCCTGCGCCTGGCCTTCGCCAACGACAGCCTCGCCTCCCTGATGGGCTGCGCCGCGGCGGATCTGGCGGGCCGCACGCCGGGCGACTTTCACGCCGACCGTGCGGAGGTGGCCCGCCTGCGCCGCTGGCTCATCCGCGCCAAGCCGGGCGAGTCCCTCACCGGCGAAGGGTTCATCGTCCATCGGGACGGGCGCGCCATCGCCACGGCCTGGAGCTTTGATCCGCTTTTCGATCGGCGCGAGCGGCTCACGCACATCGTCGCGAGCTATCGCGACCAGACCGAAAAGCGACGGCTGCAAGAGGCGCTGGCCCGGGCGCAGCGCCTCGACGCACTCGGCCGGCTCGCCGGCGGCGTGGCGCATGATTTCAGCAATCTCCTAGCGATCATCAACACCTACTCCGAGTCGCTCGCCGCGCGCCTCAAGGCGCAGCCCGCCGCGCGGCACGAGGCCGCCGAGATCCGCCATGCCGGCGGCAAAGCCACGGCGCTCGTGCAGCAGCTCCTCGCCTTCGGCCGCCGCCGGCCCCTCGACGCGCGCCCCATCGATCTCAACGTCCTCGTGCGCGAAAACGCGCCGATTCTCCAGCGCCTCGTCGGCGCCGCCGGCCGCGTCGAGCTCGAGCTCGCCGAGAACGCCCCGCGCGTGCGCACCGATCCCGCGCAGATGCAGCAGGTGCTGCTCAACCTCGTGCTCAACGCCCGCGACGCGCTCGGCGCCGCCGGCTGCATCACGATTGCCACCGCCGTGCGGACCATCCCCGCCGGCCGCAACCGCCGTGTCTCCGACCAGCCGCCGGGCCGCTACGTCGCGCTGCGCGTGACCGACAATGGCACGGGCATGACCGCCGAGACGCAACGCCACCTCTTCGAGCCGTTCTTCACGACCAAGCCCGAGGGCAAGGGCACGGGCCTCGGGCTCGCGGTCGTGTGGGGCGTCGTCGAGGAAAGCGGCGGCACCGTCGTCGTGCAGAGCGCGCCGGGCGAGGGCTCGACGTTTGAGGTGCTGCTGCCCGCGATCTGACCGCCATGCGCGTCTTCCTGATTCGCCACGCCCACGCGGTCGAGGCCGCGGAGGATGCGGCGCGCCCGCTCAGCGCCAAGGGCCGCGGGCAGGTGCACGCCCTCGCGAAATTTCTGC
>JANOCA010000738.1:0-5438 GCA_031411915.1 Opitutaceae bacterium
GCCTCCGGCAGATAGCCGACCTCGCGCCGCGCCTCGACGCGCGCGCTCGGCACGCCGAAGATCGCGCACGTGCCGGCGCCCGGCGCGAGCAGCCCGAGCAGCAGCTTGATCGTGGTGCTCTTGCCCGAGCCGTTGGGTCCCAGCAGGCCGTAGACCTGCCCCGCCTCCACCCGCAGATCGAGATGATCGACGGCGCGCAACTTCACGCCGCGCAGTCCCACGGCAAAATCCTTCACCAACCCGCGCAGCTCGATCGCGGGGACAGCAGCGGCGGGATTCGCGTCGGCGGACATCGGCCCTACTTGATGGTGAAGCCCCGAAACTCCGCCGCGCGCTTCTGCGCCGTGCGCTCAACCTTGCGGATGTGGCCGTGCATGCGCTCCAGCACCGCATCGATGAAAGCTCCGACCTCGCGCTCCACGCCCTCGGCCTCGATCTGCACGCGCCCATCGGCGAGGTTGCGCACATGGCCCGCGACCTCGAACTCCTTGGCTACCTGCATCGCGGCGAACCGAAACCCCACGCCCTGCACATGGCCCGAGAAGAAAACGGATTCGTGATGCACGTCTGGCATGGAGCGGCGAAACGTAGGTCGCGCCCCCATGGCGTTCAACCCGCATTTTCAAGCGCGCACGCCCCGGCCCCGCCACGGAATTTTATTTGCGTTCCGCTCCGGCCGCTCCTCAGTTTCCGCCCAACCGATGAGCAATTCTAACGCTGGCGGCGACCCGGGCAACGAGTGGGAAGATCGCGGCGACGTGGCTTGGAACGAGTTCGACTGGGAACGCTACCTCCGTGAGCAGGATGCCGTGGTCGAGCACTACCTCCGCCTCTACGAGGCGCACAAGGATCCCGTCGATCGCATCGACGATGTCGCCGAGCAGATGAACTGGGGCGAAGACGAATGGATTGAGGAAGAGGACGACGACGAGGAGGACGACGACGAGGTCTACACGCTGCACAAGAATCCCATCTTCATCTCCACCCGGGCGATCCACCTGAGCCTCGTCCGGTCATGGGAAAAGCTCGCCGCGGACCACGCGCGCGTGCCGCAGCCCCTCGCGCTCGCGCTGCCCGCCTCGTTCAACCGCGGGCAGGAACACGCCATGCAGGCGATCCACGCGCTCGATTTCGGCGACTACGCGATGGCGGTGAGCCTTTTCAAACGCGCGCTCGGCGCCCTTAATGGTTCCCTCGCCCTGATCAACGCCGACGCCATCAACCGCCTGCCGCACGTGCAGGCGTGGCGCGAGGAAGCGCTCCCGCGCTTCTTCGATCTGCGCGAGGTCTGGCTGCGCGTGATCAACGAGTGCCGCGAGGAACTCGAGCAGCCGAGCGACGAGGAAGATTAGAGCGTGGGTTCAAACCGTGTGGGAGGGGCTTTATGCCCCGACGGGTTACAGCGCGTGCCGAACATCGGCCCTCCCACAATTTTGCCGGTCGTCGCTACGCTCCTTGGAACGACAGCAAAACGAAACGGCCGCCCGTCAGCTTGACCACAGCCCGGCGCGCCCGCAGCGTCCGCCTCCGTGACCCCTCCCCGCGACGCTCCCACGAGCCTGCTCGGCTCCCTGCGATTCATCGGCCCCGGCCTCATCCTCACCGCCTCGATCGTCGGCTCCGGCGAACTGATCGTGACGCCGAAGCTCGCAGGCGAGGTCGGCTTCGATCTCCTGTGGCTCATCTTGATCGGCTGCATCGTGAAGGTCTTCGTGCAGATCGAGATCGGGCGCTTCACGCTGGCGCACCAGAAGACGCCGCTCGTCGCGTTCAACGAGGTGCCGGGCCCGCGCGCCGGCGTGTCGTGGCTCGTGTGGCTGTGGCTGATCATGTTTCTCTGCTCGATCAGTCAGATGGGCGGCATCGTGGGCGGCGTGGCCGAGACGCTTGCGGCCGGCGGCTGGCAGGTGTCGCGGTCATGGCTCGCGCTCGGCGTGGGCGTCTCGTGCGCGCTCCTGCTGGTGCTGGGAAGTTACAAGTGGGTCGAAAACGGATCCACGGCGATGGTCGCCGGCTTTACCGTCTCCACCATCGTGGCAGTGGGCGCGCTGCAATGGACGGAGTATCGCATCGAGCCCGCCCAGGTGATGCGCGGGCTAAGTTTCCATCTGCCGGATAATTTCGTCACCGCATTCGCGGCGCTGGGCATCATCGGGGTCGGCGCCTCCGAACTCGTCTATTATCCCTACTGGTGCCTCGAAAAGGGCTACGCCGCCAACACCGGCACGCCCGATGGCAGCGCCGCGTGGTTCGCGCGCGCGCGCGGCTGGATGAGGGTGATGCGGATCGACGCGTGGTTTTCCGCGATCATCTACACGACGGCGACCGTGTCCTTCTACCTCCTCGGCGCCGCCGTGTTGCACACGAAAAAAATGCAGGTCTCCGACAAGGGCATGATCGACACGCTCGCACACCTGTTCCTCTCCAGCCTCGGCACGTGGAGCCTCTGGATGTTTCTCGTCGGCGCCTTTTTTGTGCTCTACTCGACCGCGTTCGCAGCCTCGGCCTCCAACGCCCGCCTCGCCGCGGATGCGCTCGGCGTCTTTGGGCTGAAGAAATACCGCGACGACGCGCACCGTGGCTGGTGGATCAAGTTTTTCAGCGCGGGCCTGCCACTTTACGCGGCGACGCTCTACATCATCTGGCCCAAGCCGGTGGCGCTCGTCTTCATCGGCGGCGTGGGCCAGGGCATGCTGCTGCCCTTCCTCGGGCTGGCCGCGCTGCATTTCCGCTACCGCCGCACCGTCCCGGAGCTGCGCCCGGGCACGGCTTGGACCGCGGCGCTGTGGTTCGCCGTGGTGGTCCTCATGCTCGGCGGCCTCTATCAAGTCTGGGATCTGCTCTCGAAGCTGCGCTAGAGGCGCGCAGCCTGTCGTTCCCATGAAACGAACGCCGGCAACCGACGTGGCTCTCACCGTCGATATCCTCCAAAGCGGGGCGGACGCCGCGAGAGCCGCCGCCGCTGCCGCGGCGCGTCACCTGCGCGCCTGCCTGAGCGCCCAGCGGCAGGCCCGCATCCTGGTCGGGACCGGCAACTCGCAACTCGCGATGATCGGCTTCCTCGCCCAGGAGCCGGGCATCGAGTGGGCGCGCGTGGAGGCGTTTCACCTCGACGAATATGTCGGCCTGCCCGCGGATCATCCGGCGAGCTTCCGCCGCTGGATCCGCACGCGCTTCGAGGAGAAGATGCGGCCCAAGGGCGTGCATTACATCGACGGCGAGGCGCGCGATGTGGCCGCGATGTGCGCCGCCTACGGCCGCGCCCTCGACACCGCGCCCATCGATCTCGCCTTCGTGGGCATCGGCGAAAACGGCCACATCGCCTTCAACGATCCGCACGTGGCCGATTTTGAGGATCCCGCCACGGTGAAGCGCGTGGCACTCGACGATGCCTGCCGGCGCCAGCAGGTCGGCGAAGGGCATTTCCCGGATCTCGCGAGTGTGCCGACGGAAGCGATCACGGTGACGTGCTCCGGCCTTTTCCGCGCGCGCCGCTGGATTTGCTGCGTGCCGGACCGACGCAAGGCCGCCGCGGTGCGCGGCTCGCTGGAGGAACCGGTGACGACCCGGTGCCCCGGCTCACTCGTGCAACGGCATCCGTCCGTGGCGCTGTTCCTCGACGCGGAGTCGGCCTCTTTGCTGTCGGCGGACTCCGTGGCAAACTTGCGCGGCGCCCAATGACCACGCTCGCAGCCGTCCAAATCTCCACGGCGGACTGGGTCGTGCTCGCGGCCTACCTTGGGCTCGTGCTCCTCATCGGCGCGATCGCGTCGCGGCGCGTGAGTGGCACGGAGAGCTATTTCCTCGGGAGCCGCGCCTTCGGGAAACTCATCATGATCGCGCAGAGCTTCGCGACCGGCACCAACGCCGCGATGCCCGTCTCCCTCGCGGGCGCGATCTACGGCCGCGGGCTGCCGGCGATTTGGTTCCAGTGGAAAAACCTGTTCGTGACGCCGCTGTATTGGCTGATGGCGCCGCTCTTCCGGCGCTTCCGCCGCACGACGATGGCCGAGGTCGTCGAGGATCGCTACGGGCCGTGGATGGGCGCGCTCTACACGGTCTTCGCGCTCGGCTTTTTCACGATCAACCTCGCGGCCATGCTCAAGGGCGCGGCCAAGGTGATCGACCAGGCCGCGGGCGGCGGGCTGCCGGTCGATGGCATCGTGATCGGCATGACGGCGGTGTTTGTGCTCTACACGCTCGCGGGCGGGCTCGTCGCGGCGGCGTGGACGGAGGTGCTGCAAGGCCTGCTGATCATCACGCTCTCGTTCATGATCATCCCGCTCGGCTGGAACGCAGTCGGCGGGCTCGCGGGCATGAAGGAGACGCTCGGTGCGGAGAAATTCTCGCTCGTCGCGCCGCAAGGGCTCGGCGTCGGCTTCATCGTCATGCTCACGCTCAACGGCCTCGTCGGCATCATCGCGCAGCCGCACTTGATCGCGGCGGTCGGCACGGGGCGCGACGAGTTCGCCTGCCGCGTCGGGCAGGTCTACGGCAACATGGTGAAGCGCGTCTGCACCGTCGGCTGGGCGGTCGTCGGGCTGATGACGGCGACGCTCGTGGCGCGCGGGACCTTCGGCGTGAACACGCTCGCCGATCCGGAGGAGGCGTTTGGCTTCGCGTGCCGCAACCTGCTTTTCCAAGGCGGGCTCGGGCTTCTCGTCGCGTGTTTCCTCGCGGCCAACATGGGCGCGTGCTCCGCCTTCATGATCAACTCGGGCGCGCTCCTGACGAACGGCCTCTATCGGAAGCACGTCGCGCCGGGCCGCGCCGACGCCCACTACCTGCGCGTCGGCCGCATCAGCGGGCTCTGCGTGACGATCGCCGCCGTGCTCTACGCGGTGTTCTTGATCAAGCGCGTGCTCTACTCATTTCTGCTCACCGAGACGATGGCCACCTACGTGGGCATCTCGATCCTCGGCGCCGTGGTGTGGCGGCGCGCGAACCGCTGGGGCGCGCTCGCGAGCCTCGTCGTGGCGCTCGCGACCAACTTCGCCGGCTACGCGTTCACCGGCCAGCGGCTCGACCACTGGGACCCGGTGGTTTTTGGCTGCGCGCTCGCGGGCGGGATCGTGGCGCTGATCGTCGTGAGCGCGCTCACGCGGCCGGAGCCGGCGGAGCGATTGGAAAAGTTTTACGACAACCTCCAGACTCCCGCAATCGACGGTGCCGCCCCGATGTCGCCCGCCGAGACCGCGCGCGCCGGCCAGCAGCTGATCCTCGCGAACCTGCTCCACCTGCGCGCGGGCGCGGCGGGCGCGGGATTTTTCCGCGCCTATCGCACGGACCTCATCGGCCTCGCGATCGGCAGCGCGTGCGTGGCGGCGCTGGTTGGCGGCGTGTGGCTGCTGGCGCGGTTGGAGCGTGCTGCTGGCCAGCAGCACGCGCGATGGGATGTGGTAGCGGCGGGCGTCCCTGCACGCCGGTTCAGGACGTTC
>JANOCA010000739.1:0-7637 GCA_031411915.1 Opitutaceae bacterium
GCCACGTGCTGGGCGAGTCGCGCCCGCACGAGCGTCGCGCCCGGAGCGCGGCCACTCAGGCTCACCAACGCGCTCTCGCCGCGAAAGACGCCGCGTCCCGGCGCGACCACCGCCGCAGCAAATCCCAGCTCGCGCAACGCCGTCGCGCCCCGGTCATCGGCGACAAGCACGCGTGAGACATCACGCTCCGGCGTCACGCGGGCATTCCACGAACGAGCAGTCGCCGCGGGCGCCAAAGTCTCCGCCCCGGCCACGGTCGCCGCCGCCGCTCCACCGCGGCCGCCGCGCCCACCGGCTCCGGCTTCGCCCCCGGCGCCTTCCGTCCGAAGCGCCGCGGGCAGATTCACCTCGGCGAGCGGCTCAAGGAAGCCCGGGTAGACCGTCTTGCCCTCGGCCGGCCACACCCGCGCCTCCGCCGGCACCGCAACCGACGACTGGGCCCCGACCGCGACGATCACGCCGTCGCGCATAATCACCGTGCCACGCTCGATGACGGCCCCGGGGCCGGTCACGACGCGCGCGCCTACGATTGCGTGCGTGCGCGGCGTGGCATCGCGCAAACCCTCGATCGGAGTCGTTGAAACCTGACCGCGCGCTGAAGCCAGAAGCCCGGCTGCCAGAACGGCGGCGGCGCAAAATCTACCCGCAACCGCCGGGCGCGCGGCTGCCAACGAAACCTGGGCCCGGAAAAACAAGATTCGCATGGGGCGCGCCGAAACCGGCGCAGAAGGCGAGGCAACGGCGCGGCGCCGGGGCACGCAACAGAACTTTTCGCGCGCCCGCGCCCGGGAGTTTTCCCCGTTACCTTTCTGGAAGAGCCCCGTCTATGCGAACGCGCATCCGTCACCCGCCCTCCAGCCCGTGGCATTGGCGCCCGCCAAATTGCCTTTGCGCACACCACATCTTCAAGCAATCGTCCCAACTCTCCCCCCTCATTCCCTGCAGTCATGGCCAAATCGAAAAGCTACGGCGGTCTCATCGTTCTCCTGCTCATCCTCGTCGGCGGCGGCGCGGGAGCGTGGTATTATTTCCGCGGCAAGACCGACAAACGTCCCGAATTCCAGACCGCCAAGGTCTCTCGCGGCGACATCACGCAGTCCGTGACCGCCACCGGCGACCTGCAGCCGGTCATGACCGTGGACATCGGCGCCCAAGTCTCAGGCCAGATCAAGGAGGTCCGCGTGGACTACAACTCCATCGTCAAGGCCGGAGACGTGCTCGCCCTGATCGACGAGTCCACGCTCACCCAGCGCCTGAAGCAGAGCGAGGCGGATCTCCAGTCCACCATGGCCAACAACCGCCTGCTGCAAATGAACGCGGATCGCACGCGCGACCTGTTCAAGAAGAACCTCGTCTCGCAGCAGGAGCTCGACAACATCGAGGCACAGCTCGCCCAGTCCGCCGCCACGCTCCTCACCCGCGATGCCGCCGTCGCGAACGCCAAGCTCGATCTTTCCCGCTGCACGATCACCGCACCGATCGACGGCATGGTGCTCGACCGCAAGACCGACAAGGGCCGCACCGTGAATGCCAGCATGAACGCCCCCGTGCTCTTCACGCTCGTCAACGATCTCACCAAGATGCAGATCAACGCCGCCGTGGCCGAGGCGGACATCGGCACCATCGCCGAGGGCCAGGAAGTGAAGTTCACCGTCGATGCCTTTCCCAACCGCACCTTCACCGGCAAGGTCCGCATGGTGCGCAATGCCGCCAGCACCAGCCAGAGCGTCGTCTCCTACGCGACCATCATCGATGTGAGCAACGAGGACATGAAGCTCAAGCCGGGCATGACCGCCAACGTCTCGATCATCGTCACCCAGCGTCCCGGCGTGCTGCGCGTCTCCAATTCCGCCCTGCGCGTCCGCATGCCCCCGGACTTGCTGTCCAAGGCCCCCGCTCCCGCCGGCAAGGCTGGCGACGAGAAGGCCGGCGCATCCACGATGACCGACGACGAGCGCATGCGCGCCAGCATGGAGATTATGCGCGCCGTGGGCTTTGAGCGGGGCACGCCCGCGAGCCCCGAGCAAATTGAGAAGGCCAAGGTCCTCGCCAAGGAAAAGGGCCTGGACCCCGATCTCGTGGCCGCGCGCTTCGCGATGCCCGGCGGCCGCGGCAAGGGCTCGGGCGGCGGAGATCGCGGCAAGGGCGGCCCCAGCGGCGGCGGCGGCCGCAGTGGCGGCGGCGGCGGCAGCGCCGAGCGGGGCTTCAACAACACCGTCGTCACCCGCACGCTTTATCGGATCACGGACACCGCGGCTTTGGAGAAAAAAATCGAGCCCGTGTCCGTGAAGCTCGGCGTGTCCGACGGCTTCTCCACCGAAGTCCTCGAGGGCCTGAACGACGGCGATAACGTCGTCACCGGTGTGACCGTGCCGGGGGCGACCGCAGCTGGCGCACCTCCGGGCGGCATGAACAATCCCTTCCAAGGCGGCCGCAGCAGCTTCGGCGGCAGCAGCTCGCGCGGCGGCCGTTGAGCACGTCGCATTCCTCCGTCCCCCTCGCGTCCACCATGGCACCCGTTGTCCAGATTCAGGACATCCATAAAATCTACGACTCCGGCGAGGTTCCGGTCCACGCCGTGCGCGGCGTCACGCTCGACATCCACAAGGGTGAGTTCGTGGCCCTCATGGGCGCCAGCGGCTCCGGCAAATCGACGCTGATGAACATGCTCGGCTGCCTCGATCGGCCGACGCGCGGCATCTACAAGCTCGACGGCATCGACGTCTCCGGGCTCGAGAAGAACGAGCTCGCCGACCTGCGGAACCAGAAGCTCGGCTTCGTCTTCCAAGGCTTCAACCTCCTCGCGCGCACCACGGCGCTCGAAAACGTCGAGCTCCCCATGCTCTACGGCCGCACGCGCAAGCTCTCCGCCCGCCAGATCCGCGAGCGCGCGCTGCACTGCCTCGACATCGTCGGCCTCTCCCAGCGCGCCGATCACATGCCCAACCAGCTCTCCGGCGGCCAGCAGCAGCGCGTCGCGATTGCCCGCGGCCTCGTCAACGAGCCGCAAGTCCTCCTCGCCGACGAGCCCACCGGCAACCTCGACTCCAAGACCTCGATCGAGGTCATGGGCGTCTTCCAGAAGCTCAACGAGGAGGGCATCACCATTGTGATGGTCACCCACGAGCTCGACATCGCCCACTACTGCAAGCGCAACCTCATCCTGCGCGACGGCGTCGTCGTGCGCGACGAGGCGGTGCAAGGCCGCAGCATCGCAGCCAAGGAACTCGCCAAGCTCAAGGACGCCGAAACCGCCGCCAAACTGCTCGCCACGCCCGCCGCCTGAGCCCCACCCATGCGCTTCTCAATCGTCTTCCTCGTCGCCCTCCGCGCCCTCCGGCGCAACACCATGCGCTCCATCCTCACGGCGCTGGGCATCATCATCGGCATCGGCGCCGTCATCAGCATCGTCAGCATGGGCAACGGCGCCAAGGCGCGCGTCGAGGCCCAGGTCGCCGCGCTCGGCCAGAACATCATCACCGTCTACCCCGGCAGCTTCAGCTCCGGCGGCATGCGGGGCGGCTTCGGCAGCTCCGTCACCCTCACCGTCGAGGATGCCGAGGCGATCCAGGCCGAGATCGCGGATATCGACGGCGTGAGCCCCGAGGTCCGCGACCGCAACCAGGTGCTCGCCAACGGCCTCAACTGGAGCACCAACATCAACGGCGAGTCCCCGGATTACCCCTACATCAAGAACTGGAACATCGTGCAGGGCTCCATGTTCACCGATCAGGACGTCAAGTCCCTCGCCAAGGTCGCCGTCATCGGCAAGACGGTCGTCGATCAGCTCTTCCCCAACGAGGATCCCATCGGCCAGACCCTGCGCATCCGCAACCTCCCGTTCCGCATCGTGGGCGTGCTGGATGTGAAGGGCTTCAGCCTATTCGGCTCCGATCAGGATGATGTCGTGATCATCCCCTACACCTCGCACATGAAGCGCGTCTCCCGCCGCACGAGCATCTCCTCGATCCTCGTGCAGGGCAGCTCGCCGGAGAAACTCGACATCGTGAAGCAGCGCATCGAGGACCTGCTCACACAGCGCCGGAAGGGCCGCGAGCCCGACTTCACCGTGCGCACCCAGGAGGAGCTGGCGCAGACCGCCACCGAGACCTCGAAGACCATGACACTTCTCCTCGGCGGCATCGCCGTCGTGTCCCTCATCGTCGGCGGCATCGGCGTCATGAACATCATGCTCGTCTCCGTGACCGAGCGCACCCGCGAGATCGGCATCCGCCTCGCCATCGGCGCGCATGATCGCGACGTGCTCCTCCAATTCCTCATCGAGGCGATCCTGCTGACGCTGCTCGGCGGCGTGCTCGGCATCATCTGCGGGATCGGGGCCTCGGAGTTTGCGTCGTATTACTTCGGCTTGCCCACGCTGGTCTCACCCACGTCCGTGCTGCTCGCCGTCGCCGTCAGCACCGTGATTGGGATCTTCTTCGGCTATTATCCGGCCCGCAAGGCCGCCCAGCTCGATCCAATCGACGCGCTGCGCTACGAGTAGCCCGGCGCGCCTGGCCGCACGCGGGATTGAAACCTTTCGGCCGCACGCTTGTTTCAGGAGCATGCGCATCCTGATCGCCGCCGCTTTCTTGCTGGGCCTCATCGCACCCGCGTTGGGAGCCGCCGCCGATCTGGAGGCGGCAATCGGGCTCTTCAAAAGCAAGCGCTACCCCGAGGCGCAGGAGGCCTTCACCGCGATCGTCGCGGCTGATCCGAAGAATGCGGCGGCGTGTCATCACCTCGGCCGCCTCAGCGCCATGCGCAGCGACGGCAACTCGCTCGAGGACGCCGCCAAATGGCACGGCCAGGCCGCGACACTGGAGCCGACGAACGCCGCTTACCTCGGCGCCTATGGCGGCGCGCTGCTCAACGCCGCCAACAAGTCCCGCTCGCTCTCCTCGGCCACGAAAGGCCGCGACATGCTCGAGAAATCCGTCGCCCTCGATCCCGCGCAGCTCGACGCGCGCGAGGCGCTGTTTCGTTTTTATTATCACGCGCCCTGGCCCATCGGGAGCAACGCCAAGGCCTACGCCCACCTCGCCGCCATGCGGAAATTCGATCCGGATCGCGCCGACATCCTCAGCGTGATCAGCAAGGTGGACAACAAGGACTACGCCGGCGCCTTCAAGGTCTGCGACGATCTGCTCGCCGCCCAGCCGGCCAGCTACATCGCCCTTTACCAATACGGGCGCACCGCGGCCATCAGCGGGCAGAATCTGGACCGGGGGCTCGAACGCTTGCGCCAGTGCCTCGCGATCCCACCGCCCACGCCGGCCTCCCCGCCCCACACGGCCGTGTGGCAGCGCATCGGCAACCTCGAGGAAAAACTCAAGCGCCTCGCCGAAGCCCGCGCCGCCTATGAGACCGCCCTCAAGCTCGATCCCAACAACCGCCAGGCCAGCGAGGCGCTGGCGCGGCTGAAGTAGCGGCGCACCCGCTCAGTGCTTCTCATGTGCGGAGGCCGGTGCCGCCGCAGCCGCGTGCACCCCATGCCCGGCGGGGACTTCCGTCTTCGCCAACACGGGCGCTCCCCCGTCGAGCAGTTCCACCTTCCCCGTCTCCAAATCGTAGCGCGCCGGCACGATTTTCACGCGGCCCCGCTTCACCGCTGCGTTGAGAATGGGATCGCTGGCCCGCAACGCCGCCGCCACGAGGCGCGCGTTGGCGCGGACGGCATTGTCCACTTTGTCGCCTGGTTGATCCGCGCTCTCCTTCACCGCCGGCTGGATCGCCTCGACGATGCTGCGCACGTGCCCGGACACAGGCCCGCCCGCCACGGCCGCCGCGACCGCCCCGCACTTCTCGTGTCCCACCACCACGATGAGGCCGACGTGCAGGTGCTCCACCGCATACTCGACGCTGCCAATCGTGTGGTCGTTGAGGATGTTGCCCGCGTTGCGCAGCACGAAGAGATTGCCGAGCCCCTGGTCGAAAAAAAGTTCGGGCGCGACGCGCGAATCCGCGCACGTGATCACGATCGCGTAGGGCTTCTGGCCCGCGGCCAGCTCGCGGCGGCGGTTCGGGCTCTGATCGGGAAACATCGGCCGGCCCGCCACAAAGCGGCGGTTGCCCGTCATCAGAATCTCGAGCGCGAAGTCGGCCGCCACCTTGGGCTTGGAGCCCGCGGACTCGGAGGCGAACGAAGCGCACGCGAGCGAGGCAATGAGGGCGGCGAGAAGGCGGATTTTCACGGGAAACATGACCTTTTCCCATCGGCGCGCCGCCTCCCCCGATACAGCGGGCAATCGTGCGGTGAATGCGCATCGTTGACGCTTCTCGCCGCCTCGGTCCCTCTCGATCCGGAACATGCCTATGCCCCGCTATCTCGCTTTTCTCCGTGGCATCAACCTCGGCAAACGCCGACTCAAGATGGATCACCTGCGCGAACTCTTCGTCGAACTGGGCTTCACCGGCGTCGAGACCTTCATCGCCAGCGGCAACGTGATCTTCGCCGACCGCGCGCGCGATCCGCTCAAGGTCGCCGCCCGCATTGCCGCGCACCTCGAGGCCCGGCTCGGCTACGCGGTGGACACCTTCGTGCGCACGCCCGCCGAGATCGCGGCGCTGGCAGCGCTGCGGCCCTTCTCCGCCGCGGACATGGACGCGCCGGAAAACACCGTGCATGTCGGTTTCTTCGCCGCGCCGCTGCCGGCCGCGCTGGCGCGGGCCTTCGCGGCCTGTCGCACGGAAACGGACGAGCTTCACGTCACGGGCCGCGAGTATTTCTGGTTATGCCGCGGCATCAAATCGCACGAGTCCAAGATTTGGAGCATGCCCGCGATGCGCACGCTCAAGCTCCCGTCGTCCTCGATGCGCAACCTGAAGACGATCCGGAAGCTAGCGGAGCTATATCCTAGCTCATGAATTCTCGCAGCCCTGCTCGTAAGAGCAGGGACCGGCGGGAGGATTCGCGGCGTTCTTTCCCGCCTCTCACGAGGCGGGCTACATCCCGATCATTCGCGCTTCCAAAAACTCACCGTGTCCACGCCCGGTTGCCGACTTCAGCGAGCGGGATGCAGCCTTGGTAACGGCCGGGGATCGGCTCGTAGTGCGTCACGTTTTTACCGACGGGTTCGGATGTGAAATAGCCGAGGATCGTCAGCTCCTTGATCAGGTGGAAGAAGGTGCCGGTCTTCGGCTGCGCGGCCTCGGCCATCGTCGTGAGCAAAGCGTCCTGCTGCGCGGCGGTGAGCTTGGCGAAGGCGGTGCGGTGCGCCGCGGTGCTCTTCGTCTCCACCTCCGCGAGGCCGGCGGTGAACGTGCGCCGCTCCGCCTCGGCCAGATATTTGCCCACCAGGAGATCGATGAAGGCGGGCACGCCCACGTCGATCGCGCCAGGCGTGTCGGTGCGCGGGAGGATGCGCTCGGCCACCGCGCTCACGGTCTCGAATTGCGCGGTGGTCAGGAACTGCGGCTTGGCGCCGGCCGAGGGCGTCTGCGCGTGCAGCACGCCTTGGAGAATCGAGGGCGTGAGCGCGGCGCCGAGGAGCAGCGCGGCGCGCTGGATTGCTTCGCGGCGGGTGAGGGTCAGCGAGTCGGGGCGTTCGGTGAGAGTGGAAACTTTCATGCGGATTGGTTTGAATTGTGGGTCGGGCTTTATGCCCGACAGGTGGACGATGTCGGGCGTAAAGCCC
>JANOCA010000740.1:0-2586 GCA_031411915.1 Opitutaceae bacterium
GCGCTCGTTGAGAAACGTATAGTCGGCGCCCAGCAGGTCCGTGATTGGCCGGTCCTCGCGGAAGATGCTTTCGACAAACAGCTCGGTCTCGCGGCGCATCGACTGGCGGAGATTGTCGTCAAAGTCGATGAAGCGGCGCGCATCGGGCGTGATGGCCTCGAGGCCGCGCAGGTGCAGCCATTGCGTGGCGAAATTTGTGACGAGGTTCCTCGCGCGATCGTCGGCGAGCATGCGGCGGACCTGCGCGTCGAGTTTCGCGGGCTGGCGCAGCTCACCGCGTTCGGCGGCGTCGAGCAGCGCGTCATCGGGCAGGCTGCTCCAAAGGAAAAACGCGAGCCGCGAGGCCAGCTCAAACTCGCTCAGGCGGTAGGCGGTGCCGGCCGCGACGTTCGTCGGATCGGCCTCGATGCGAAAAAGGAACTGCGGGCTCACGAGGATCGCGGTGAGCGCGTGCTCGATGCCGGCCTCGAAGCCCGCGCCCTCGGCGCTGCCGTCGCGGAAAAACTGCAGCGGGCGGCGTAGGTCGTCGTCGGTGATCGGGCGCCGATACGCGCGGCGCAGAATCGGGGCGAGGATAGCGCGCGCGCGGGATTGGTCGGCCGCGACGGAGGGAGAGAGGGAACCGAAGATCAGCTTTCGGCTCGGCGTGTCGCCCGCGCCCTTGGCGTCGAAGGGCCCGGTGATCGTCACCTGAAACACCGCGGGCGCGGTGCGCGGGTGGCGGTGCATGTTGAAGCGCGAGGCGAAGGGTGCGCGCTCGGTCTCGAGCACGGCGGACGGATCCTTGGGAAAGGTCACGCCGAGGTCGCGCGTGCCGGCCTTGACGGGAAGGCGGAACTTCAGGTGCTGGTCCACGGCCTCGGCGTTCTTGTCGGCGCCGGGAGGTTTCACGGTGGCGACAGCCACGCGCGCGCGGTCGAGCAGGACCTCGATTTCGTGGGGGCGGCGGAGGCCCTCAACCTGCTCGTTGCGGTCGCGCTGGAGGCGCACGGCGACCTCGTAGTCGCCGTCCTGCGGAAAGAAATATGGAATCAGGATGCCGCCGCGCGTGCCGAGCGGCAGGCCCTCGACGTGCTCTTCCTGCGTGACATCGGGCCGCACCCGAAACGTGTCGCCGCCAGGGGCCTTGCGCGGCGTGCCGACGGCGAGGCGCGCGATCTTCTGTGCGGCGGAGACGTAGCGGTCGAGCAGGGTGGGCGAGAGGTTGCCGACGGCGACGTTGTCGAAGCCGTGGCTCGGCTCGTCGTTGGGCAGGAGCGCCGTGGCGTCGACGCTCACGGCGAGCAGATCGCGGATGGCGTTCTGGTATTCGGTGCGGTTGAGGCGGCGGAAGGTGTCGGTGCGGCCGGGATTCGGCGCGGCGGTGGCGGCGCGGTCGAGCGTCCCGGTGAGGATGGCGACTACGCGGTCATACTCGGCGTCCGTGGGGCGGGCCTCGCCGAGCGGAGGCATCTGGCGGTGGGCGAGCTTGCGCGCGACATTTTCCCCCACGTTGGCGTGGGCGGAGAGTTTTTTCAGATCGAAGTCTTCAAGGGAGAGGTCGCCCTTCTTCGTGCCGGCGTCGTGGCAATCGATGCAGTATTTCGAGAGGAGCGCGGCTACCGGTTCGGCAGGCGCCGCCGCGGCGAAAAGCGCGGGCGCACACCACACTAAAGCGCCGACGGCGGAGGAAAGGCAGGCAGTTCGCATCGGGCTGGCAGGGGTGGGGCGCATCGCGTTAGGGGCGGCTTGGGGTGTTGGGTTTTTATTGTGCGATCGGATGAGGTGACCGCGAGGCAATTTTCGGCTTAGACACTAGGTTGACGCATCGGTGCGGCGTCGCAAGAAAGCCGTAGCCGGGATGGCCGCAAGTCGTCTTGAGCGGTAACCCATTGAGCGCCCTATGAAGAGAAGCCTCCGTCCCCTTGTTACATCACTGATTTGGCTGGCCGCGTCCCAAGCGGCCTCCACCGCCGAAGCGCTGGCGAGGAAAACGTGGCAGGTCGACGGCGTGGCGCGCGAGGCGCTCGTTCACGTGCCGCCGGCCGCGTCGGCGCAGCCTGCGCCCGTGGTCTTCGCCTTCCACGGCCATGGCGGCTCCATGAACAACGCCGCTCGCTCGTTCCGCTACCATTCGCTCTGGCCCGAGGCCATCGTCGTTTACCCGCAGGGCCTCAACACCCCCGGCCGTCTCACCGATCCCGAGGGGAAGAAGCCGGGCTGGCAGCACGGCGCCGGCGAGCAGGGTGACCGCGACCTGCAATTCTTCGACGCCGTGCTCGCCAGCCTGCGCGCGGAGCATCGGGTGGACGATCGGCGCATCTATTCGACGGGCCACTCCAATGGCGGTGGCTTCACCTACTTGCTCTGGTCCGCGCGCGGCGACGTGTTCGCGGCCATGGCGCCCTCGGCCTCGTCGGCCGCGATGCGCTTGCTTTCCTCGCTCAAGCCGAAACCCGTGCTGCACGTGGCGGGCGAGAAGGACGAGCTGGTGAAATTCGCCTGGCAGCAGCAGACGATTGCGGCGCTGAAGAAACTGAACCAATGCGGCGCTGGCGAGCCGTGGGAGAAAATTGCGACGAAGTTCGCGTCGCCGCTCGGCGCTCC
>JANOCA010000741.1:0-13849 GCA_031411915.1 Opitutaceae bacterium
CCTCCGATCCGTGCACCATCGCGCTCACCGATCGCACTGCGCAAGTCCCGGGCCTCGAGGCGCGGCTGCGCGCGGCGGGCTATCATCGCATCCTGCGCCTCGCACGTGGAGCCGCGGCCTGCGGCGCCGCGCGCATTGGCGAGAGTCGCCAGAAACCCACAGCCGATCTCGCCGATGTGCCGGTCGACACCGCGGTGCCCGTCGCCCTCGCCCGCCGCTCGGTCGCCGCCACGTGGGAGGCCCGCCTGCAAAAATTACGCCACACCACGGGGCCGCGCCCGTTGCCCACACACGCCGTGCTCGATGGCATCGGCCACTCGATCCCCGCCGGCGCGCGTTTCACGATCGGCGTGAGCTCGCTCGGCTCCGACGTCGCCTTGCCCGCGTCCTTCGACTCCGCCGACGATTGCACGATCCCGCTTCTTCGCGAAGGCGGCCGGCTGTGGTTCATTGATCACGCCGTGCGCCAGCCTGGCGCCACCGGCACGGCACCGCGCACTCCCGTGGAGGCCGGCGACCGGCTCACCGTCCACTGCGGGGGCCATGCCGCCGAGGTTCTCTTCGCCCACTGCAACGGCGCCCATGGCGCCCGCGCGCACGACTAGCCGCCCCGCTCCATGTCGCTCTCCAACAAACGCCGTGAGACCGAGGTCTTCAGCCTCGCGTTCCTTGACTGCATTTGCTGCGGCTTCGGCGCTGTCATCCTCGTCTTCATCCTCACCGTCTCGCAGAAGACCAACGTCGACAAAGCCGACGTCGACGCGGCCCGCGACAAGCTGAAGGCCGCGCAGACCTCCACCACCGCCACCAAGGAAGAACTCGAGCGCATCGCCCGCATCCTCGCCGCCGCGCAGCTCGAACTGCAGGACCTCAACGCCCAGAGCACGCAGGACCAGCTCAAGCTCACGGATCGCAAGCGCGACCTGCTCCTCATGCTCCAGCAGACCGGGGCGCTGAAGGACGCCCTTCATTCGCTCTTGGGCGACAAGAAGGCCCTGCCCACCGAGGAGGTCGCCCCTCCCGTGGCGATTCCCAACGTCGACCGTCGCCAATACCTCACCGGCGTGAAACTCCATGGAGAGTTCGTCGTGTTCCTCGTGCGCGCCTCGGGCTCGATGCTCGACGACACCATCGACGGCGCGGTCGCCCGGCTCGAGGACACCGACGAGAAGAAACGCGCCGCCCCGAAATGGCAGCGCGTGATCCAATCCATGGAGTGGATGCTCGCCTCCCTCGAACCCGGCACCCGC
This sequence comes from Opitutaceae bacterium, assembly GCA_031411915.1. Classification (GTDB taxonomy): domain Bacteria; phylum Verrucomicrobiota; class Verrucomicrobiia; order Opitutales; family Opitutaceae; genus ER46. The sequence goes on from JANOCA010000741.1 coordinate 1,251, forward strand.
TTCCAGATCCTCACCTTCGCGGACGAAGTCACGCCCATCATCCCCACGCGCGGCGAGGAATGGTTCGACACCAAGGATCGCAAGACCATGAGCGAGGTAATCAAGCGGCTCCACGCCCTCACGCCCAAGGGCGGGGCCAACCTTGAGCGCGCGTTCACGTCCGTGCGTTTCCTGCCGCGCCTGCCCGACAGCATCGTGCTGATCACCGACGGCCTCCCCACCAAGAGCGACTCGCTCCCGATCGAAGGGGACATCGAGGAGGGCCACCGCCTCCGCTTCTTCGAGATCGCCACCAAGCAGCTCCCGCCCCGCATCCCCGTCAGCACGATCCTCTTCCCGATGCTCAGCGGCGATCCGGCCGGACCCGGGCAATATTGGGAACTCGCCAACGCCACCCGCGGCGCCCTCGTGAGCCCGTCCAAATCCTGGCCCGACACATGATCCGCCGCCGCCAGACCCAGGTCTTCAGCCTCGCGTTCCTCGACTGCATTTGCTGCGGGTTCGGCGCGGTCATCCTCATCTTCGTGCTCAGCGTCGACTCGCGCGAGAAGGAGAAACTGCAGGTGCTCATCGACGTGAACCGCGCGCTCGCCGAACAGGCCGCCGAGCTCCTCAAGCTTCGCTCCAGCAAGGAGGACCTCGAAAAATCGAATGCCCGCGTCGCTACTCTCGTCACCGACGCGCGGCTCCGCAACGACTCCATCCACGCCCTCATCGATGATCTTGAGCAGGGACTGCAGCGCGAGAAACGCGGGCACGAGGCGCTGCTCGTCGACATTGACGAGCTGAAGAAGGAAATCGCCGCCCGGCAGAAGAAGCCTGACTACGACATCGTGTTGAAGGACGTGAAGCCCGCCCCGTTGGGCCTCCCCATCGGTAATAACTACCTCGCGTTCGTCATCGACACCTCCGGCTCGATGCGCGACCCCAACCATGGCGGCCTGTGGCCCATCGCCATCCGCACCATCGAGTCGGTCCTCGACGTTTATCCCAACGTCGATGGCATCCAGCTCCTCGACGGCGACGGGCGCTTTGTCCTCGGGCGCCGCGGCACCGGCACCGGCGGCTGGCTCCCGGACAACGCCGACACCCGCGCCCAGATCAAGCGCGTCCTCCGTCGCTACGATCAGGACACCGTCTCCAATCCCGTGCCGGGCATCTACAACGCCATGCGGTTCCTCTTCGACCGCGAGAATGCCAACATGAAGATGGGCATCTTCGTCTTTGGCGACGAGTTCAACGCCAGCGACTCCGCCGACAGCGTCATCCGCCGCCTCGACGAGCTGAACCCGGCCGATGAAAACGGCAACCGCAAGGTCACCATCAACGCCGTCGGCTTCCCCACGACGATCCGCTACCAATTCTCAATGTATAACACCGGCATGCGCTTCGCGAACCTGATGCGCACGGTGACCTATCTGCACGGCGGCACGTTCATCGCGCTGCAGGATCTGTAAGCCTACGCCGCCGGCCCCGCGGCCACCACGACCGCCGGCACCGCCGGCGGAGTCGCGCGCACCGTCGCAGCCGCCATGAAATACCGCTGCGCGCGAAAGTTCTCCTCGCCCGCCGCGCGGACCGGCGGCGTGTAGGTCCCGTCGGGCTGCAGCTCGCGCGCGTCCTCGTTGTCGCGCAGCTCGATCTGGAGCAGGTCCTCGATCACGCGCCGGCGCAGCCCGGCATCCTCGATCGGGAAGACGGCCTCCACGCGGCGGAAAAAATTCCGCGGCATCCAGTCCGCGCTGCCCGCGTAGACGACCGGCTGGCCCGCGTTCTCGAAGCAGTAGATGCGGGCGTGCTCGAGGAAGCGCCCCACGATGTTGCGCACGCGGATGTTCTCGCTGAGTCCCTTCACGCCCGGCACCAGGCAGCAGGTCGCCCGCACGATGAGATCGACCTTCACGCCCGCCTGCGAGGCGGCATAGAGCGCCTCGATCGTCGCCGGGTCCACGAGCTTGTTCATCTTGGCGATTATCCGCGCGGGCTTGCCGGCGAGCGCATGGGCCGTCTCGGCGGCAATGAGGTCCTGCGTGCGCCCGTGGAGGTTGAACGGCGCGACGAGCAGGTGCTTGAAATCCGGCGTGCGGCCGAGGCCCGTGAGCGTGTTGAAGAGCTGCGCGACCTCGGCCGCGAGATGTTCGCGGCAGGTGAAGAGGCTGAGGTCCGTGTAGAGCCGCGCGGTCTTGGGGTTGTAGTTGCCGGTGCCGAGGTGGACGTAGCGCCGGAGCGCGCCGCCCTCGCGCCGCACGACGAGGCAGCACTTGCAGTGTGTCTTGTGGCCCATGAGGCCGTAAACGACATGCACGCCGGCCTCCTCGAGCTCGCGCGCCCACTTGATGTTATTGGCCTCGTCGAAGCGCGCCATCAGCTCGACGAGCGCGGTCACCTGCTTGCCCGCCACCGAGGCGTCGATCAGGGCGCGCACGATCGGCGAGTCGCCGCTCGTGCGGTAAAGCGTCTGCTTGATCGCGAGCACCTCGGGATCGCGCGCGGCGAGCTCGACGAACTCCACCACGGGCGCGAAGGACTCGTAGGGATGGTGCAGCAGCACATCGCCCTCGCGCATCTGGTCGAGGATGGTCTTGGGCTGGGCGAGCTTCGTCGGATCGGCGGGCGCGAAGGGCGGGAATTTCAGCTCGGGCCGGTCGAGCATCTCGTAGAGGCTCATCAGCCGGAAAAGGTTCAGCGGACCCTTCAGCTTGATCGCGTGGTCGGGCGTCAGGTCGAGGTGCCGGCACAGCTCGGCGAAGAGCTCGGCGTCCACCCCGTCCTCGATCTCGAGGCGCACGGCGGCGCCGCGGCGGAGGTTGCGCAGCTCCTCCTCGATTTTCTTCAGGAGGTTCTCGGATTCCTCCTCGTCGATGTAGAGGTCGCTGTTGCGGGTGACCCGGAACGCGTGCGCATCCCGCACCGCGTAGCCGGGGAAAAGATCGCCCGCGCAGAGCTTGATGATCTCGCTCAGAAACATGTGCCGCCGCGGGCCCTCGGCCTCGGGCGTGATGCGCACGATGCGCGGCAGGCTGCGCGGCACCGGCAGGATGATCATCAGCTTCTCCTGCTTCGGCGTCTCGGGGTGATCGAGGGAGACGAGGACGTTGAGCGTCTTGTTGCCGAGCAGCGGGAACGGGTGCGCCTGATCGACGGCGAGCGGGGTGAGCACGGGCTGCACCTGCGTCTCGAAGTGCTTCCGCACCCACGCGCGCTCGCCCTCGGTGAGCTGCGCCGCGGTGCGGAACTGCACACCGGCCTGATCGAGCGCGGGCAGGATTTCGCGGCGCCAGCACTCGTATTGGTCGGCGACGAGGGCGTTGACCGCCTCATGCACGCGGCGGAGCTGCTCCCGGGGCGCGAGCCCGTCGAGCGAAAGATCACCCGCGTCGGAATCCGCCTGCTGCATCAGGCCCGCGACGCGGATCTCGTAATACTCGTCGAGGTTCGAGCTCACAATCGCGAGGAACTTCACGCGCTCCAGCAGCGGGTTGGCCGGGTTGCGCGCCTGATCGAGCACGCGGCGGTTGAACGCGATGTAGCTCTGTTCGCGGTTGCCGAAGAAGATTTTGCTCCCCGAGGCGGGTGCGCGGCGGGCGGCGGTTTCCGAGGGAGAGGGACGGCGTTTGGGACGGGCGGGCGGCATGCAGCGAAGTGCGACCATGCAGCATGGCGACCTGCCGGCAAGCCAGCCGGCAGGCCCCCCGTCACACGATTGTCACCAACCGCGGGGGAACGCGTGCACTTCAACGCGCTCCACCGCGGTCGTCGGCTGCGGGCGCCTTGCGCTGTTCCACCAAGGCGAGGAGCAGGTCGTTCTTCGCGAGACTGCCGCGCAGCAGGCCCGAGGCGTCGACGACCGGCAGGCGTTCGGCGACGATGCCAAGGAAGCCGGCGAGCGCTTCGTTGAGCGGCTGTTCGGGAGCCACGCGCGGGAAATCGTCGCGCACGATGTCGCGCGCAAGCACGAGTTCGGCCAGCGCCGGCTCGCCGAGGTAGGGCTTGATGTCGTGCATAGAGACGACCCCGAGGAATTTCTTCGTTTCGTCGACCACGTAGAGGTTGTTCACGCGCAGCGTCACAAACATCCCCGCGATGTCGGCGAAGCGCGCGGTCGGCGCCAGCACGGGCGGGTCCGCGCGCATTAGGTCCGCCACGCGCATGTCGCTCAGGGCCGGCGCGGGCGCATCGGCGACCTTGCGCTTCAGCACCTCGCTGTAGAGCGACGAGGAGTTGATGCCCTTGGCCGTATAGTAGGCGATGACGTTGCACAGCAGGAGCGGCAGGATGATGTCGTAGCTCATCGTCATCTCGAAAAGCATGATCACCGCCATCACCGGCGCGCGACTCGCCGCCGAGAGAAACGCCCCCATGCCCACGAGCGCAAACGCCAACTCGTTGGGCGCGCCCGCCGGCCAGACATAATGCACCGCCTTGCCAAACAGCAGGCCCGTGCACGCACCCATGAACAGCGCCGGGGTGAACACTCCGCCCGGCGCGCCCGAGCCAAACGAAGCCATCGTCGCGAGCCACTTGCACGCCAGCAGCCCCGGAATGAGCATCCACGCGACCTGGCCGGAAAGGATCTCGACGACGACCGAGTAGCCGTTGCCGCAGACCTGCGGGACATTGATCGCGATGGCGCCGACGATCAGGCCGCCGAGCGCCAGCCGCAGCACGATGGGCAGGCGGAGCGAGACGAAAAATTCCTCGGCGTGCCGGAGCGAGGCGAGGAAGACGGGCGCGAGCACGCCGGTGATGAACCCGAGCACGATGGTCGGCCCCATTTCCCAGATCGAGGCCTCGCCAAACGCCCGCACCTTGTAAAGCGCCTCCGAGGGCGTGAAGAGATGCAGCGTGAGCGTCGCCGCGACGGCCGACACCACGAGCGGCCCGAGGCTCTCCATCGCGATCGTGCCCAGGATAATCTCCGCGACGAAGAACGAGCCGGCGATCGGGGCGTTGTAGGCCGAGGCGATGCCGGCCGCGGCGCCGCATGCGACGAGCAGGCGGAGCTGCGGCGGCGTGAATTTCCGCCAGCGCCCGAGCGCGGAAGCCGTCACCGCCGCGAGCTGCACCATCGGTCCTTCGCGCCCGATGGAACCGCCCGAGCCGATGGAAAAAAGCGCCGCGGCGGACTTCACGAGGCTCGCGCGCCGCGGGACATTCCCGTCGCCGATCGCGATCGCCTCCATGTAGTCGGTGGAGCTCTGGGATCGGGTCAGCCGTTGGCCAAACAGCAGGATAGCCCCGGCAATGGCGCCGCCCGCCGCCGGCACGAGTAGGCGCGCCCACACCGGCAGCTGCGCGATGGAGTCCACGATGCCGCGGTCGGTGCCGCCGAACCAAGTATGGATGCGCTCCGTCAGCGTCGTGAAGCCGATCGAGGTGAGGGCCCCGAGCACACCGACAATCGCCGCCCAAATCAGCGTGACCTGCCACTCCGTCGGCTGGAGTTTTTCCTGCACCCAGACGCGCCAGCGCAGCAGCCGCATCATGCGCCGCAGCAGCACCCCCGCCGGATCCGTGACGGCTTTCATCGGACGCCGCCCGCCCCCACCGGCGATACGAATTGAGTTGGCTGGCTCACTGGTTGCGCACGGTAGGGACCGCGCCTCGGGAAACAAGCCCGTGAATTCGCGCGCCCTCGTGCCAATGCTTGCGCACGCGCGGGATATTTCCACGATGCCCGCGCCATGAGTGCCAAGCACCCGAAGCGCAAAACCCATTTGCCCGCCCCGGCCAGTCCCGCGCCCGCGACCGCCTCATCCGCACCAGCAATGGCCGAAGCCGCCGAGCCTTCTTGGCTCGATTCGAGCGACCCGCGAAAGCGGATGTGGGGGAAAATCGTGCTGGTCGCCCTTTGGCTCTACGTCGCCGCGCTCTGCCTGCTCGCACTCGACCAATGGTTTCGCTGGGGCATCTTCGACCCCCAGGTCCCGCTGGTCCCATGAGGACGCTCGTCACGCGGGTGACGCTCGTCCTCGCGCTCGCGTTTTCGCTCGGCGCCGCCGAGCCCGCGGCGCTCACCGAGGCCGTGTCGCGCTCGCACACGCTGGTGCGCGAACAAATCGCGCCGAAGGTGCCGGGCGTCTCGGTAGCCGTCGCGGTCGATGGACGCGTCGTGTGGTCGGAGGGATTTGGCTACGCCGATCTCGCGGCGAAAAAACCCGTCACGCCCGCGACACGCTTCCGCATCGGCAGTATCTCAAAGTCGATCACCGCCGTCGGCCTCATGCTGCTGGTGGAGCGCGGCCAGCTCGATCTCGACGCCCCGGTGCAGCGCTATGTCCCGGAGTTTCCCGACAAGGGCGCCGTCATCACCACGCGCCAGCTCGCCGGCCACCTCGGCGGCATCCGCCACTACCGCGGTAACGAGACGCTGCTCAACCGCCCGTTCGCCGACACCCGCGCCGGCCTGAAAATCTTCCACCACGATCCGCTCGAGGCGCCGCCCGGCACGAAATACGTCTACACCACCTACGGCTGGACGCTTCTCAGCGCCGCGATGGAATCGGCCGCGCGCAAGGAGTTCCTCGCTTACATGGACGAAGCCGTCCTCCGCCCGCTCGGCCTCACCCAGACGCGCGCCGATCACAAAGGCGCCCTCGATCCTGATCGCACGCTATTTTACCTCGGCGACGCGCCCGATAAATTCACGATCGCTCCGACCGTGGACAGCAGTTACAAATGGGCCGGCGGCGGCTTCCTTTCGACTCCCGAAGATCTTGTGCGCTTCGGCTCAGCCCTGCTGCAACCGGGACTCCTCAAGGCGGAGACTCTCGCGCTGATGTTCACCCCGCAGAAAACCAGCGACGGCAAACCCATCGACTACGCCATCGGCTGGCGCGTCGTGCGCGACGCCCAGGGTCACCGCGTGATGCTGCACACCGGCGGCTCGGTCGGCGGCACCTCCGTCCTGCTGCTCCACCCCGACGCCAAGACCGTCGTCGCGATGGTGTGCAACCACTCGAAGTCGCCCTTCACGAAGGAAAACTGGGAGCCGATCGCGGAGGCGTTCGGGCCGGTGTTTGGGTTAAAACGGAATTTGAATCCGACGTCCGAACCAATTCGCTGATCGTCATCTCGTCCCGAGCAAGATCTGCAATACGGCCACATCATATGTGGGTGAGAAAAACTCCCGAGGAGTTGAGAGGTGAGGCCGAGACCGAAACCAGGCAGCGAAGCTCGCCGATGCTGCCAATCTGTCTCGGTCTGATTATTGGGCTCGGTTTGGCGGCGTATGGGCAAACGTGGAGGGTTTTTCTCGTGGGCTCCGCCATCAGTTTTCTTGTCTGCTACGTCTATCGCATAGCCTTTGGAGATGCCCGGCTGCTCGAATTTGTCGGCTGGGTGCTCGCGGGTGGGTTCTCCGCGCAAGGCGAACCTCATATTTGCACATCGTGCCACAAACCGCAGGGGTTTAGTGATTCAGGCTGCGCCGCGTGTGGTTCGACGCTTGAAGAGATGTCTCGCTGGAAATGGACGCTGCGAGGCCAGCGAAAGAAACCGGGCTCTGAACGCCAACCTTCAGCGGACTTGCCGCGCCTACCAAACCCGCCATCGTCTTCGCCATGAGCACCGTCGCGGAAATCGAGTCTGCCATCGAGAAACTGTCGCCCGCCGAGCAACGCGAGCTGGCTGACCGGCTGCACGCCCGCCTTTTCGAGGAAACGCCCGAAATACTCGCCGCGATCGATGAGGCGGATCAGTCTTTGGCGAAGGACGGCGGAGTCCCGGTGGAGGAAGTGCGCCGAAATCTCCGCCAATGGATTACCGGGTGATTCTGTCGAAGCCGTCGCTGCGCGATCTCGGCGCGATTGCCCGTTACATCTCACACGACAACCCCTCGGCCGCCGAACGCGTCGGCATGGACTTGGTGGAATTGGCCGAGTCACTCAGCTCATTTCCGGCCCGTGGTCCGCTCCTGCGTTCGCGTCCCGGTGCCCGGCGGCTGTTAAGTGATCCTTACCTTGTGCTTTATCGCATCGACGAAGTGCGGCGCGTCGTGAACGTGCTGCGTTTTTGGCACGCCAAGCAAAATCACGCGGCACTTCAGCTGGAATAAGTCTTCGCCCCCAAAGACTGATCCTCAGTCGATCGTATACGGTTCCTGCACCTCGTCGCTTTCGACTTGGCCGGCGGTCAGCGTCACGAGGCTCTTCAGGGAGCTAAAGTGCTGGCTTAGGTCGAAGTCGCCGCCGAGGCCGCCGATGAGCTTGTCGAAGAGATCCTTCTTCGAGGCCTTCAGCGCCTGGATGCGCTCCTCAATCGTGCCGGCGGTGACCATGCGGTAGACGAACACCGTGCTGCGCTGGCCGATGCGGTGCACGCGATCGACGGCCTGCGCCTCGACGGCGGGGTTCCACCACGGGTCGAGGAGGAAAACGTAGTCGGCCGCGTGCAGCGTGATGCCGGTGCCGGCGGCCTTGAGCGAGACGAGCATGACGGCGGCGCCGTTGGCCTGCTGGAAGCCCTGCACGGGCTTCTGCCGGTCGAGCGTCATGCCCGTGAGTTCGTAGCGCGCGAGATCGGGGAAGTGCAACGCGAGCGCCTCGCGCACGCGGTCGAGCAGCATCACAAACTGCGAGAAGATGACGACCTTGTGGCCGCTGCCGACGATCTCGGTGAGCTTCTCGACGAGGAGGTTGATCTTGCCGGAGTCGGTGAGCGGGGCCTTGAGCCACGGCAGCATGTCGGGGTCGCAGCAAGTCTGGCGCAGGCGCGTGAGCAGCGCGAGGAAGCCGAAGCTCTTCTCGCGCATCGCGGCGCCCACGTCGTCGCCGAGGCGCTCGAGGCCCTCGGAGCAGATGCGCGCATACTCGGCGCGCTGCACATCAGTGAGCGGGCAGATGAGGTCCATCTCGACCTTCTGCGGCAGCTCGGTCGCGACCTCGTTCTTGGTGCGGCGGAGGATGAAGGGCGCGAGCTGCGCCCGCAGGCGAGTGAGCGTGCCCTCGCGATCGGTGTGCAGCGCCGACTCGAATGACGTGCGCGAGCCGAGCAGGCCGGGCAGCAGGAAGCGGAAGATGCTCCAGAGATCGAGCTGGCGGTTCTCGAGCGGCGTGCCGGTGAGCACGATGCGGTGCGCGGCGCGCACGGCAAAGCAGGTCTGCGTGATCTTCGCGTCGGGGTTCTTGATGAACTGGCCCTCGTCGAGCACGGCGTAGCCAAACTCCACGCCGGGGAGCAGCGAGCGGTGCTTCCGCAGCTGCGTGTAGCTCGCGAGCCAGATGACGGGATCGTTGCGCGCCGAGAAATCGTGGCCGGTCTTCAGCACATCGACGGCGAGGCGCGGGAAGAATTTCGCGATCTCCTCGCGCCAGACGGGCACGACGCTGGCGGGGCACACGATGAGATGCGTCTTCGTCGCCGCCTCGCGCGCGGCGAGCAGAGAGAGAACCTGCAGGGTCTTGCCGAGGCCCATCTCGTCGGCGAGCAGACCGTGGCAGCCGACTTCGCAGAGATGGTGCAGCCACTCAACGCCGCGGCGTTGGTAGGGGCGCAGAAGCTCGGGCAGGGCCGGCGGGGCGGAGGGCGCCGCGAGCACCGACTGCCGCCACGCCTCGATCTCGGGGGAGAGCGTGAGCTTGAGGCGCACGTCGTTGAAGAGGGAAAAGATGAGGTAAGGCGAGAGGGCGCCGCCCGTGGTCGCGTCGGGACCATGGGTCTCCTCGACGTTTTTGCGCCATGCGCTGAAGCTCTCCCACTTGTCGGCCGGCAGCGAGACGATGCCGAGATTCGGGAGGATCACCGGCTGGCCGCCGTGCTTGAGCAGGGCCTTGACCTCGGTGTCGGTGAGCATGCGCTCACCTGCGCGGAAAATCCAACGGAGGTTGAGCGCCGTGCCTTCGCTGGCGCCGTTCGTGCCGCTTTTCGCCACCCGCTCCGCCACCGCCTCGAGCTCCACGAGGCGCGTGCCCTTGAGGAGGTTGAGCGATTTCTCGTCGAGCTCGAGCGAGAAGAGCTTTTTCCACGCCGGGAGCACGACCTTCAGGAAGTTCGGGATCTCGACGAGCGACTCCATCAGGTAGACGCCCGTCTCCTGGTTGTAGTGGAAGTGCGCCTTACGCGCGTAGGCGGCGAGACCGATGAGCTTCGCCCGCTCGCTGGAGGAGACGTGGCCGTTGCTGTGGCCGTTGCCGTTGGCGTGGGCATCGGGGCCGAGCGCGGGGTGCTTGGTCTTGCCGTCGGTGTCCAGCCACGCGGCCTGAAACGAGAGGCCCGCCGTCTTGGTCTTGAACACCAGCAGGAGCGAGCGGGAGGGGCCGCTCGTGGCGGCTGGAGCAGGCGCGGAGCCGGCGGCGTGGGGCGTCTTGCCATTCCCGTTACCATTGCCGTTGCCCGCGGCGGAACTCTTGGCGAGTCCGCCCCCAAAGGTCCGGACCGGAGCCGCGGCCGGAGCGTGAGCGGCACCGTTGCCCAAGCTGCGACCGTGGCCGTTGCCGCCGTTGGTCGACTTTGCGGGGTCGCCGGGCAGGGGGGAAATTTCATCAGCCACCAGCTCCTCGATTTCGTGCAAACCAGCGACAGCCAACGCGTGGGCCCGTTCACTATCGGTCGAGGAAGACCGGACGCTCAGACGGCCGTTGGTCCACTCGATGACGGCATACTCGTCGCGCTTCTCGATGCGGCGGTGGACGATCGCGTCCTTGTCGGTCAGCTCCAGCTCGCGCACCTCGCCGTCCACGTAGATCTTACGGCCATGCTCGAGCTGCGAGGCAGAGAAGGCCTCGGCCCAGTCGGATTCGAGCTTGCCGAACCAAAACTCGAGCGAATGAGGAGTGTAGACGCGCTTGGGTCCGTGGGACTGCATCAGGCTAAAAGGGGTGGAAATTAGAATCGGCACACCGCGGCGCAATACCCAATTTACCCCATCCGTATTTGCCGTGATAGAACCGCCTCCGGCAGGCCTTTTTCATTCGGTGGCGGCTCTCCTGATGGTCACCGGCAGCGCTTAAGCTCCTCGTGAATTATCGCTACCGTTCGCGCCGCGGCGCCGGCGTTCCCGCGGTGCCAGCCCTCCGCCGCCGCCCCAACCGCCCCCCGCGTCGCCGAATCGGTGAGCAGCTCGCATGCGGCGCGGGCAAGCGCCGCCGCATCCGCCACCTCGCGCGCCGCCCCGTGTGCTATGAGGTTGCCCGCGATGACGCGAAAGTTGCTCATGCCCGCTCCCAACAAGATCGGCTTGCCCAATGCCGCGGCCTCGACCGGCGTCTGACCTTCCATGTGCGGCGGCAGGCTTTTGCCCACAAACACCAAGTCCGCGAGCTGGGTGAGTCGGCGCAGCTCGCCGGTGGTGTCGGCAACCGCGACATCAACCTCACCCGGCGATGCTCCGCGCGATCGGAAGTGAAAGCGCAGACCCGTCGCGCTAAGCTCCCCCTCGATCTCGGCGCGCCGCTCGGCGTGACGGGGCACGATGAGCAGCGAGCAGCGCAGGCCGGCGGCGCGGGTGCGCTGCAGGGCCGCCACAAGCGCCGCCTCCTCGCCGGGCCAGGTAGAGGAGCCAAGCAGCACCAAGTCCCCGGGCGGCAGGCCGAGTTCGCGCCGCAGTTGCGCGCGCTCGGCGTCGGCGAGGCGCGGGATGGTCACGTCGAGCTTGATGTTGCCTGTGACCATCACGCGCTCGCGGGGCATGCCGCAGGCGATGAAGCGCTGCGCATCGTCGTCCGACACCGCGAGCAGCCGCGTGACGCCGCGGAAGGTCAGCGCCGCGGCGCGCGGCAATTTTCTTAGCCGTGAATAGCTGCGATCGGAGAGCCGGGCGTTGATGTTGAGCACGGGCACACTGCGCGTCGCCGCCGCGCGAAGATGTTCCGGCCAACGCTCACCTTCGGCGAGAATCATCAGGTCGGGCGCGATGCGCCGCCAGGCGCGCGCGACAAACGGCCACGCATCGATCGGAAAATACCCCACTCCCGCCACCAGCGCCGCGTAGCGCTCGCGCGCCAGCCGATGGCCTGTGCTCGTCGTGGTCGTGAGATACACCTCCACCTCCTCGCGCCGCAGCGCCTCGAGGATCGGCCCGATGGCGAGCATCTCGCCCACGCTCACCGCCTGCAGCCACACGCGCGGCCGGCCGGGTGTCTTCGCCGGCAACCCCGGGTCGGCGCCGAAGCGCTGCATGAAGCCCGCGCCGTAGCCGCCGCGCTTGCGCATCCGCCAGAGATAGAGCGGCGCGAGCACGAGCAGCGCGGGAAAAAACAACAGGCGGTAGACCCAAATCATCGCGGATACGTCGGGCCATTGGCCGCGAAACCCCCGGACGGTGCAAAGATATTTCTCTCTCCCTTCTTTTGCCTTTGCGCAGCCGGTGCGTTTTCTCGCCACTCCTCCCATGCGCCTCCCCGCCTTCCTGGCCTGCCTCACGCTCGCTCTCGCCACCGCCTTCGCCGCCACCCCGATCCCGTTTCCCCACGAGACGAGCGACCTGAAGATGGATCCGACGGTGGCCTTCGGCACGCTGCCCAACGGCCTCCGCTACGCCGTCCGCGCCAACAAGGAGCCGAAGGAGCGCGTCGCGCTGCGCCTCCTCGTCGAGGCCGGCGCCGTCCACGAGGCCGATGACCAGCAGGGCCTCGCCCACTTCCTCGAGCACCTCGCCTTCA
>JANOCA010000742.1:0-6745 GCA_031411915.1 Opitutaceae bacterium
AGGCTTCAGCCCGCGCAGGAACGGGATGAGGTATTCGCACTTCTGCGCGGGCTGAAGCCTCGCGCTACCGTCGGCGTTTACCTCACACCGAGCACAACTTGATCGCCTCGCGCAGTGAGGCCAGCGGGTCGGGCTTCGGGAGGAATTCCTGGCCGACGAAACCGGTGAAGCCCGTCTCCGCGATCGCGCGCATGACGGCGGGGTAGTTCAACTCTTGGGTCGCGTCGATTTCGTGGCGGCCCGGATTTCCGGCGGTGTGGTAGTGTGCGAACCAGCGGTGGTTTTCGCGGACGGTGCGGATGACGTCCCCTTCCATCACCTGCATGTGGTAGATGTCGTAGAGCACCTTCACGCGCTCGGAGCCGACGCGCTTGCACACCTCGACGCCCCACGCGGTGCGGTCGCATTGGTAGTCGGAGTGGCGGTCGGAGGGCATGGGGGAATCAGCGCGCGGCCAGCCACGGCCACTCCGTCTTGGCCGCAAAATTGTAGCGGAGACACTGCCGGTTGATCGTGGCATTGGCCCACTGGCTTACGTAGGCGAGGCCGCGCTCGCGCAGCATCGGCCGCGGATCGAAGGCCACGGAAAATGTCGTGAACGCCGCGAAATCCCCCGCGAAGGACGTGGGCCAGCCGCGCGCGAGCGGATCGCGAGGCCGATCCTTGGGCGGGTTATGGGCGCGCTCCCAGTGCGAGCGGAGGACATCGTCGACGACCTTCTCGGTCCCGCGCGCGCCGAAGAGCACGCTGCCGTGGTAGCCCCATTCGACGCCCACCCACGCGCGGCCATAGTGGGCGTTGGCGTCGGCGACCGCCGCCGCCGAGCCCGGCACGATGCGGCCATGCCAGTAGGCATCGAGCGCCGTGACGGCGCGGGTGGCCGCATCGTAGGTGACCCAGACGACTTCGTGGTCGCAGGGATCATTGTCGCTGGGGAAACCAAGGTCGTCCTCCCAGAACAAGTGGTAAGCGATGACGGGTTTCTCCGGATGGAGAAGGGCGACGATATCCTTGAGCGGAAAAAATTCGCGCGGCACGTTCATGAGCCGCGGCGCGAAACGCAGGATCAGCTCCCGCTGCGCCGCCGTGGGCTCCACTGGCGGATCGAGGGCGAGGAGTTTTTGGTAGAGGGGCGTGGAGTCGCCGAGGTTGCGCTTGCCGTGGGCGACCTGAGCCTGGCGGTTGATCTCGGTGAGCTGCTCGAGATCGGCGGCGAGGGCGGGCGCCAGCGCGCCGAGGAAAAGCGCGAGGGCAAGGAGGGGCGGGGCTTTCATGGAAAAGGATCAGCGGACCTTGGCGCACACGATGCAATCGCGCGGCTCGGGGCCGAGGGTGGGGGCGACGTGCCAGCGGCGGAGCACGCCTTCGCGCGCCATGCCGGCTTTCTCCATCACGCGCGCGGAGGCGGGATTTTCCACATCGCAGAACGCATACGCGCGGAAAATCTCCGGCTGGGCGAGCGCCCAGTCCACGAGGTGCGTGAGCGCCTCGGCGGCGAGGCCATGATGCCAGAATTTTTTCGCCAGCACGTAGCCGAACATCGCGCGGCCGCCATTTTCAAACGTCACGCCGATCGAGCCGATGGGCGGCTCGGTCCCGCGGAGGCTGAGGAGCCATGCGTAGTGGCCGGCGCCCTTTTCCCAGTTGGCCGCGCTTTCACGCAGGAAGACCGCGAGCGGTTCCACGCGACCATAGGCGCGCCACGAGAGGAAGCGTGTGACCTCCGGATCGCTCGCGTAGGCGGCGAAGACCGCGGGCGCATCCTCGCCGCGCGGCGGGCGCGCGACCAAGCGGGCGGTGGCGAAGGTCTGCGGCGGGCGTAACATGGCGGAAAGGGAAGGGAAGGCGGAAATTGCCTCCGGTTGTAGGCGGGGTGCCCTCACCCCGCGAGCACGGACAGACGAAAGCCAGAGAGAAGCGGGGTGAGGGCACCCCGCCTACAAAAAGCAAACCGCCAACTCAGGGCTTCTTCACCGCCGGCTCATACCACTCGCCGCGCAGCCAGTCGGCGACGAGGCCGATCTCGTGCGGGGTGAGCTGCTTCTCCTCGCCGAAGGCGGGCATGCGATCGTTGCGCGAGCCGTAGTAGCGCTCGTGCTCGGGATTGGAGATGATTCCGATGACCCAGTCGCGCGAGCCGTAGCCGGAGAGATCGGGAGCGGTGCCCAGCTCCTCGCCCTCGTCGTGGAACTTATGGCAGTCGATGCAGCTGAGCTTGGTGCCGATAAGGGCCTTGGTGCCGGCCTCGATGAGCGTCTCGTCATCCTTGTCCTGCGCTCGCTGGGACTTGAGGCGCGCCTCGGCGGAAAGGGCGACGATCGCTTTCTCGAGCTCCTTCTTCCCGGCGGCGTCGAGGGCGGCGACGTCCTCCTTCACATACTTCACCATCTTGCCGGTCTTGAAACGGGTGGCGCCGAAATACTGCGGGGAGTCCACCTTCGCCGGATCAAAGAGGCCAGTAAGCCACGCGCGGCTGGCGAAGCCCTTCAGGTCCGCGGCGGAGGCCTTGTCCTTGGGCTGGCCGCCGAGGCCGTCGTGGCCGTCGTAGCGGTGGCAGCTCGCGCAGTTTTTCGCGAAGAGCTTCGGGCCCTGCGTGAGCGGATCGTTGCGCAGGAGGGTGACGGCGCCGGTGACCGGGATGCCCGCGGGCGACTGCGCGAGGGCGACGACGCGGTGCGCCTCCTGCTCGGCGGTGCGGACGGCGATGGCGTGGTCGGGGTTGTTCCGATCGGCGCGGATGGCGAGCCAGGTGAGCGCGGCGACGCCGCCGAGCATCGCCCACATGAAGGCGAGGTTGAAGCGGTGGCCGAGCCGCCAGTTGCCGATGAAGGGCATCGCGGCGAGCACGGCCATGAGCACGGCGGGCAGCACAATCGCGCCCCAGACCTCGGTGCCGCCGGGGAAATATTTCAGGAGCTCGAAGAGAAACAGGAAATACCACTCCGGCCGCGCCGCGGAAAATGGCTCCGAGGCATCGGCGGGCGCGCCGAGCTCCGCGCCATGATAGCGGAAGACGAGGAACAGCACCACGGCCAGCACGGCCGCGCACGCGATGGCGTCGCGCAGCACCTGGTCGGGCCAGAACGCCGCGTCGGGCCGGCGCTTGGGCAGCTTGGGCGTGAGGCCGTGCTTCCGGAAAAGGTAAATGTGGCCGACGATGAACGCGATGATCAGGCCGGGGATGATGCCCGCGTGCAGCGCAAAGAACCGCGTGATCGTGTGATGCCCGTAATCGGTTCCGCCGACGACGAGCTTTTGAATCTCCGGCCCGACGAGCGGCGTGATCGCGGCGATGTTGGTCGCGACCTTGGTCGCCCAGAATCCCTTTTGGTCCCACGGCAGGAGGTAGCCGGTGAGCGAGAGCGCGAGCGTGAGCAGCAGGAGCACGATGCCGGACCAGAAGTTGAATTCGCGCGGGGCCCGGTAGGCGCCGTCGATCACGACCTGCATCAGGTGAAACACGAGCAGCACCGTCATTGCGTGCGCGGTGAAGTGGTGCACGCCGCGCAGGAACCAGCCGCCCCACATCTCGTGCTGGATGAAATAGACGCTCTCCCACGCCGTCTGCGAGCTGGGGCTGTAGGCGAGCCACAGCGCGAGGCCCGTGACGACCTGCACCATGAAGCAGAAGGCGAGCGTGCTGCCCCACACGTAGCGCCAGCGCGCGCCGCCGGGGACGTTTTCAAAGAGCGTCTCGTGGAGGAGGCGCTTGTAGCCGGTGCGGTGGTCGAGCCAGTCGAGGGCGGCTTTCATCGTCAGACGGGGATCTTCGTGTGCTCGCCGGCGCGGAAATTCTGGAACGTTACCCACACCTCGGTGCCCTTGCGGATCTCGACGGTCAGCTCGTCGAGCGGGCGCGGGCTCGGGCTCTTCGGGTCGAGGATCGCCCCATCGGTGCTGAAGCGGCTGTCGTGGCACGGGCAGAAGAAGTCGTTCTGGCCGCCCCGGTAGTTCACGAAGCACCCGGCGTGCGGGCACACGACGTTGAGCGCGCGGACCTTGTTGTCCTTCAGGCGCTGGAGATAAACGGCGCCGATCGGGACGTTGGTCTCGCGGTTCCACGCGTTGACCTTGTCGGCGAGCACCGGGAACTTGCGCGGCTCCCCGCCCTCGGGGAGGGCGTTGAGCGAGGCGACGAGCACGGAGGCGCCGGCCACGGACGGACGCCGCAGCGGATCGAGCAACACGCACAGGCCCGCGACCGGCGGGACCACGGTGATGGCGCCGCCGATGGCGATGGCGGCGGCCTTGGAGAGGAAATCGCGCCGGTCGTTGGGCGCGGCGGCGGGCGGATGATCAGGGGCGGGAGCGGAGGGAGTTTCCATGCCGGGAAGAAAAGCGCAGCGACCGTTCTGGGACGCGCGGGGAGCAGGACGAAGGAGCGCGCCGGTCGGTTCAACTGCAAAGCGTGTTACCCGACGAAAGTGCGTGGGCGTGATGATGCAGGAGCGGCGGGCTAATGGGCCCGGCGTCGCGAGAGGCTTCAGGCCAGCGCCTCGCGCACCAGCCCCGTGATCGCCGGCGGGAGCTCGAGGGCGAGCGCGGCCGACTGCGCGGCAGGGCTCATCTTGCGCCACGTCTTGCGCAGGATATCGACGAACTTCTCGCGCGGGTAATCCGAGTGCTGCGCGGCGAAGGCTTCGATCTCGTTCTCCAGAAAGACGAGGCACGCGGCGTCCTCGAGCGCCTGCGTGCCGGCGTTTGTCTTGAGGCCGGTCTTCGAAACCCACGTCGCGATCTCGGCGGCTTCGGCAGCGGCGACGCCCGCCTCGGTCGCCAAAGCGCGGGCGCGCTCGGCCTGCTTGATGTAGAGCGAGCGGCGCCACGCGAGGTAGCCGGCTTTGCCCTCGGGAAACGTCGCGCGCGGCGTGAGCCAGCGCTCGAGGTGCTGCGCGCGCGCGGCGAGGCGGAGCGCCGGCGAGGCGTCGGGCACGAGGCGGACCACCCACGCCTCGACACGTTCGCCGTAGACGAGCTCAGCGGGCCGCCCGTCCGCCGCGCGGCTAGGATCGGCGGCGTGCGCGGCGTCGATGAGCTGGCGGGCTCGGGCGTAGGCGTCCATGCGAGGCGCGGAGTGGAAACCGTTGCTCATGCCGCAGCAAGCCGTGTGTCTGGCGTCTCGGGCAACGGCTGGTGGAACAGTTGAAGGTCGCTTGAGTCGGCTTCGGCGGTTCTCTTCGTGGGGATGAACCAGCACTCTCTCATGCAACTTGTGCCGATCCTCCAGCTTGCGATCGGCCCGGTGATTTTGATCTCCGGGGTGGGGTTGCTTCTGCTCACGTTGACGAATCGTTTCGGGCGCATGGTCGATCGCTCGCGGACGATCATTCACGAGCTGCTGAAAGGGGGCCAGGCGCCGGACGTGACCGACAATTGGCATGCGCAGGTTGCGATTCTCCACCGACGCGCCCGCATCCTGCGGCTTTCGATCACGCTGGCGGCGCTGACAGTGCTGGGCGTGGGCGTGCTGATTTTGGGATTGTTCCTCGCGGCGTTCTGGGAGCTGCAGATCGTGGGGCTGCTCGTCGCGATTTTCTGTATCGCGATTCTTGGCCTGATCGGGTCGATGGTGGCGTTTATCGCGGACATGAATCTCGCGCTGAAGGCAGCGCAGCTGGATTGGACACTGATCGAGCGGCGCGTGGGTAAGTGACGAGGCGCTTGTCATCTTGCGCCGGGCAGCGGAGCCGGGTCTTCTCACTGCGCGCCAGATGAACGAGAATACTCCCACCGACTGCCGCCGCTGCGGCGTGTGCTGTTTCTCGGACTCCGCGGAATACGTCTGGGTGCGGGGCGACGACTGGGCGAGGCTCGGCGCCGAGGCGGAGACGCTCGCGCACTTCATCGGCAACCACGCGTTCATGCGGATGCGCGACGGGCATTGCGCGGCGCTGGAGGTGCGGCGCGACGCCGCGGGTGGCGCGGAATTTTTCTGCACGATCTACGAAAACCGCCCGGAGATCTGCCGCGATCTCGGGCGCGGTTCGCCGGAGTGCGCGGCGGACCTTGAGGCGAAGACCGCCCAGGTGGCCGCCGCGGTGGCGCGCGGGTGACGGCACCGCCGGCTCCGGGCGCCGCGAGGTGCGAAATCGTCACCTGCAGGTGTGCAGCGTGGGCTTCACTTCCGCACGGCGATGCGTTGGAGTTCGCGAGCCCCGAAAACCATCGCCTCGCGCCGCTGCGGCCGAGCCGTGCAAACCCGTTGCCCCATGATTACCCCTCGTTGTCCCGTTCTCCGCGCCGTGCTGGGCCTCGCGCTCGCCATCGTGCAGCTCATCCCCGCCCTCGCCGCCGATGCGGCCGCCACCGGCACGATCGCTGGCCGCGTGCAGAACATCGCCACCGGCCAATACCTCAACAACGCCCGCATCACCGTGCGCGGCACGGATCGCGTAGTGTTCACGGACGAGTCCGGCTCCTACCGCATCCCGGCCGTGGACGCCGGCCGCGTCACGCTCCAGGTTTTCTACACCGGCCTCGATCCGCAGGAGATCACGGTTGAGGTCGGTGCTGGGCAAACCAACGAGCGCAACATCGATCTCACCAGCGCGGCGCGCTATGGCGCCAAGGACGGCACGGTGAAGCTTGATGCGTTCACCGTCGCCAGCACGCGCGACACGAATGCTGACTCCATCGCGACGAACGAGCAGCGCTTCGCCGCGAACATTAAGAACGTGATCTCGGCCGACGCGTTCGGCGAGGTCACGGATGGCAACGTGGGCGAGTTCCTGAAATTTCTCCCCGG
>JANOCA010000743.1:0-6754 GCA_031411915.1 Opitutaceae bacterium
AGAATGCGCGGAGGCCGTCGCGCTCCGCCGTGGTGAGCGGACGGCGGTAGGCGCGCGCGGCGAAATCCTCCAGGGCGCGCGCGTGCGAGGGTTCGGCGGCGAGCCGCTCTCGATCGACGCGGGCGATGTTGTCGGCACTGGTGACGAAATGCTCCGTGATGGCGGCGAGCACGGTTTCGCTGGCCCCGCTGCGGTGCGCCTTGGCGAGGTAGAGCGCGGCGAGTTGAGACACTTTCTCCGGCGTGGTCGCGGACTTGTCCTCGGGGCGGAAGGGGGTGAATTCGTCGTCACGCAGGAACGACGAGTCCGTGCGCTCGAACCACAGCAGGCTCGTGTGCATGCGCTGCGGCACGAGCGACAGGAGGTCGAACTCGCGCCAGAGGCGGTCGAGTTCGCGCCGCCCGGTCTCGTCGAGGATCAGGTCATGGAGCGGGGCGTCGTCGCGGTAGTAGCCGGTCTGGCTGTGCAGCCCGGCGCTGAGCAGGCGGCCGGCATTGTCCCTCTCCTTGGCGGCATCGAGGAAGACGCGGGCGCGCTCGGTGATGTAGAAGGCGTCGGGAAACACGTCGGCAAAGCGCGCCACCGCCGCCGCGTGCCGCGCGCGCCCCGCCGGATCGTCGGGCACGATCAGCGCGGGCTCGCTGCCGCGGTGGGCGGCGCCCGCGAGTTGGAAGGTCGCGGAGGAGCCCGTGGTAGTGAGGGCGGGCGCGAGGAACTGGCCCCCGCGCTGGATGCGCTCGGCGTTGGGCGAGGCCTTGGTGTAGCCCTTCGTCGCGGGCGCTTTTACGGCCTTGGCGGCCTCATCGGCGGACCGCTTGGCTTGGGCTTCGGCGGCTTCGGCTGCCGTGAGCAGCGCGGAGGGATCGTGGCGGCGGCGGTTGGCGGCCATCTGGCGGTTCTTCCAAAGCACCAGCGCCTGCGCGCCGTCATTGATGCCGGTCTGCCGGGCCGGGAGGTTCTTCACCTCCGGGATGAGCTTGGCGCGAAGGGAGACGACATAGTCCCTCATCCCTTCGCAGCCGGCGCGGACCGCGGCGGGCGACGGCGCGGCGGCGGGCGAAGGCAGCCCGCGCCACATCGTCCGCAGCGTGGCCAGCGGACCGGCATCGTCGTGCGCCTCGGTGAGCAACGACCAGACGGTGGCGAGGTATTTTGCGCTGAGTTTCATTTCCGCCGCGATGCCGGCCAGGCCCGCGCGCGATCCGCCGGGTGCAGTGGCGTGGTGGTGTCGCCATGCGGCCTCGAAATAATCCGCATAGTCCGTCGGCTGACGCCGGTAGAAATCCACGATGCGCAGCACCGCGTATTTGTCGCGGTCGGTGTCGGCGACGACCGGGTGCGGCGCGAAAGCGAACCCGTCCGGCTTGAGCACGAGGTGATCAGCGACGGTGCGCGCGGCCTGCAGATACTTGTTGAGCAGGGCGGGTGACATCGCGAGCGACTCGCCGGAGTTGTCGAAGCCGGCCTGATTTGCCGGATCGACGGGAAACTCGCGGGTAGGGCGGAGGTCGGCGCCGGTGAGGTCGCGGATGGTGTAGTCGTATTCCGCGTTGCTCAGGCGGCGGGCCAGCACGGGACCGGGGTCGCCGGCATTTTTGCGGGCCTCGTTTTTGCGCAACGCTCGAACCCACGCCGCAACCGTCTCCCGTTCCGCGGCGCTGGGATGTTGCTTGGCCTTGGAGGGCGGCATGTCCGCGGCGTCGAGGCGGTCGAGCACCAGTTCCCAATGCGCGAACCCGCCGACGACCGAGGCCGTCGTGGTGAACACGCTCAGATCGAGCTCGGCCTCGGTCTTCTCCTTGCCGTGGCACCCGACGCAGTAGGTCTCGACGAAGGGCCGGACCGTGCGGGTGAAGTCACGATCCAGTGCTGCGTCGGCCGATGCGGCTGAGGCAGGCGGGGCCAGGCAGAACACGGCCAGTGCGATGAGAACCCTCGAGGTCATGGGGGGTAGGACGAAGATGATAAACCCATGGATTCAGCCAAACACAAGTGTGCCTGAATCTGGCGTTGGCTCGGCGCGAGTGATCCGCTTTTCTCGGACCTACCCCGCTATGAAAATCCCAGCCGTGCTGTGTTCGTTCGTTGCTGTCCTTGCCTTTTTCTCGGCTGTGCAGGCCGCGGAACCTGAAGCCGCCAAGGCCGGGCTCGTGCGCGCCGAAGCAGCGTTCTTCAAGCACATCCTCGAACACGGTTTCGGCGCCGGTCTGACTGCCTTTATGGCCGACGACGCCCTGATTGCCAACAGCCTCACGCTGGGCCGCGATGCGCAGGAGGCGCGGGCGAAATCCGAATCCGCCCGCACGCGCAACAACGTGATGCGGTGGAAATCGCTGCGGGCCGATGTGGCTGCGTCCGGCGATTTGGGCTACACGTGGGGTGTCGCGGAATCCGGGCCCGGAAAGGAAGGGCCGTTCCGACCCTACGGCATCTACGTGATCATCTGGAAGCGGCAGGCCGACGGGCAGTGGAAGTTCGTCTACGACGCCGCGACAATTCTTGGCGCCGAGGCGGTCGATAAATTCCTGCGCGAGAAATTCCCCGCCGCGGCGAACAGGTAGCCGCTCACTCCAGCGAGGCGATCACACGCAGGCCCGGGATGGCTTGGAAATGGGCGTCAGCAGTGAGCAAGGCCGCATCCACTTGGAGCGCGCAGGCTGCGATGATCAAGTCGTGCGCTGGAAGCACCACACCGCGCCGATCGAGCGACCACCCGAGTTGCGCGGCGCGTTCCCATGTTTGGTTGTTCGTCGGCTGGTAGAGCATCACTGCGAAACGCTCGCGGATTCGCCGCAGCATGTTGGGATCCCGGATGCCGCGAGTGACCTCAAGGACGACCATCCCGCACGTCACGAACTCGCGCTCTGCGAATCCCTCTTCCGTGAATTGTGCGAACGGATCCACACCGGCACGCAGCGCGCTGATGTAGATGTTGCTATCGGGCAGGACGCGATGCTCCATGCTTGTCTAGGTTGTTCCGCGACCCTCAGCGCGTTTCCGGTATTTCCGGATATGACGCTGGGTCGACCGCCTTCCGGAGTTCTTCCGGGGTGAAGCCCAATCCCGCGCTGAACAGTTCCTTCATCTTGTGTCGGCGGGCCATTTCGCTGAGGGCGAGTTCGACGGCGGCGGTCTTGCTTTTGGCCCCCGTGATTTTCATCACGCGATCCAAGACTTCCTCGTCGATGTGCATGGTCATTTTCATAATGACCGGATCGATATGGCTTGCATGCCATATCGCAACAAGAAAGTATGGCCATGTGGCCATACTTTCATTAACAACCGACAAGCCAGCTAGATAGTTTCGAGCAGCTTGTTGAGGCGCGCGACCATGACCGAGGCGTCATCGAGGAGGCCGGCGGAGATGAGGGCGTTGTCGAGAAGCTGCTCGGCGACCAGCTTGGCGCGGTCGGCGTTGGTGGTGTGCGTCTCGAAGAGCCGCTTGATGGCGGCGTGGCGCGGGTTGATTTCGAGGTTCACGCGGAGCGGCGAATCGGCGCCCTCCTTGTTCATGGCCTTCATCATGCGGCGCATGTGGGGGGACATGAACTTGTCGGCGTTGAGCGCGAGCACGGGCGAGTCGACGAGGCGGTCGCTGGCTTTCACCTCGGCGACGCGGTCCCCGAGGGTGGACTTGATCCAATCGGCGAGCGTCTTGGTGTCGGCCTCGCTCAACGCGCCCTCGGGCTTGGGCAGATCGGCGAGCTTCACGTCCGCGTGGTCGGCGGCGGTGAGTTTCTTGCCGTCGAACTCGCGGACGTTGTTCATCACGTATTCGTCCACGGGCTCATAGCAGAAGAGCACCTCGAGGTTGCGGGCCGTGAAGCCCTCGAGGTAGGGGCCGCTCTCGATGGCGGCACGGTTGGGGCCGATGATGTAGAAAATCTCCTTCTGCTCCGTGCCCATGCGCGAGACGTAGTCGGCGAGCGCGGTGGTCTTGCCCTTCTCGGTGAGCGACGACTCGAAGCGCAGCAGTTTCACGAGTTGCTCCTTGTGCGTGTAGTCGAGCGCGGCGCCCTCCTTCAGGAAAATGCCAAACTCCTTGTAGAAATCAGTGAAGGCGTCGGGGCGGTTCTTGGCTTCTTCCTCGAGGAATTTCAGGAAACGCTTCGCGATGACTTTATTGAGTTTCTCGATGAGGGATTTGTCCTGCATCGTCTCGCGCGAGATGTTGAGCGGGAGGTCCTCGCTATCGACGACGCCCTTGAGGAAACGCAGCCACTCGGGAAGCAGATCCTTGGGCTTGGCGTCGATGAGAACCTTGCGGCAGTAGAGCGAGACGGAGGGTTCGAGGCGCGCGAGGCCGAGCTTCTCGGTGTTTTCCTTCGGCACGAAGAGGAGGGCATTGATGGAGAGCGGGGCGTCGGCGCTGAAGTGCAGGCGCAGGCGCGGCTCGTCGTAGGCGTGGGCCTGGAACTTGTAGAACTCCGTGTATTCCTCTTCCTTGATCTCGTTCTTCGAGCGGAGCCAGAGGGCTTGGACGGTATTGACGCGCTTGCCGTTGAGATTGATCGGGAACGACACGAAGGCGCTGTAGCGTTCGAGGATGTCCTTGATGGTCGAGTCCTCTGCGAACTCCGCGCAATCGTCCTTCAGCTCGATCACGATCTTGGCGCCGCGGCGTTCGCCGTCGCTTTCCTCGACCTCGTAGCTGCCGGAGCCGTCGCTGGACCAGACGTGGCCCGGCTCGCCGGCGCGCCAGGAGCGCGAGTAGACCTTCACCGACTTCGCGACCATGAACGCCGAGTAGAAGCCGACGCCGAACTGGCCGATGAGGTTGGAGTTCTTCGCGCCGCCCTCGCCGAGGGCCTTGAGGAACTGCTTCGAGCCGGAGTGGGCGATGGTGCCGAGGTTCTTGACCAGCTCCTCGCGCGACATGCCGACGCCGAAGTCCTGGATGGTGATCGTCTTGGCCTTGTCGTCGGTGGTGACGTTGATCTCGAGGGCGAGCTTGTCGTCGAAGATGTCCTTCTCGGTGAGCTGCGTGTGGCGGAGTTTTTCGAGGGCGTCGGAGGCGTTGGAAACGAGCTCGCGGACGAAAATTTCCTTCTCGGTGTAGAGCGAGTGGATGACGATATCGAGCAGCTGCTTGATCTCGGCTTGGAACTCGAATTTCTGCGGTGTGGCGGTGGACATGGAGGATGAAGGAGGGGCTTGGAGCCGGCCAGTGTAGCAGGCTCCGGGAAAAATCAAGCGGCGGCTCGCGTCCGCGAGGGCGCCGCGGTCACGACGACTCGGTCTTTTCCGGCGGCAGCGGGCGCTCGACGCGCACGCGGCGCACGCGCTCGGCGGTCACATCGGTGGCGATGACGTTGAAGTCGCCGATGGCAAAGCTCTCGCCGCGGCGCAGGGAATTGCCGCGGTTGCGCTCGGCCCAGGCCGCGACGGTCTCGCGCGGCTGCCACTCGAACGCCCAGCCGGTCTCGGCCTGCAGCTCGCGCATCGTGAAGAGGCCGCTGACCACGATCGCGTTTTCCGTGTGCTCGAAGATCGGGCCGGCGCCGAGGTCGGACTCGTCGCGGATGTCGCCGACGATTTCCTCAAGCACGTCCTCGAAGCTCACGATGCCGGCCGTCTTCAGCTCCGCGTCGAGCACGATGGCGAGGTGCACGCGGGACGTGCGGAACAGCTCAATCATCGAGTGAAAGGGCGTCTTGAGGGTGAACGTGAGGACCGGGCGCATCAGCGGCTCGAACGCGGCGTCGGGCCCGAGCGCGTGGCTCTGCCACAGCCATTCGCGCACGAGCACGATGCCCTTCACGTCGTCGAGCGAGCCGGTGCAGACGGGGAAGCGGCTGAAGCCGGCGGTCTGCGCAATGCGGAGATTCTCCGCCAGCGGCTTGTCGAGCCACAGCGCCACGATTTGATCCCGCGGGCGCATCACCTGCTGGGCCGTGACGCTGCGCAGGCGCACCGAGCGCACCATCAGGCGGTTGATGAGCGCGTCGCCCGGGTGCGAGTGGCGGGCGTTGCTGAAGACATACTCGAGCTCCTCCGAGCTGAAGCCGTGCTCGCTCTCCGAGGCGGGGCGGAGGCCGAAGGTCCGCAGGATGAGCGCCGCCGTGTGATTGAGCCCCCAGATGAACGGGAAGAAAATCCAATAGAAGACGATGAGCGGCGCCGCGACGTTGATCGAGACGCCCTTGGGCCGCTGGATCGCGAGCGACTTGGGCGCGAGTTCGCCGAGCACAATGTGGAAAAACGTGATCAGCCCGAACGCGATCGCGAACGAGACCGACTTGATGGCGTCGGGATCGGTGACGCCGAAGCCGCGCAGGATCGGCTCGATGCGGTGGCCGATGATCGGTTCGCCGACCCAGCCGAGGCCGAGGCTCATGAGCGTGATGCCGAGCTGAGTGGCCGAGAGGACGGCGTCGAGGTGCTCGGTGGCGCGCAGGGCGAACTTCACGCGCCAGCCGCCGTGCTTGGCCATGGGGCGGAGCTGGCTCGCCCGGACCTTCACCAGCGCGAACTCCGCCGCGACGAAGAAGCCGTTGGCCAGCACGAGGCCGAGGACGAGGGCGATTTCGAGGAAGATCTTGACCGGCTCCGTCATCGACGGAGTGGGAGAGCGGCGGATGCAGACATGCGCCGGAGCGTGAGGGCGGTCTCGCAGCGCACAAACGGAAAGTTTGCGGGACGCGGGCGGCCCGGTGCTGGCAGTTGTAGGCGGGGTGCCCAGCCCCCCCATTGGAGCGGTGTCGCTTTCGGCAGAAACGGGGGGGGGGGACCCCCCCATCATCCCACAAAAAGA
>JANOCA010000744.1:0-2658 GCA_031411915.1 Opitutaceae bacterium
GCCCAGCACTGAATAGGTGTGCGCCGGAAGTGCAAATGACGGCTGGGTAGCCCGCCTCGGAAGAGGCGGGATGGAACGCCGCCCAAATTCCCGTTGGTCCCTGCTCTTCCGAGCAGGGCTACCGCAGCCCGCCCACAGTCAGACTCCGTCAATCTTGCGGATGCGGGCGACGTGACGCCCGCCCTCGAAATCCGTCGCCAGCCATACTTTCACGATGGCGAGCGCCTCGGCTTCGGTCACGGTGCGCTGGCCGATCGAGAGGACGTTGCCGTCGTTGTGCGAGCGGTTCCAGATGGCGATCTGCTCGTTCCAGCAGAGGCCGCAGCGCACGCCCCGCACGCGATTGGCGACGATCGCCTCGCCGTTGCCCGAGCCGCCGAGCACGATGCCGCGCTCAAACTCGCCGCGCGCCACGGCCTCGGCCGTCGGCCGGATGAAATCCGGGTAGTCGCACGAGGCATCCGAATGCGTGCCGAAGTCCCGCACGGTGTGCCCTTCGGCGAGGAGCATGGCCTTGATGGCCTCCTTGTAGGCGAAGCCCGCGTGATCCGAACCGATGGCGATGGTGAAGGTGCGCGACATGATGGTGCGGCCAACAACACCGCGTGCGATCTCGCGGGCAAACAAAAAGCCCGCGTCGGGCGACGCGGGCTGGGTGGGCGGAGTGGGAGGGGCCCTGCGCCTACTTCTTGGGAAAGTTAGGATCCGCCTTCACCTCGAGCATCTGTTTCGTGTGGCGATCGCTGTGGGCAGCGATGAAGAGCAGCCACTGGTAGGGATCGAGCTTCTTGCCGAGCGGGCTGTCGATCGCGTGATCGCGGAGGCCGGAGGTATCCTTTAGATAGGCGATAGTCTTGGCGCGGTTCTTCTCGAACTGCGCGAGCGCGTCCTTGGTGGAGCCGTAGCGGTTCTTCGGGAGCAGCGGCTCGGGCGCAGCCGCCTTCTTGGTGCGATCCGGAATCGCCTTGAGGACGAATTCGTCGATGGCCTTCACGTCCTCGCCCGCAGGACGGGCAGGTGCCTGCATCGCCTGCGTGCTGGCGAGCCCGAAGAGCATCTCTTCCGCGGAGGCGATGTGCTCGAGCGTCTCTGTGACCGACCACTTGTCGGGGGCGGTTTTGAAGGTGAGCTGGGCTTCGCTGAGGCCCTTGACCGCGGCGATGACGCCGGCGCGCGTCTTTTCAAGATAGGCGAGGCCCTTCTTGCGATCGTCGGCCGACAGAGTGTCGGCGGCAAAGCTGGCGACGGCGGTCGCGAGCAGGGAGAGGAGCAGCAGGTGTTTTTTCATGGCAAGGCGGATGGAAATTGTGAGCGGGAACGAAGAGAGAATCTTTCCGGAGCCTCGCTGGCCGGCCGTCGCGAATCAACGCAGCGCGGCGGCGGCGGTTTCCTGGAAACGCTGGCGCACGATGCTCGCATCGCTGTTCGGGAAATTCGAGCGCTGCACCATCAGCACGTAGGCGCGGCCCTTCACCGGATCGATCCAAGCCTGCGTGCCCCAGGCGCCGCCATGGCCGTAGGTGCCGGGCGAGAGCATGGCGGCGAGTCCCTCGTGCGGGGTCTTCAGCACGCAGGTGCCGATGCCCCAGCCGTAGTTCGCGCCGCGCTGGCCGTAGGTGTCGTTCTGGAAAAATCCCGTCGGCAACGTGCCCGTGTGAACCGCGTACAGCACGCCCACGGCTTTCTCGGTGAGAATGCGTTTGCCGTCGAGGGTGCCCCGGTTGAGCAGCATCTGGCAGAAGCGCGCGTAGTCGTTGGCCGTGGAGAAGAGCCCGCCGTTGCCCTGCGGCGGCCGATCGCGGCTGCCAAACTCGGCGCGAGGTGCCGCGACCGTGAGTTCGCCCGTGTCCTTGTTCTTCGCATAGGCCGTCACCATTCGCGGGCGCTGCGCCGCGGTCGGGTAGAAGGTCGTGTCCTTCATGCCGAGCGGATCGAAGAGGCGCCTCTGGAGGAATGCGTCGAACGGCATCCCGCTCACGACCTCGACGATGCGACCGGCAAGGTTGATGCCGGATTGGCAGTATTTCCACTGGGCGCCGGGCTCGAACTGCATCTTCGCCCCGAGCCACACCGGCACAAGGTCGGCGAGGGTCTTGGCCGCCTGCGCAGCGGGGCCGCTCGCCTCGCCGAGGCCGGACGTGTGCGTGAGAATCTGCGTGATGGTGAGGTTGGCCGGTGTGCCGGAGGGTGTCTTCAGATTCGCAAACTCGGGGATGTATTTCGCCACGGGGTCGGTGACGTTCAGCTTCCCCTCGTCCTGCAGCATCATGATCGCGACGCCGGTGATCGGCTTCGTCATCGAGGCGATCCACATCAGGGTGTCGGGCGTCATCGCGCGCTTGGAAGCGACGTCGGCGTGACCGTTGCTCTGGAGATGGAGGGTCTTGTCCTTGGTCACGACGACCGTGACGGCGCCGGCGACTTCATTCTTGGCGATCATCTCATCCATCGCGGCGCCGACGCCCGCAAGGTGGGGCGCCGCCGTGGCGGTGAGAGCGGAGACGATGAAGGCGAGGGCAGGGCGAAGAGGGGTGGGGTTCATCGATGGGAGAAAGGTTCATACGGGGCGACGGCGCCACAGGAAAATCGCTCGCGCAATCTGTGAACAAACTTTCCGGTTTTTCCATTGCGGGGCCTAGGGGGTCTCCTTCAATCGCC
>JANOCA010000745.1:0-8798 GCA_031411915.1 Opitutaceae bacterium
AGGAACATCGGCGTCCCGTAGCTGGGTGAGAACGAAACCTCGCTCGCCGCCATCAGCAGCAGCGCGGCGACCACGCCGGCCCACGGGCTGCGCGACACCGTGCGGCCCAGCACATACGCCTGCGCCACCAGCACCGCGCCCATCGGCACGGCGACGAGGCGCAGCAGCACCTCGGTGACTTCAGCGCCCGTCGTGACCGACGCGGCGGCCGCATGCACCATCATGAAGTAGTGGTATTGCAGCGGTGTGCCCGCGAGACTCGGATCATCGAGCGGCCAATGGTGCTTGATCGCCGAGGCCCGGCTCACGAGATAGACCCAGTCGTGGAAGATCGCGCGCGCGGGCAGACCGTCGGCCAGCGGCGCCTCCACGAACATCTGGCTCGCGGCCACGAGCGCCGTCGCGAGAAACGCCACCGCCATGCCGAGGGCCAGGCCGGCGTGGTGCGCCGTCAGGCAAACGCGCAGGGGCCAGGATCCGCCGCTCCATCGCGCGGCGACCGCGAGCGCCGCCCAGCCCAGCGGCGCCCAGAAGTAGGCGTCACGCAGGCCGAGCGCGGAGCACGCGATGTAGGAAAATATCTCAATCGCGAAACCCGTCGGCACCCCAAGCGCGATGGCCAGGCTGATCGAAAGCGGCCCCTTGTTCACGAAATACAGCCCGACGACGCCCGGCAGCACCACGTAGCACGCGAGATAGACGAGGTAGCCGCCCAAGCTGCCGAGCTGGTAATGGCACGCCCGGGCCACGAGCAGGCCCGTGATCGCGAGCACGAACGCCGCGGCGCCCCAGAGCAGGGAAGCGGAGGCGGCAAAGCCGCGAGCCGGAAAAATCCGTCGCTGGAGCGACATCACGGTCGGGAGGGTGTTGTGTTGGGGGTAAGGGGTGCATCCGTCGCACCGAGCGCGACTGATGGGTCTCAAGCGGGAGTTCGCAGCACCGCGTTAGAACGTGTCCACTGAAATTTTCAGCATGCGTAATGGCAACCACGATTTCTGCCGGACGGGTGGAGCACGCGGGTCGCAGACGTCTGGCAGCTGCGAGCAGGAGCGAGCGGAAGGCGGTCGGCTCGCTGGCACTCGCCGCTACGAGTTTCTCACGGCACCGCCGCGAGGCTGTTGAGAAACTCCTCGATCTGGGTGTAGCCACTCTTCGCGACCGCGTTGGCATCAGCCGGATTCTTCGGATCGAGACCATGCGCGAGTTCCCACGCATCGGGAAGGCCGTCGTTGTCGGTGTCAGCCGGAAGCGGGGCGGACTTCAACACGGGCCAGCCGCCGACTTCATCCTGCGAGTCGATGAGCTTGCCAGTCCGCGTGCGCACATGCTCGACGAGCCGCGCATCGGCGGAATCGCGCACCGGACGTGACGCGCCGACACTGGCGAGGACAAGTTCGAGCGCCTCACGGGCGGAGACGCTTTTCACCGGCGGCGCCGCGAACGGCGTGGCGACCGTGTGCACGATGCGCTTCCCCTCGTGCTCGACCACGGTGAAGAACTGCGTGTTGTCCGCGGTGAGCTCGTCGCGGCCCTCAAAGACATTGTCGCGGATGAAATACGTGAGCTGCGAGGGGTGGCCCACGGTGATGGGCTTGGCGGCGCGGCTGCTCGGGCCGGGGCGGAGGTAGTTGCCGACGTAGTTGACCTGGAGGATGCCCTGCGTGAGGCCGGAGGCGGTGCCGCCGAAATTGTAGATGACGTTGTTGCGGACATCGAAGGTCGGATACAGCCCGCCGCGGCCGTAGTTGTCGCCGAGGCGCGGGTTGCGCGCGTCGTTGTGGATCCAGAGATTGTGGTGCCACGAGATCGGGCCGTTGGCGCGGGCGAGCGAGCCGTAGCCGTGCTTGCCCTTGGCGTGCTTGCTCTGGTTGAGCGACTCGCCGATCAGGCACCACTGGATGGTGCAGTCGCGGTTGTCGCCCGAGGTGGAGAGGCACTCGTCCACCGACCAGGTGGCGGAGCAATGATCGAGGATGCAGTTGTAGGCGCCGTGAAGGAGGTCGATGCAATCGGACTCCCGTCCCGACTCGTCGCCCAGTCGCACGCGCAGGTAGCGCACGACGACATCGTGCGTCGCGATGCCGAACGAGGCGTCGCGCAGGCACACGCCGTCGCCCGGCGCGCTCTGGCCCGCGAGCGTGAGAAACGGCTTGGTCACCGTGATCGGATTCTTGAGCGCGATCGTGCCCGCAACGCGAAACATCACGATCCGCGGGCCCTCGGCCTCGCACGCGGCGCGCAGGCTGCCGGGCCCGGCGTCGTCGAGGTTGGTCACGAAAATCACGCGCCCGCCGCGGCCACCCGGCGTGTCGGCACCGAAGCCCTCCGCACCGGGGAAGGCCGGCAACGCGAACAAGGAACGCGCGGCGAGCGCGAGGAGCAGACCAAGGGAAAGCAAGCGGACGGGGTGCATGGGAGGGTTGCACGGCGAGACGCAGCGAGCGCGGAATCGTGACCGCGCTGCGGAGCAAGGCGAAATCGGGCAGTCGCGGCGAACCCATCCCGGCTCTGCCGAGCCGGGCCACTGATCTCAGCGTAGCCCGCTTCGGAAGAAGCGGGACTCAGTTGCCCACCCGCTCCGGCTTCGCGGTCGCACCCGTCATGCGCTCCGGCAGGCGGAAGACCGCGCCATCCTTCGTCGCGAAATAGAGCGCCGACGGTGTCGGCTCCAGCGGCGAGCCATCGGCCCAGAGCGAATAGAAATCGGCCTGGGCGTTCACAGGCTTGCGCGCGTAGCCGTGGTTGGAGCGCGAGCCTGGCGTGAGTGATTTCACTTTTCGCCAACTCGCACCTTGATCGGCGCTCGTCCACAGCTCCATCTCCCCGCCCGTGCCATACGGCTGCGGACCCGGCCCCATCGGCGCGATCACGCGCCACGTGCCGTCGGCCTCTATGTAAAGCGAGCCGTGGTCGTAGTTGTGATCGGAGGGCGTGAACGTGCGATACTCCCACGCGCGGCCCGTCCACCGCGCCGTGTGCCACTGAAACGGCCCCGAGGCCGGGCCCGGCTCGTAGCCTTTCGACGTGAGGTAGAGGATCACGGGATGGCC
Source organism: Opitutaceae bacterium (assembly GCA_031411915.1). GTDB lineage: Bacteria > Verrucomicrobiota > Verrucomicrobiia > Opitutales > Opitutaceae > ER46. The sequence goes on from JANOCA010000745.1 coordinate 3,051, forward strand.
CTCGGCGGTGAACGCGATGTCCTTCAGGTAAACGTTGAGGTTCTCCGCGCGATAGTCGCGCACGAGCGCGGGGTTGTTGGCCTCGGTGAGCGGCGGCGCGAGGCGCCGACCGTCGGCGGTCGTCCACGTCGCGCCGGCATCGCGCGTCTCGGCGTAGTAGATATTCGTGCGGTAATTGAGACCCTTGCCCGCACGCCCGTGAGTCGGATGCAGATCGAAGGCCGTCGCGACGCGGTCCGTGTCGCCGTGCCGCTGCGACACTTGGTAGTCGCCCATCTCGAGGTGCGCGAGCAGCTGCGGCGCGGTCCACGTGCGCGCATCGGGCGAGGTCTTCCAGTTAAGCGTGCGCTCGCCGTTTTTGTAGAGCGTGTGGAGAAAAAGGAAACGCTTCGACTGCGGCAGATACCAGGGCTGCGTGTAGGAAAAATTCGTCGTCACCAGCAGCTCCCAGGCGGAAATGTCGTGCGGTTTTTTCGAGCGATGGATGTAGGACGGCCGCGAGACGCCGTGCGCCGACGAGAACACATAGAGAAACCCCGCCGCATCGATCGAGAGCGTGGGGTTGTCATGCGCATCCTCCGTGCGCTTTTGGAGCAACCGCACCGGCCGCGGCACCATGCCCGTCGCGTGATCGTAGTAGGAGACGAGGTGCTGCAGCTCATCGCCGCGCTCGGACACGTTACCCGCCGATCCCCCGAAGACAAAAAACGTTTTTCTCACCGCCGGCGCATAGATCGCGATCGGCACATGCTGCTGCGGATAGGTCGCGAAGCCCCCGCTGTATTTGTAGCGGTGCTCATCCTTAGTCGGCTGGTTCATATACCAGATGCCGCGGTAGCCGTCGCCCGTCTGCGCGACAAGGTCGTCGGCCTTTTTCTGCTTCGGTGCGGGCGCGCTGGCCGCAAAGCCGGCGACGGTGCCAGCGAGACCGAGGACGACACCGACGCGAAACCAAGAAACGGAGAACGAGCGCATGGCAGGGTGCGACGGTTGCAACACCGCCGCCCCGACCGCGCGAGACTCAAAACGCGCGCCGCACGAAAGTGTGCGGCGCGCGCAAACGCCTACCGCAGGAACGCCTCGTGCAAGCCGCCGTCGACCGTGACGATCTGGCCGGTGGTTTTGCTGAGGCGCTGCGTCACGAGGAGGAAATACGCCTCGGCTTGGTCGGCGGGCGTGATGGGGGCCTTCGTCAGCGTGCGGTCGGCGTAAAACTGCGCCAACTTCTTCACGAGCGACTCCGTCGCTTCGTCGTCGGTGTAGGGGATGTTGTATTTCGCGAGCGAGCCGATCACGCGGTCGCGCGGGAACATCGCGCTGCCTTGCACGACGGTCGCGGGCGCGACGCCGTTCACGCGCACCAGCGGGGCGAGCTCCATGGAGAGTTCGCGCACGAGGTGGTTGGCGGCGGCCTTTGAGCAGTCGTAGGCGACGGATCCTTTTTTCGCGACGGCGGCGTTGGCCGAAGTCGTGAGCACGAGCGCGCCGCGGAGGCCCTGCTCTTTCCACGTCTTGTAGGCTTCATCGCCGACGATGTAGCTGCCGGTGACGTTGACGCCGAAGGTGAAGGCCCACTTGTCGTCGGGGATGTGGCCCGTGGTGTCGCTCGGCCAGAAGACGCCAGCGGTGACGCAGATGCTGTCGAAGCCGCCATAGGCGAGCGCGACGTCGTCGAGCATCGCGCGCACGCTGGCGCGGTCGGTGATGTTGCAGGCGAGGCCGAGGGCCGGGCCGCAGTTCGAGATACCCGTGCCCGCTACGCCGATACCGAGCCCGTGCTTGTCGGTGATTTCCTTGGCGGTGGCCTGCGCGGTCTCGAGCTTCATGTCGACGCACACGATGTGCGCACCTTCCTTCACGAGGCGGTGCGCGGTCTCCTTGCCGATGCCGGAGCCGGCGCCGACGACGATGATGATCTGGCGCGCGAGTTCCTTCTCGGCAGGCATGCGCTTCAGCTTCGCTTCCTCGAGGAGCCAATATTCGATGTCGAAGGCCTCCTGCTGCGGGAGCGCGATATACTTATCGATCGATTCGGCGCCGCGCATGACTTCGACGGCGCAATTGTAGAATTCGGCGGTGACGCGGCTCTCGGACTTGTCCTTGCCCCACGCGATCATGCCGAGGCCGGGGATGTGGACGACCGTCGGATTCGGGTCGCGCATCGCGGGTGAGTTGGCGTGTTTGCACTTCGCGTAGTAGGCGGCGTAGTCGGCGCGGTAGGCAGTGAGGCCGGCGGCGAGTTTCGCCTTCAACGCGGCTGCGTCCTCGGCCTGCGGGTTCCAATCGACGTAGAGCGGCTTGATTTTCGTGCGGAGGAAATGGTCGGGGCAGCTCGTGCCGAGTTCGGCGAGGCGGGCGGCATCCTTCGAGTTCACGAACCGCAAAATCTTCACGTCGTCCTGCACGGTGCCGACGAAACGCTTTTCCTTGGAGACCTGGCCGCGCAGCCACGGGAGAATCGCGGCGAAGGCCGCCTTGCGCTTCGCCTCGTCCAGCGTCGCGTATTTTGCGCCGCCGAAGGCCGCGGCGTCGCCACCCTTCGCAGCATACCTCGCCTCGATGTAGGCGGCGGCCTTCTCGATGCAGTCGAGCGTGTAGGTGTAGCAGGCCTTCTCGTCGTTGTCCCACGAGATGAAGCCGTGCTGGCCCATCATGATCGACTTGGCCTTGGGATTGGTGCGGCAAATTTCCTGCATCGCGAGACCGAGCTCGAAGCCGGGCCGCATCCACTTCACGTAGGCCATCTCGCCGCCGAAAATTTCCTGGGTGAGCCGCTCGCAGTTCTGCGACGCCGCGATCGCGATGATTGCGTTGGGGTGCATGTGATCGACGAACTTCGCGGGGATGAAGCTGTGCAGCGGCGTGTCGATCGAGGAGGCGCGCGGGTTGAGGTTGAACGTCGCATGCGCCTGCATGCCGACCATGTCGTCCTCGGCCTGCGACTTCAGGCCCTTGTCGGCACGCGAACCGTAGAGCGACTGCATCGCGAGGAGTTTCTGCTGATAGAGCGACGAGAAATTCTCGCGCGTGCTCGTGCGCAGATCGCCGCCGGAGCCCTTGACCCAGAGCACTTCGGTGGCCGCGCCCGTGAGCGGATCCTTCTCCGTGATTTTGGAGGAGGTGTTGCCGCCGCCGGTGTTGGTGATGCGCTGGTCGCTACCGAGGAGATTGGAGCGATAGACGAGGCGGCCGCAGCCATCGAGGGAAGCGGCCTTGGCATCGTCCCAGAGGAAGTTGACGTATTTGTAGGAGCTCATGGTAGGGAAAAGTTCAGAGGCCGAGCGCGCGCTGGCGATAGTGTTCGTCAGGCCGGCCGGCGATGCGCGCGACGTGCGCGGCGGAGAGGAAACGCGGCTTGCCACCCGAGATCGCAGCGGCGCCAACGAAAGTTTCCGCGGCCTTCACCGCCATCAGTGTCGCCGCGAGCACCGCTTCGGGCGTCGCGCCCAGCGCGATGAGGCCGTGGTTCTCGATGAGAATCATGCGCGGCGCGCAGCCGGTGCGCTTGATGAAGGCCCGCACCGCGGTGCGAATGCCCTGCGCGAGTTTCAGCCCGGGATCGAGGTAGGGCACCAGCACGCTCTCGGCGCCACAGCACACGACTTCGTCGGGACACAGCCGGCGCGTCGCGAACGTCCGCGCGTGCCGCGTGCAGAGGATCTGGTTCACCGCGACGGGATGCGTGTGGCCGACAAACTCCACGCCCGGCAGCGTGAGCAGCCACGCGTGGAAAATCGCCTCGACCGACGGCTTCTTCGCCGCCGGCTCGACGCGAGCGGACAACAGCGCGGCGTCCACGTCCGCATCGGCCATCGATTTTTTATCGAGCAACGCGACGAGTTCGCCGAGCCGGCATTCCGCCACGCCCAACGGCGAGAGCGTGGCGAGGTTGGCGCCGCTGGCCTTCACGATGAACGTGCCGTCGCCCGTGCGCGCCGAGGTGTTGCCCTCGCCAAGGATCGCCAGCCTGCGGTCTTCACGTCCGAGGTCGTGCGAAAGCGCGAGGAGGCGCTCAAGCAAAGCCGGGGAGGAAATGGACGAGGGGCTGGGCACGAGAAGAGGGCCACAAGGGACGCCCAAAATCTTCCAGAATGTCAACGAAGAGTTGCAATACATTCCAATATCTTCCATCTCTGCTCTGAGAATGACCGCCGATGAACGTCAATCCCGCATCGCGAATCACCTCCAGAAGGCGGAATTCGCCTCGCTGGAGGAGCTGGCGCGCCGGGTCGGCACCTCCGTCTCGACGGTCCGGCGCGACGTCGCGGCGCTCGCCGAGCGCGGGGTCGCGAAGCGCACCCACGGCGGCGCCCGCCTCGCGCAGGCCCCGAAGGGCGACGAGTTCGTCTTCCACCTGCGCGACACCCATGAGGTGGCGGCCAAGGAGGCCATCGGCCGCGCCTGCGCCGCGCTCGTGCGGCCCGGGCAGAACGTGATCATCGACGGCGGCACCACGTGTTTCCATGTCGCCAAGCACCTCGGCGACAAGGTCGCGCAGGTCATCACCAACTCGCTGCCTGTCGCCAATCTCTTCTCGGGCTCCAACCGCCACGAGGTCCACGTAGCCGGCGGCGTGATCTATCCGCGCCTCGGCGTGCTGGTCGGGCCCGATGCGGTGCAGATGTTCACGCGCCTCCATGCCGACATCGCCATTCTGGGCGGCGGCGGCATCGCGCCCGATGGCATCTACAATTCCCACGCGCTCCTCGTCGACATCCAGCGCGCCATGATCGCGGCCGCGGCCAAGGTCGTGTTCTGCTTCGATCACACCAAGTTCGAGCGCCGCTCGATGTTTTTCCTCTGCGATTTCGCCAAGGTCGATGTCGTCGTCACTGACGCCAAGGCCCCCAAGGAACTCGTGCGCGAGTTGCGGGCCCGGGGCATCGACGTCGTGATCGCCTGAGCGAGCCAATCACATCGGGCGACCGGCCTCAGCAAGCTGAGGCCCTACGAAGCCAAGGCATCCAAACCGAACTCGGGCTTGAACAAACGCGCCGCCGCCGGTTTGTTCGCGGCTTTCGCCCACGCACCACGCCTCCGCTTTCACCGCCATGATCCGCATCAACGAGAACTACACCAAGCTCAAGGCCTCCTACCTTTTCAGCGACATCGCCAAGCGCGTGAGCGCCTACGTCGCCGCCAACCCGACGAAGCCCGTCATCCGCCTCGGCATCGGCGATGTCACCGAACCGCTGCCGAAGGTCTGCCTCGACGCCCTCCACGCCGCGACCGACGAGATGGGCCAACGCGCCACGTTCAAGGGCTACGGCCCCGAGCAGGGCTACGCCTTCCTCCGCGACGCCATCGCGCAGCACGACTACGCCGCGCGGGGCTGCAAGATCGAGTCCGACGAAATCTTCATCTCCGACGGCGCGAAATGCGACTGCGGCAACATCCAGGAAATCTTCGGCGCCGACATCCGCCTTGCGATCCCCGATCCGGTTTACCCGGTTTACATCGACACCAACGTCATGGCCGGCCGCACGGGCGCCAACGTCGACGGCCGCTACGCCGGCGTCACCTACCTCGATAGCACGCCTGCCAACGGCTACGTGCCCGCCATCCCGTCCATCGCCACCGATCTGATCTATCTCTGTTTCCCCAACAACCCCACCGGCGCTGTCGCGACCAAGGCCCAGCTCGCCGCCTGGGTCGCCTACGCCAAGCAGAATAAGGCCATCATCCTCTTCGACTCCGCCTACGAAGCCTACATCCGCGACCCGCAGATTCCACACTCCATTTACGAAA
>JANOCA010000746.1:0-15973 GCA_031411915.1 Opitutaceae bacterium
GCCGAGGCGGTCGCTGCGGGTGTCGCGCGCGCAGAGGTAGAGGTTCTCCTGCTTGTCGGTCCAGCCGTGGCCGGAGTAGTAGAACAGAAGGTGATCGCCGGCCGTGGCGTCGCGAAAGAACTGATCGATGGCGTCGAGCACGTCGCGCTGCGTGCCGTCGAGCACGTGGCGGACGTTGTCCGGGGCGAAGAGACCGGCCTCCTCATGCGTGAGCGCGGCGCGCAGCAGCGGCAGGTCGGTCGCCGGGCCGTGAAGGCGGGTAAGCGTGTGCGGATCCTGATCGAACGTGCCGTTGCCGATCAGCAGGGCCTTGTAGCGAGGATCGGCCAGCATGGGGAAGGCGCTTTATTTCAGCGCGCCCTTGAGCGCCTGGCGGATCGTCGTCTCGTCGATGTTTTTCCCGGTGAGCTTCAGCTTCACTTTTTTCCCGGCGATCACGCCCTCGATTTTGATGGAACGATCGGCGGAGCGGGTGAGCCACGCGCGAAACACCGTGACCGCACCCGCGATCGCGCCGGAGGTGCCCAGCGCGAGAATGATTTGATCGAGGCCGCCCTTGGTGCCCTCGACGGGCGTGGTCTCGCGGCGCACCTCGCCGCCATTGCGCTGGAGCTCAGAGAGCAGGCTGCCGACCTGCGCGCGCCACCGCTGATCGCCGGCCGGCAGCGCGTCGCTGGTTGCGGTGAGCGTGAAGGTGGCCGATTCGGGCGGGGTGAGGTCGGACATGGGCGGAATCAACCGGCGGAGCGCGGCGGTGTAAACGGGGATTTTTCCCGGTGTGCCCGCCGAGGTTTGCGGTAGCCCGCTTCGTGAGAAGCGGGAATTTTCTGACGCACGATTCGACGGATGTCCCGCCTCTCACGACGCGGGCTACCAAGGCGAACTACTTCGCCGCGACCGCCGGCTTGGGCTTCGTGGTCATCTCGAAGTTGTCGGTGCGGAACGGCGTCACCGGGAGGCCGTCGGCGGAGAAGAGGTTGCACACGGGATTGTCCGCCCATGCGTAGCGCACCGCGATCGGCGCGGCGACTTGATCGCTGGTGACCTCGACCTTGTCGGGGGCGATAATCTTGCCGGTGGCCCAGTGCCACTTGCGGTCCTCGCCGCAGACGGCGAAGCCCTTGGCGTCGGTGATGTCGAAAGCCCGCAGTGTGCTGCCGAAGCAGTCGATCGTGACGGTGGCCTTGTTGCCGTCGAATTGAGCGGACCCGACCTTATACTCGGGGCTGCGGTAGGGGAATTTCATCCCGTAGTCCTTCACGAGTGCCCAGCGCACGAGGCGGGAGGCGACATCGTATTTGTTGCGCGGATGGATGTCGCGGCCTTCGCCGATGTCGATGATGACGGCTTGCCCAGTGTTGGGCAGGCGGAGGGTTTTCGTCTGCGTCTCGCGCAACTCGGCCCACGCGCTGTCGCCGGGCGCGGATTTCTCCGCCATGTAGTCGGCGAGCTGCACCCAATAGAACGAGAAATCACCCTGCCCCTGCTCCTTGCGCCACTGCTCGATCATGAAGGGAAACAGCTCGGCGTGCTCGTAGGCGCGGCCGGCGTTGGATTCGCCCTGATACCAGATGACGCCCTTGATGCCGTAACCGAGAGTCGGATGCACGACGCCCGCGAAGATGTTTCCGGGGCGGGCATTGCCGGTGAGCCACGCGAGGGGGTTGACGGGCGCCTTGGTTTTGGCGGCCTTCGCTTTCTCGACCGCCTGCTTGTAGCGAGCCTCGTGGTCAGCCTTGCCCTGCGGCGAGAGAAGATCGCCCTCGCGCTTGCGTGTGCTTTCCATGAGCGCGGCGAAACGCGGGTCGCCCGCGATGGTCTCGCGGCGCACCCAAGCCTCAGCGGCGGAGCCACCCCAGGCGTTGTCGATCAGGCCCACGGGCACGTCGAGGATGTCGTGCAGGTAGCGGCCGTAGACGTAACCGATGGCGGAGAAATCCTTCGCGTTGGCCGGATTGGCGACCTCCCACTGGCCGCGGAAGTCGGTCTTCAGCTCCTGCGTGCCGACCTGCGGCACGGAAATGATGCGGAGGTGGGGCCGGCGCGCGCCCGCGCCCTCGATGTCACCCGTGTAGGTCTGGCCGAGCGACCACTGCATATTGGACTGCCCGGAGCACATCCAGACCTCGCCGATGAGCACATCCTTGATCTCGCGCTTCGTCGTGCCAGCCGAGATGGAGAGCGTCTGCGGCGACTTGTTCGCGGGGAGCGCGGCGAGCTTCACCTGCCACCGGCCGTCGCTGCCCGCCGTGGCGGTGTGCGACTGACCGGCAAACGTGACGGTGACCTTGGTGCCGGGCGTGTCCCAACCCCAGATGGGGTTGGCCTGCTTTTGCTGCAGCACCATGTGGTCGCCGATGACGGCGGGGAGCTTGAGCTCGGCGCGCAACGCGGGCGCGAGTGCAAGACCGAGAATGAAGATGGAGCGGGAGGCGATGTTCATGGGGAAAGAAAACGGCGTGGTTCTTGGCGAAGCGCCGCGGCGAAAGCAACCGTCGTGTCGCAGCTCGCTGCTTGCGGATGCGAGAAGCGCGCGCCAACGTCCTAACCATCCATGAGCGGCTACGGTTATTCCGAGGAGCACAGGCCTGTCACCTACTGGCGCGGCCATCCGATCTACGCGGCGCAATTCGTCGTCATCGCGTATTGCGTGCTCATGGTCGTGGTGGCGGTGCTCGGCTCGGGCGCGGCGCCTATTTTCGCGTGGCTGGGTTTTTCCAGCGAGCAGGTGCTGTCCGGCCAGGCCTGGCGCGTGGCGAGTTACGGCTGGTTCAACCCGCCGAGCCTCTTTTTCGCGGTTGATATGCTGATGCTCTGGTGGTTTGGCGGGGAGCTGGAGCGCACGTTTGGACGGCGCATCTATGCATGGCTCTACGCGGGGATCTATTTGTTGCCGCCGCTCGTGCTGCTCGCCGTCGGTCTTTTCAGGCCGACGGTCGCGCTGGGCCAGCCCGGTGCGCTTGCGCTGTTCATCGCCTTTGCGACCCACTTCCCGGGCGCGCCGGTCTTCTTCACGTTGCTCGCCAAATGGGCCGCACTCATCCTCGTCGGCATCTATACCCTCATCCACCTGTCCGGCCGCGACTGGACAGGATTGATCTTCCTGTGGACGACCTGCGGCTACGCGCACCTCTTCGTGAAATACCAGCAGGGGCATTTCACTTTGCCCACGATGCAACTCTTCAAGCGCAAGCCCAAGCTCCGCGCCCTGCCCGATCTACCCGCGAAAAAAATCTCCGCCGTGCCTGCGTCCGCCGCCGGGCCCGACGATTCGCCGATGGCGGAGGTCGACGCCCTGCTCGACAAGATCGCCCAGTCCGGCATCGGCAGCCTCACCACCAAGGAGCGCGCCAAGCTCGAGGCCGCGCGCGCCGATCTGCTGAGGCGGCAGGCGGAGCGCCGCTGAATTTTCCTTCATGCCCCACCCCACCCCGCTATCCCGCCGCGAGTTTCTTCGCGGTTCCGCCGCCCTCGCGCTGACCGCGCCGCTCGCCCGCGCCGCCGCCGCGCCCGAGCCCATCATCGACATCCACCAGCACACGAATTACGGCGGCCCACGCGACGCGAAGCAGAAATGGAAACAGGTCGGGCCCGCGCGTTCCGACGCCGAACTCATCGCCCACCAGCGCGCCATGGGCATCACGACCACGATTCTCCTGCCGGCGGGCCGGACCATGTTCACGCCCTCCACGCTCAACGGCCAGGCCAACGGCCTCGACACCACGTGCCATGGCAACGAGTCGTGTCTCGAGATAGCCAGGCAGTATCCGGGCGAGTTTGTGTTCGCCGCCAACGATGTGCCCGACGCCGAGGGCGCCGCCGGTATCATCGAGAAATACCTGAAGCTGGGCGCCGTGATGATCGCCGAGCAGAAGTTCGGCGTGCAGTGCGACTCGCCGGAGATGCAGACGCTCTTCGAGCTCGCCGCCGCCTACCGCGTCCCGATCCTCATGCACTGGCAGGCCGGCAGCTACAACCTCGGCTACGATCGCTTCCACCGCATGCTGGCGAAATATCCGCGGACGAACTTCATCGGCCACGCGCAGACCTTCTGGGCCAACATCGACAAGGCCAACGTCGACAACCCCAAGGCACTCTACCCGAAGGGCAAGGTCACGCCCGGCGGCCTCACCGACCGCTACCTCGCCGACTACCCGAACTTCTTCGGCGACCTCTCCGCCGGTTCCGGCGAAAGCGCCCTCAAGCGCGATCCCGAACAGGCGCGCGGCTTCCTCGCGCGGCACCAGGAGAAGCTCCTCTACGGCAGCGATTGCAGCGACAAGCTCGGCCAACCCGAGGTCTGCTCCGGGCTGCGCCAGCTCACGCAAATCCGCCAATGGGCGCCCAACAAGGCCGCCGAGCGGAAAATCCTCCACGATAATTCGCGGAAGCTCTTTCGGTTCTGATCGCGTGTAGGGCCTCAGCTCGCTGAGGCCGGTTGCACCCTGACAGCCTGACCAAGGTCAGGCCCTACAAAGCAGTCACTCACTCCACGTTGGCGATCTGCTCGCGCACGCGCTCAAGTTCGTTCTTCAGCTCAATCACGGCGCGCGCGATCGTCACGTCGTTGGCCTTGCTGCCGATGGTGTTCACCTCGCGGCCGATCTCCTGAAGGATGAACTCCGCCTTGCGGCCGATCTCACCGTCGGACTTCAGGAGCGCGCCGAATTGCCCGAGGTGGCTCCGCAGGCGCGTGAGTTCCTCCGTCACATCGCAGCGGTCCGCGAAGAGGGCGATCTCCCGCAGGACCCGCTCGTCGTCGAGGTCGAGTTCGAGGCCGGCCTCGCGAAGGCGCTTCATCAGCACATCGCGATACTGTCGCGGGACCTCGGGCGCGCGCGTGGCGACCGCGTCGACGTGACGCTGCAACGTCTCCGCACGCGCGGTGAAATCGGCCAGCAGCGCCTCGCCCTCCTTGGCGCGCATCGCGGCAAACGCGCGGAGCGCGGCCTCCAGCGTGGCTAGGACCACCGCCTCCGCGGACTCGGCGGACGGAAAATCGCTGCTTCGTTTCTGCGCGTTGGCCACCTGCCAGAGCAACTCCGCGGTCGGCTTCCACTCGACGCCGTGGCGCACCGAAAAATCCCTCAGGCGCGCAAGCGCGTCGGCGGCCGCCGCCTCATCCCAAGCGGTCGCCGTCGCGGTCTTGTCGCCGGTGACCTCGATATCGACATGCACCTTGCCTCGGGTCGCATGGCGGCGCACCCGCTCGCCGATGGCGGGCTCGAGGCTCTCCCACTCCTCCGGCAGGCCCACGGTGAGATCGAGGGTCTTCCGATTCACCGAGCTGACGACGATCGTGAGCGAGAGATTTTCGATCGCCGCCGTCGCGCGGCCGTAGCCGGTCATGCTTTTCATATGTGAAATCCCAAACACCAAACGTCCAAACGCCAAATAAATCTCAACGGACGAAATCTCATTCGAGCTTCTTCACGATGGCTGAGAAGATGAGCTTCAGCTCGTGCGCCTCCTGCCGGAGTTCGTCACGTTTGGCAGCGGAATCGCCGGCGTTGAGCAGCCGGAGCCAAAGCTGGCACTCCTTCGCCTCTTTGCGGCAGGTGCGGAATTTCATCACACGATCCTTGTCGCCCAGCGATTCATTGCCTTCGATGCAGTTCGCCGCGACCGATCCCGACGCCCGCACGAGCTGCTTCACGTCCTCGATGTTGGATAGGGTCCGCGGCAGCCCCCTCACAAACAGGCGCACCTGCTCCGCAAAAACCGCCGTGCGCTCCTCGAGGTCTTTTGGCTTTTCCGCCATTGTGATTTCTTTGGCGTTTGGCCGTTTGGCGTTTGGGATTTATCAGCCCAATTTCACTCCAAGAATCTTCGCCACTTGGTTCACGTCCTTGTCGCCGCGACCGCTCAGGTTGATCACGAGCACCTCGTCCTTGCGCATCTGCTTCGCGCGTTTGAAGCCATGCACGAGGGCGTGCGTGCTTTCGAGCGCTGGGATGATGCCTTCAAGGCGCGAGCAAAGCTGGAAAGCCGCCATCACCTCGTCGTCGCAGGCGTAGGCAAACTGGATGCGATTCCGATCCCGGTAGAAGGCGTGCTCCGGCCCGATGGCGGCGTAGTCGAGGCCCGCGCTCACGGAGTGCGTCAGCTCGATCTGGCCGTCATCGTCCTGCAGCACGTAGGTCTTGCAGCCTTGCAGCACGCCGAGTTTGCCGCCTTCGAAGCGCGCCGCGTGATCGCCGCGCTTGATGCCGCGGCCACCGGCCTCGACGCCGATGAGGCGCACGCCCGGCTCATCGAGAAACTCGAAGAAGAGGCCGATGGCGTTGGAGCCGCCGCCCACGCAGGCGATCATCTCGTCGGGCAGCCGGCCCTCGCGCGCGAGGATCTGCTCGCGGACCTCGCGGCCAATCACGCGGTGAAAATCGCGCACCATCATCGGATAGGGGTGCGAGCCGAGCGCGGAGCCGAGGATGTAGTGCGTGCCGCGGACATTCGTCACCCAGTCGCGCATCGCCTCGTTGACGGCGTCCTTCAGTGTCTTCTGGCCGGCCTCGACGGCCACGACCTTGGCGCCCATGAGGCGCATGCGAAACACGTTCAGCGCCTGCCGCTCCATGTCCACGGCGCCCATGTAAACCGTGCAATCAAGGCCGAATTTCGCGCACACCGCGGCGGTCGCCACGCCGTGCTGGCCCGCGCCGGTCTCGGCGATGATGCGCTGCTTGCCCATGCGCCGCGCGAGCAAGGCCTGGCCGAGGGCGTTGTTGATTTTGTGGGCGCCGGTGTGGAGCAGGTCCTCGCGCTTGAGGTAAATTTTCGCGCCACCGCAGTGGGCCGTCAGTCGCTCGGCGAAATAAAGTTCGGTCGGCCGGCCGGCGAACTCCTTCAGGTGGTGACGCAGCTCGTCCTGAAACTTCGGGTCGTCGCGGGCGACTTCGTAGGCGGCGCTGAGCTCGGACAGCGCCGTCATCAGCGTCTCCGGCACGAACACCCCGCCATAACGGCCGAAGTGCCCGCCGGAATCCGGCAGTGAAAGACGATCGAGCGGAGCGGCGACGGTTTTGGCCATGATATGAGGACAGTGAGCAACGCCGCGGAGCCGACGCAAACCGGAATCGCAGAGTGTCAGCACCCGGAATGTTCTGCCATCGCGAGCCCGGCTCGGCAGGCGCCGGAATCCAGCAGATCACACGTGGCGCTTTGGCGCACCGCTCCTCGCAAAAACCACGAAGATCCACCCACGCCGCCTACTTCTGCTCCAAACGGGTCCGCAGAAACGCCACGACATCCTGGAACTTCTCGCGGTTCGCCTCGTCGGCGTGCACGAGGTTCTCGTGCGCCTCGAGCACATGCCGCGCGCTCTCAAGCTCGCTGGATTTCCTCGGTTCGAGCGGGGTGTCGCACTTGGCCAACGTCGCCGCGGGTTCGCCGGACGTGATGGTGAGCAATCGATGCAATCCCAGGCTGCGCATCAGCTCGAGGTGGCGCTCGCTCACGCGGGCGGCGACGAGGCTGCCGCCGCCGCCCTGTTTGCGGAGCTCGATCGCCGCGCCGGCCAGCACGCCGAGAAAGGTGCTGTCCATGCTCGCGCAGCGTTGGAAATCGAGGACGAGCCGCGTCCGACCCTGGGCAAACATCACCGTGATGAAGTCTCGCAGGCAGGTGCTGTTCTGGAAACACGCCCGGCCATCGATCCGCACGACGACGGGATCGGAGTCGGCGTTGACGAGGAAGACGGGTTTGGAGGAAGAGTCGGACACAGGATGCCTGTTGTAGGAGCCCGCTTGCGGGCGAGAGGAAGATCGCGGGTTTTCCATCGCCCGCAAGCGGGCTCCTACAATGGGTCCAATCAGCTCCGAGCGACAATCTGCCGCAACACGTAGGGCAGGATCCCGCCGTGCTGGTAGTAGTCGATCTCGATGGGCGTATCGATGCGGCAGCGCACCGGCACGTTGAGGACTTCACCCGACTTGCGCGTGATCTTCAGAACGAGATCCTGCTGCGGCTTGATGTCGGGGCTGAGGCCGACGACGTCGTAGGTCTCATAGCCGTCGAGCTTCAGGGTCTGCGCGGTCGTGCCCTCCTTGAACTGAAGCGGGAGCACACCCATGCCGACGAGGTTCGAGCGATGGATGCGCTCGAAGCTTTGCGCCACGACGACCTTCACGCCGAGGAGGTTCGTGCCCTTGGCCGCCCAGTCGCGCGAAGAGCCCGTGCCGTATTCCTGGCCGGCGACGACGATCAGCGGCGTCTTCGCGGCGATGTGTTTCGCCGCGGCATCAAAGATCGCGAGCTTCTCGCCCGTGGGCTGGTAGATCGTGCTGCCGCCCTCCTCGCCGCCGAGCATCAGGTTCTTGATGCGAACGTTGGCGAAGGTGCCGCGCGTCATGATGCGGTCGTTGCCGCGGCGCGAACCGTAGGAGTTGAAGTCCTCGAAGGTGACGCCGTTCTCCACGAGGAAGCGTCCCGCAGGCGAGGTCTTCTTGATCGCGCCCGCGGGCGAGATGTGGTCGGTCGTCACGGAGTCGCCGAAGATGCCGAGCGCGCGGGCGCCGGTGATGGGCTGGATCGTGCCGGGCTGCATCGCGAAACCGGCGAAGAACGGCGGCTCCTGGATGTAGGTGGACTTGGCGTCGAACGAGTAGACGTTGCCGGTCGAGGACGGGATCTCGTTCCACTTTGGGTTCTGCGCGGCGAAGTTCGTGTAGAGCTTGCGAAACACCTCGGGCTTGAGCGCGGCCTGCATCTGGTCGCGAACTTCCTTCAGGGACGGCCAGATGTCCTTCAGCAGCACGGGCTGGCCCGCCTGGTCGGTGCCGATGGGATCCTTCGACATGTCGATGTCCACGCGGCCCGCGAGCGCGAAGGCCACGACGAGCGGGGGCGACATGAGGAAGTTGCTCTTGATGTTCTGGTGCACGCGCGCCTCGAAGTTGCGGTTGCCGGAGAGCACGGAGGCCGCGACGAGATCGTTCTTCACGACGGCTTCCTCGATCGGCGCGGCGAGCGGGCCGGAGTTGCCAATGCAAGTGGTGCAGCCGTAGCCGACGGTCTGGAAGCCGAGCTGGTCGAGATAAGGCGCTAGGCCGGTCTTCTCGAGGTAGTCGGTGACGACGCGTGAGCCGGGCGCGAGCGACGACTTCACGATGGGGTTAACCTTGAGGCCCTTCTCGACCGCCTTCTTCGCGAGGAGCCCGGCGGCGAGCATCACGGAGGGATTCGAGGTGTTGGTGCAGCTCGTGATCGCGGCGATGAGCACGGAGCCGTGGCCGACGCGCGTGCCGCCCACTTCGGCGGAAACGGTGGAGAACTCCTCGGCCTTCTTGCCAAAGCCATTTTCGGTGACGGGCTTTGAAAACGCTGTGACGAATTCCTGCTTCATCTTCGGCAGCTCGATGCGATCCTGCGGGCGCTTCGGGCCCGCGACGCTCGGCACCACGCTCGCGAGATCGAGCGCGAGGTCCTGTGAGTAATCGATCGAGCCGGGCTGCGGGATGCCCCAGAGATTCTGGGCCTTGTAGTAGGCTTCGTAGAGCTCCACGTGCTTTTCGTCGCGGCCCGTGGCGCGGAGGTAGTTCGAGCACTCGGCGTCGATCGGGAAGAAGCCCATCGTCGCGCCGTATTCCGGCGCCATGTTGGCGATGGTCGCGCGATCGACCACCGGGAGCGCGGCGGCGCCGGGGCCGTAGAACTCGACGAATTTGCCGACGACCTTCGCCTTGCGCAGCATCTGCGTGAGCGTGAGCGCGAGGTCGGTCGCGGTGACGCCTTCGCGCAGCGCGCCGGTGAGATGCACGCCGACGACGTCAGGCGTGAGGAAATAGACGGGCTGGCCGAGCATGCCCGCCTCGGCCTCGATGCCGCCCACGCCCCAACCCACGATGCCAATGCCGTTGATCATCGTCGTGTGCGAATCGGTGCCGACGAGCGTATCGGGGTAATAGACACCCGCGATGTCGCTGAGCACGCCCTTGGCGAGATACTCGAGATTCACCTGATGCACGATGCCGATGCCGGGAGGCACGACCTTGAACGTGTCGAACGCCTGCATGCCCCACTTCAGGAACTCGTAGCGCTCGCGATTGCGCGAGAACTCAAGCTCAAGGTTCTTAGCGAGCGCGTCGGCGCTCCCCGAAAAATCCACCTGCACCGAGTGATCGACCACGAGATCGACGGGCACGAGCGGCTCGATGATCTTCGGGTTCTTGCCCATGCGTGCGACCGCCGAGCGCATCGCGGCGAGATCGACGAGCAGCGGCACGCCGGTGAAATCCTGCAGCACGATGCGCGCGACGACGAACGGAATCTCCTCCGTGCGCGGCGCCTTGGCGCCCCACCCCGCGAGGTCGCGGATGGCGCCCTCGGCCACGCGCTTGCCGTCGCAATTGCGCAGCAGCGACTCGAGCACGAGCCGGATCGAGACCGGCAGGCGCGAGACCTTGAAGCCGGCCTGTTCCAGCGCGGGCAGCGAGTAGAACTTGTGCGACGCGCCGTTGGCCGTAAACGACTGGAGCGTGTTAAAGGGATTCGGGAGGGACATGGTTTTCTGGAAATTGTAGGCGGGGTGCCCTCACCCCGCTTCGTGTGCGCAAGTCCAGCCGGGCGAGGGCGCCCGGCCTGCCTCAGGAAGGCAGCGTCACTTCGCGAGCGCAGCCTTCACCGCCGCGAAATTCGGGAGATCCTTCAACGTCGCGGTCTGCTCGGCGTATTTCACCACGCCATCGGTGCCGATCACGAACGCGGCGCGGGCGGATGTTTCGCCCATCCCGGCAAAGTCCGGGAAGATCACGCCGTAGGCGCGGGAGACCGTCTTGTTCAGATCCGAGGCGAGCGTGATCGAAATCTTGTTCTGCTTCGCCCACGCCTCCTGCGCCAAGGCATTGTCCACGCTGATGGCCACGACGGCCGCACCGAGCTTCTCATACTCCGCCAGCCCCCCAGTCTGGTCGCACATCTCGGTCGTGCAGACCCCGCTGAACGCGGCCGGGAAAAAGAGCAGCACGGTCTGCTTCTGGCCGAAATTGGCGCTCAGCTTGACGTCGGCAAAACCGGTGGCGGTCTTGGTCTTGAGGGTGAAATCAGGGGCTTTGGAGCCGACGGCGATAGGCATGGTGGTGATGAAGTGGAGGATTGGTGGGCCCCGCGCACCGGGCGGCGCGTGGGGATGAAGCGCCGACGTTGAGCCGCGCGACGGGTCGCCGCAAATGGTTTTTCCCGGTAGCAGGCGCGTTTCTGTTTTTGCACCGCCGGCCATTAGAAACACTCTTGCGCGCCCGCCGCCGCGCCACGTTGATTCGTCGCTCCCGCAATGACGATCCTCGACGACCTCCGCTGGCGCGGCCTCCTGGCCGACTGCACCGACCTCGATGCGCTCTCGCAGCGCATCGCCCAAGGCCCGGTGACGCTCTATTGCGGCTTCGATCCCACGGGCGATTCGCTGCATGTCGGGCATCTGGTGGGGCAGCTCACGCTGCGCCGGTTCCAGCTCGCGGGGCATCACCCCATCGCGCTCGCCGGCGGGGCCACCGGAATGGTCGGCGATCCGTCCGGGAAATCCGCCGAGCGCAACCTCCTCACGCGCGAGCAGCTCGCCCACAATGTCGCGTCCATCAAGCACCAGCTCGGGCGCCTCCTCGAGTTCGACCGCGCCGGCAATCCCGCCCGTCTCGTCGACAACGCCGACTGGACCGCGCCGCTGCACCTGCTCGATTTCCTCCGCGACATCGGGAAGCATTTCTCGCTGAACGTCATGCTCGCGAAGGATTCGGTGAAGTCACGCCTCGGGGGCGACAGCGGCATCAGCTTCACGGAATTCAGCTACCAGCTGCTGCAGGCCAACGATTTTTTCCACCTGCGCCAGGCGTTCGGCTGCGAACTGCAAATCGGCGGTTCCGATCAGTGGGGCAACATCACAGCCGGCACCGATCTCATCCGCAAGAAGCTCGGCGCGTCCGCGTGGGGCTGGACGTTCCCGCTCATCACGAAGGCTGACGGCACCAAGTTCGGCAAAACCGAGGGCGGCGCCGTGTGGCTCGATCCGAAAAAGACGAGCCCCTACAAATTCTACCAGTTCTTCGTGAACACCGAGGACGCCAAGGTCGGCGAATACCTGCGCAAGTTCACGTTCCTCCCCCGCCCCGAGATCGAGGATCTCGAGGCGAAGCACGCAGCCAATCCGGGCGCGCGTGAGGCGCACCGCGCCCTCGCTCGTGCCGTGACCGCGCTCGTGCATGGCGATGACGCGCTCGCGGCCGCGCTCAAGGCGAGCGAGATTCTTTTCGGCGGATCGCTCGACGGCGTGACGGAGGAGATTTTCCGCGATGTCGTCGGCGAGGTGCCAACCAAGGACCTCGAGCGCGCAAAGCTCGCCGCTCCCGGCGTGGCGCTCACCGATCTGCTCGTCCACTCCGGTCTTTGCCCGTCAAAAGGCCAGGCGCGGAAGGACATCGAGGGCGGCGGCATTTACCTGAACAACGTGCGCATCGCCGAAGTCGCGCGCGCGGTGACGGCGGCGGATTTGCTATTCGGGCAGCATATCCTGCTGCGCAAAGGCAAGCGCACCTACGCGGTGCTGACAGCGAGTTAGTATTTGTAGCCGCGAGCGTGAGCGAGTGGACGGCCCGCGATGCATCCACTCGCTCACGCTCGCGGCTACCACGCTGCTCGGCCGCTGTCTTTCAGTCCCCGCTCTTCAGAAACCCGATCAGATTGGCGAGTTCGTCGCCCGTCATCGTCTGCTCGAATCCGTCCGGCATCAGCGACAGGCCGGACGCCGTCAGCGTGGCCACGCCGCTGCGCAGGACCGTTTCCTCGGGGCCGGCGGCGGTGCGCAGCGTGAGGCTGCTTTCCGTCTCAGCGACCAGCCAGCCGGCGATGGTGCGGCCGTCCTGCATCGTCACCGTCGTCGTCTGATAGTTGGGCGCGACTTCGTAGTTGGGCGCGATGATGTGGAGCAGAATCGCATCGGCCGGCTGATTACGCAGCCCGGAGAGATCAGGGCCGACGGTGCCGCCCTGCCCGCGGAACGTGTGGCACGCCGCGCACGCCCGCGCGTAGGCCGCACGTCCGCTCGCGAGGTCCTTGCCCGGCGTGAAGCCCGTGCGCAGCCGCTGGTAGATTTTCATGCGATCGCCGGACTCGACCTGCTGGAAGATCGCCTCGGCCTCCTTGCGCATCGCGACATCGGCGTGCTTGAGCAAGGCCGCGCGCCGCGTGGACGAGATTTCCAGCGGCGACACCGCGCCGGCGTTGATTGCGGAGAAAAGGACGGCGGTCATCGCGGCCTTGCCGCCGAGCGCCGCCACGGCTGCCTCGCGCACCTGCGGCGTGTAGCGCGCCCAGTTTTCCCTTTTTACGAGCAGCTCCGCCCCTCGCGGATCGCCGAGGCGCTCGACGGTGCGGATGGCTTGCTGCTGGATTTCGGGCGGCTGGCGGGAATCGAGCGCGCGGGCGAGGGCTTCGCTCGCTGTTCCGAAGTCACCGTGGCCGAGCAACGTCAGCGCCGCGAGCCGCTCGGCCTTGGCCACGCCTTCGTTTGCGCCTAGCCTGCCCGCGGCGAGAAACAACATTGCGAGCTCCGCACTGTCCTCGGCCGAAACAAGCGAGCGCAGCGTGAGCTTTTTTCCGCTGCGCGTGCGCAGCCCTTCCGCGAGTCCGTTGACCGCTGCGAGGCGACCCGAAAGCAGACCGCCATCCGCTAGAATCGGCAGGAGGAAATCGCGACACTCGGCTTCGGTCGATTTCGCCCCGTGGATGCGGCCCACCTGCTCCATCATCAGCGCAAAGCTCGCGGGATGCGCGTCGCGTCCGCGACGCAGCTCGGTGTCCAGCTCGCGGAACGCATCTCCGGTGACACCGCTCAGCACAGCCGCCCGCACCCAGCGATCAGCGCCGTCGCGCAGTGCGACGGCCGCAAGCGCCGGCACCCCGACGTTGTCCTTCGCCGCACCGAGCGCCACGGCGACGACAAACCTGACGCGGGCGTTCTCGTCACCTGCAGCCCGTGTGAACCCACCGGGCAAATCTTTCGGCGTCGCCCAGCGTTCGGCCGCGAGAAGCACGGCCTGCTCACGAACCCGGGCGTCATTGTCACTCACCGCGGCGGCGAGCACCTGCGCGCCGAGATTTCCAAAACTGTTCAGCGCCCAAAGCGCCCGCGTGCGCGACTCGGCGAGTTTTCCGGCTGCCGCTATTTTCGCGATGCGCGGCGCGAGATCCTTTGCCTGGCGTTCAACGATTAGGCGCTGCGCGCGGGCGCGCCACCACTCGTCCTCCGATTCGAGGCCGGCAACCAAGTCGTCGCCCGCAGGCGTGTTTGTTTCGCGCCGCGCGTCGGCGCGCACGATGCGATAGATGCGCCCGCGATCCTTCCCCGACTCGAAGTCCAGCAGGCCGCGCGATTCCTCCGGCACGTAGCGCGGGTGATCGATTTCGCGGCGATACATGTCGGCGATGTAGAGCGCGCCGTCGGGGCCACCCGCGGCGAACACGGGTCGGAACCACACATCCGTCGACGCCAAAAACTCGCCCCCGCCCTCCCAGCGTGCCTCGGCGCGAAACGACGCGCCTTCGGGCCGCAGGGTCTGACGCTGCACGAGATTCTGCGCGGGCTCGCAAATGAAAGCGTCGCCCACGTGCGCCGGCGTGAGCCCGGTGCCGCCGAAAATCGTGATCCCGCACGCCGATGTAAATGTGCCCGTGTGCGGCGTGCCCATCAGCTTCGGGATAAAGTCCGCCGTGATCGACGCGCGGCTGATCGAAAGCACCTTGGCCTCGGCCTGGACCTTTGAGACCTCCTGCATCGTCTCGCCAAACGCGAAGTGCGGGTTGCGCTGCAGGTGCCACGGCTCGAGCACCACGTGCAGGATCGGGCGGCGGTTGTCGGTCACGAAGCGCCGGCCAAACGCATCGAACGCGAGCCCGAATTGCCCGCGCCCACCCGTCTTCTCAAACACGAGCGTGTCCGGATCGAATCGTCCGTCCTGCCCGGTGAATGTGACCGCCGCGCGCTCCGGGTGCAGGGGCGACGTAATCTTGCCGCCGTTGAGGCCGCAGGTGACGTAGATTTTTCCGTCGAGGCCGAGCGTGGGTGAGGCGACGCGGATCTGCGTGGTCTTCGAGATGTCGAAACCCGTGAGCACGACGCGGCGCTCGTCGGCGATGCCGTCGCCGTCCGAGTCCTTCAGGTAGAGAATATCCGGCGCCGCGGTGATGAACATACCGCCGCGCCACAGCGCGATGCCGTTCACGAAGCCGAGGCCCTGCGCGAACTCCGTGCGCTTGTCCATGCGGCCATCGCCATCGGTGTCCTCAAGCAGCGCGACCCGGCCCTCGGTCGACTCCGCCTTCCCTTCCTGCGGATCGGGGTAGCCGCGATTCTCCACGACGAACATCCGCCGCGGCCCATCGAACGCGAACGCGACCGGATCGACCGTGAGCGGCTCGGCCGCGACGAGTTCAATCTTGAGTCCCGCTTCGACGCGGAAGCTCGCCAACGCCTGCTCCGGCGAAAGCGGAGCATGCCGATCCGCGGCCCCGGCGGTGAGCAACACTGCGAACAAACCGGCCGACACCGCGCGGCCGAATCGCTGACGTTGGTTGGGGCACCTCATTCCTGAGGGCATGAATGCCGAGGTGCATCATGGCAATCACGCTGCGTGCCCGATCCAATCGCGTTCCCGCGATTAACCCGACATCTGCCCGGCACTCAGTTCAACTCGCTCTTCACCCGTTGGGCGACGGCGAGGGAAAACTTCGCCGCGCCGGCGGCATTCAGGTGCTGAGAATTGTAGAAGTTAGCGGTGTTCTGGCACAGGGGCGAGTCGCTGAAATCCCACAATTCCGCCCCATGCCTGGCCGCCAGCTCCCGGAACTTGGCGAAGATCTCGGCCCGGTTTTTCTGCATCGCCTGAATTCCCGAATACTCCGGCGAATAGGCGATGACGCAGCGGAGGCCCTGCTCCTTGCAGACCCGCATGACTTCTTCCAGCGCCGCGATCCCGGCGGGTTCGAT
>JANOCA010000747.1:0-5224 GCA_031411915.1 Opitutaceae bacterium
CTGCAGTTCAGTAAAGAACTCGGGCGTGAGCCCGCCCTTGCCGACCTTCAGGCTGGCATCGCGTTTCTGGCCGAGGCCGCGCAGATGGGATTTCTGCGCACCGGTGAGCGGGAATTCATACATGATTTCGATCAGGCTCAGGCAAAGGTGCGTAGCCGCCAAGACTTCATTCGTATGATTGGCTGAGCGGTCTGGATTTTTCTCACCACTAATCCGAGCCACAATAGGAAGAAATAATTGGGAATTCATTCCTCCTCTTTCGTGAGATTGTGGCTCGGATTAGTGGTCAAAAAAATCCAACGGCAGCTCGCGCCACACTCCCGGCGCGAGGTCGCCCAGGGTGAGGTCGCCGAATCTCTCGCGGTGCAGCGTCAGCACGGTCGCACCCGCGGCGGCGGCGAACATCCGGCGCACTTGATGGTATTTGCCCTCGGTCAGGGTCAGCTCGGCCTCCCGCGGTGCGACGATCCGCAGCTCCGCGGGCGCACAGGGCTCTTTCTCGCCTTCGAGCAGCAGCGTGCCAGCGGCAAAGAGGGGCACGAGCTCCGGCGCGAGGTCACGATCGACAGTGGCGCGATAGACTTTGGGGACCTTGTGCTTCGGCGAAGTGAGCCGATGCACGAGCGGCGACTGATCGGTGAGGAGCAGCAGGCCGCTCGTCTCCTTGTCGAGGCGGCCGATGCTCGTGACGATTGGGTTGCGCCGGCGCCAACGCTCCGGGAGCAGGGAGTAGACGCCCGGCCCTTCGCGGCCGTCGTGCGAGCACACGAGGCCGAGGGGCTTGTGCAGGAGGAGCAAAAGACCGTCGGGATGATCGAGCGGCTCACCGTCGACCCGCACGTCGGCGGCATCGACGCGCTGGCCCACGTCGTCGGCCTCCTCGCCGCGCACGGTGACCGCACCACACTTGACCCAATCGCGCGCCTCGCTGCGCGAACAGTAGCCGAGGGAGGAAAGGAGTTGGTCGAGGCGGCGCATGGATGAGCGCGGATTGGCGCAAAAAGAACCGGGCGGCGCAAAAGCGAAATGGACCTGCGAGGCGTCCCGCTTCTTCCGAAGCGGGCTACGGCCGAACGGGTGTAGCCCGGCTCGGAAGAGCCGGGATGATTGTGGGGAAAAGATTTTGCGGCCGGCCGGCTTTCCCGCGCGTATGGACCTGCATGCTGCGCTGGCTCCTCCTCGTCATCTCCGTTCTTCTGCTCGGGCTCAGCCTGCTCACGGTGGTGAAGTCGCCCGACTGGGCGCCTTGGAGGCTCGGCGTGGCGGCGGGCGAGTTTGGACACTGGCTCGCGGTGGCGACGCTGACGCTGGCGATTTTCGCGTGGTTCGCGCGCGACGGCGCATGGGCGTGGGCGGCGGCGACATGCGTGGCTGCGCTCGTGGCGACCGTCTTGTTCCTAAAACCCTCGTGGCAGGCTTGGCGCGTGGCGGCCGAGTTGCCCGCTCAACTCACGGCGCAGTTCGGCCCGCAGACTCTGGCGCGACCGGCCTTCTCGACCCGGGGGTTCTTCGAGAGCGGCCCCACGCCGGTCGCGGTGAAGACGATGAGTCTCTCACCCGAGCTGCCGCTCGATTTTTATCCGGCCGCCCGCCGCGATGCACCCTGCGTGATCGCGATTCATGGCGGTGGGTGGGACAGCGGCGACCGCATGCAGATCGCGCATCTCAACCATTGGATCGCGCGGCAGGGTTACGCCGTCGCCGCAATCTCCTATCGGCTCGCGCCGAACCACCAATGGCCCGCGCAGCGCGACGATGTGCTCGCCGCGATCGCGTTTCTCAAATCACGCGCTACCGAACTCGGGATCGATCCGACGAAGTTTGTTTTGCTCGGCCGATCGGCGGGCGGCCAGATTGCGCAGGCGGTCGGCTACACCGCGGCCGATCCGGCGATCCGCGGCGTGGTCGCGCTCTACGCGCCCTCGGACCTGATCTTCGGCTACGTGAACACGCACGAGAATGACGCGATCAAGTCCCCGGTGCTGATGCGCCAGTTTCTCGGCGGCACGCCGGACTCGGCGCGGGCCAACTACGAGTCGGCGAGCGCAATTTTCCATGTCACGCCACGCTCGCCGCCCACGCTGCTGCTACACGGCACAATCGACGCCGTGTCGTGGTATCGCCACAGCGAGCGGCTCGCGGCGCGGCTGGCGGAGCAGCGCGTGCCGCACGCTTATGTCGCGCTGCCGTGGGCCACACACGGCTTCGAGTTCAATCTCCATGGCCCCGGCGGCCAGCTCACGACGTTTGCGCTGGAGTGGTTTCTGGCGTCGGTGACGAAGTAACACGCGCCGCCGAGAATTCAGGGCGAGCGGGCGAAAGCTCCCGCCCGCTCGCGGCGAACAGGACGTTCCATTGCGCTCGCGAACGGAGGCGCCGAAGCTGCAAGAAATTGGCCGCTTCCTTCCCGCGTGCGAGCGGCGGCGCTCGCGCAAAGTGTAAGATTGTTTGACGCTCTCACGCCGAATCGGGCGTTTTTCGAGCGCCTCGCGGCGGAGTCGCAGCGCTGGAGAAGATTTTTTTCTCCTCTGAAAACCTGCCTACCCCCCCCTTAAATTCTGTTTCTGGTGTGTGGACTGCTAACCCGCCGGCAGCTTCCACGCTTTCATCATGAAACTAAACCTCCTCGCTCACCTCCGCCCCTCCGTCTCCCGCATGGCCGCCGTCGCTGCGCTTGCCTTGGGCGTTTCTTCGTCAGCCTTTGGTGTTGTCTTGAATTTCTCTGGCGGCGGCGGCACGCCGCTGTCGATGACGTTAGCGAGCCCCGTGAGCTATACGATTACCCAAGCCGTGGGGGGCTCCTCCGCCCCCGCCTTTATTTTCCAAGGAACGGGCAACCCCTTCTTGAACGCCTCTCGGCCCGTCATTGGAAGCATCACTTTTTCGGTCAACGGTGGCGCAGCTCAGACGATCACAACCGCGAATTCAGGTATTGCCCTAGGAGCAGTTGGGTTCAACGACACCTACTTTTTTGGAACTCTTTTGCCGTTCGCACTCGGCGACACGGTCCTGCTCAGCGCGGGGGCATTGACGACGACGGCGAATATTGCGGGGGCCGCTCCGGCTGGCGGGGACTTCCAATCCTTCATCTCAACCGGAAGTGGAACCAACATCTCTACGTTTGGCACGACGGTCGGCAACGCCCCCGATGCCGGATCGACGGCCGCTCTGCTCGGGCTAGGGCTTCTGGGCTTGCTCTCCTTCACGCGGATTTCGCGTCGGGTGGCGTAATCTGCCTCTCGCCGCGCGCAACCCAAGGCCGGAAATGCTCCCGGCCTTTTTCACGCCCGGATCGGGCGCGGTGCGCAGCTTACGATCACAGCGCGAGCGTGGTCTGCGAGCCCCGTTGCGGCTACGCACCGTGCACGGAACTTACACATCGCGCCGAACGCGTTGCTTCCAAATGCGTGCGATCTCGAGCACAGCGAGCGGGCCGAAGATCCACACGACCTGCATCGGGAAGACTTTCCGCGCGTCGGCTTGGTGCCAGGCCGCAAGGGCGGCGGCGACGTAGGCGAGGCGGTGCAAGTTTTTCCACGCCTTGCCGCCCATCCAGCGGATCGCGGCATTGAGGCTCGTGATCGTGAGCACAAAAAGAATCAGCAGCGCGCCGAGGCCGATCAGCTGGAAGGGTTTTTGGATCTCCTTCCAAAACGTCCCGAAGCCGCCGTCGTAGGAATGCAGCACGTGCGCGGTGAAATGCAGGATCGCGTAGGCAAACGCGCCGACGCCCACGAGCCGGCGATGGCGGTTGAGCGCCTGCGCGACGCCCCACTTCGGCCAGAGCACGCGCAGCGGCGTGAACGCGAGCACGACCGCGAGCACGATGCACGCGATGAGCCCGAGGTGGAGCAGCGTGGACTTCAGCGGGTCGGCGTCGCTCGGGTCGGGCGAGAAGAGCGGCTTGAGCGCCCAGATCGCGGGCGCGACGAGCAGCACCCAGATCGTGAGCTTGGCGCGGAGGAGCTTTTCCAAGAGGGCAGACACAGATCAAAAAACGGACCGCCAATCACGCGAATCAGCGCAAATGCCTGAACGCATTCGCGCCCATTCGCGTGATTCGCGGGCGACGGTTTCCTCAATAGTTCTTCCGCAGATCCATGCCTCGGTAAAGATCGGCGACCTGCGCCTCGTAGCCATTAAACATGAGCGTCTTTTGCCGGGTGCCGAACGCGCCGCCGGCGCCGATCACGCGCTCGCTCGCCTGGGTCCAGCGCGGGTGATCGACCGTCGGA
This sequence comes from Opitutaceae bacterium, assembly GCA_031411915.1. GTDB lineage: Bacteria > Verrucomicrobiota > Verrucomicrobiia > Opitutales > Opitutaceae > ER46. The sequence continues at coordinate 4,236 of JANOCA010000747.1, forward strand.
TTCACGTTGGCGTAGAAGCCATACTCGCTCGACTGCAGGACCTGCCAGCTGTTGCGCGGCTGCTTCGCGACGAAGTCGATCTTCACGATCGATTTGCCGCATTTGAAACCGTATTTCCACGGGACAACGAGGCGCAGCGGCGCGCCGTTCTGGTTGGGGATCGGCTTGCCGTAGATGCCGGTCGCAATGAAGGAGAGATCGTGCATCGCTTCGTCCATGCGCAGGCCCTCGAAATAGGGCCAGGCGATCGCCGAGCCGCGCTGGCCGGGGGCGCTCTTGGGATCGAGAAATGTGGTGAACGTGACGAATTTCGCCTCGGGTTTCGGATCGGCGAACTTGATGAGCTTCGAGAGCGGGAAGCCGTCCCACGGGATGACCATCGACCACGCCTCGACGCAGCGGAAGCGGTAGACACGCTGCTCCGCGCCGCCCATCTTCATCACGAGATCGTTGGCGTCGATCTTGAGCGGGTTGTTGATGAGGCCGGTGAGCTCGACGGTCCATGGCTCGGTCTTCCAGCCCTTGTTGGCGTTGGGCTTGGGGTCGGCCTTGTCGGTGCCGAACTCGTAGAAATTGTTGTAGCTCGTGATCAGCTCGTAGTTCGTGGGCTTGAGCGCGGGGTCGCGGTAGTCGGCGTTCACGCGGGTGGGGAAGCCCGCGGTGGTCGCGAGCAGATCGCGCGAGGTGAGCGCGGCGCCCGCGAGGCCGAGCGTCTTTAGAAAAGCGCGGCGGTTGCGATAGACGGACTCGGGTGTGGCGGCGGATTCGGGGAGTGCCCAGTTTTTCGGGGTGCGGATGAGCATGGTGGGGGAGGCTGCGGATGGGAGGACGGTGAGAGGGAAATTATTCCGGGGACGCCAGAGATTCAAAGCGGGATTGGGCCGGACGCAAGGCGCGCACCGTGCGGCCGTCGAGCCATCGGCCTTCGATCAGGAGCCGGCGGGGCAGTTCGGGCACGCCGCGCTCGTCGCGATGGAGCATGCCGGCGA
>JANOCA010000748.1:0-11260 GCA_031411915.1 Opitutaceae bacterium
GATGGTTTTGCCGAGGCCCACCTCGTCGGCGAGCAGCACGCGCGGGATGCGCCGCGCCGCGACCTCCTGGAGGATGTAGAACTGATGCGGAATCAAATCGATCCGCCCGCCGAGGAAACCGCGCACCTCCGACTGCCGGAACCGCGCCTGCGCCTGCAATGCCCGCAGCCGCAGGTCGAACACCTCGCCCGCGTCCGTCTGCCCTGCCATGAACCGCTCGGGCGGCGAACTCACGCTCGTGACATCGGAAATCGCGTCCTCGCGCACGCGGCGCCCGCCACTCGTGTAGGTGAGCAGCCCGTCCTTTTCCTCGACGGCTTCGATCGTGAGCGCGGTGCCGTCGCGGGTGGCGACCGTCTCGCCGGCGCGGAACTGCACGCGCTTCAGCACGCCGGTGCCCAGCGCGTAGAGCCGCTGCTCGCCGCTCGCGGGAAACGCAATCGTGAGGCGCTTCGCCGCGCGATCGACCGACGCGACCACCCCGAGCCCGAGCTCCGGCTCGCGCTCACTCATGCAACGTTGTCCGACGACGGCCAATGACATGGCCGCATGACGACCGCGCGCGGCTGCGTTCCAAGGAAATTTTCTACGCGGCGCGGTTCACCCCGAGTATTCGTGCCAGCGGCTCCTGCCACGCGCTGCGCGCCGGCTCGTCGAAGAGCTGGTTGTGCCCCGCCGGCACGATCTGCACCGTCGCGTCCGGGCCGAGGAGGCTGCGCCATGCGGCGCAGCGCTCGCCCTCGCCGTTGAACACCGCGAGCACGGGCCCGTCGTAGCGGCGTGCAATGTAGCCCTGCGCCTGGCGCCGCGCGCTATGCCAGAAACCCGGCCAGCGATCGCGCGGCACGATCAGCTCGGAGATGGGATTGGGGCGGCGCGAATGGAGGTGGAGTAGCTTGTAGGTCAGCCATTGGCGCGCCGGATGGAAACGGGCGTGCCAGAGCAGGCGCTCGCCGACGTAGGCGGCGGCTTGGCGTGGATTGCGCGCGAGGTGGCGCGCGTGGCGCGCGGCCCAGCCGGGCCATGTCTCGTCAAGCGGCGTGACGACGCCCTCCATCGCGTAGCCGCCCGGCGCGTGCTCCGTGCGAAACGGCTGCATCGGATCGAGCAGGAAGAGCAGCTCGACCGTCCCGCCCGCGCGCCGGATCTGCTGCGCCATCTCGAACGCGACGAGCCCGCCGAACGAATACCCCGCGATGCGCCACGGCCCGCGCGGCTGCGCCTCCCGCACCGCGGCGACGTGCACGGCCGCGAGCGCCTCGAGCGACTCGGCCTCGATGAACCCGCGGCCCTGGGCCCAATGGGAGATCGACTGGAGCGGGGCGTCGATCGTCCACGCGCCCCGGGCGGCGAGCTTGAGATCGACATTGCTGAAAAACACGGGCCGCCCGCGCCCGGCCTCGACGAGGGGGAACAGGTAGCGCGCCTCGCCCGCCGCGGCAGCCTCCGCCTTCACCGCATTGATGCGCGCGGCGAGCCGCGCGAGCGTCGGCGCCTCGAACACTGTCTGCACCGGCAGCGCGACGCGGAACCGTTCCTCGACCTCGTTGATCATGCGGACCGCGGCGAGCGAGTCCCCGCCGATGGTGAAGAAATGATCGTCCGCCGCGATGGCCGGCCGGCCGAGGATGCGGCGCCAGATGCCGGCGAGCTCGGCCTCGGTGGCGTCGAGCGGGCGAGCGGACGACGTGGAGACGGGCGCCGCGGGGTCCGCCGCGCGCCGGCGGATCGCGTTGCGATCGATTTTGCCGCTCGGGGCGCGGGGCAGCTCGTCGAGAAACAGCCAGCGCGCGGGAATCATCTGCGGGGAAAGCCGCGCCGCGAGCCACGTGTGGAGCTCCGTCGGCGCGACGCTGCCGCCGGGCCGCACGACCACTGCGGCGACGATCGAGCGCGAGCCCGCGGAGCCCTCGAACCACGTGGCCGCGGCCTGCGCGATCGCAGGGTGGGCGAGGATCGCGGCTTCGACCTCCCGGGGCTCGATGCGCACGCCGCGGATTTTCATCTGATCGTCGAGCCGGCCAAAATAACGCAGCAGGCCGTCGGCTCCGAGTGCGGCGCGATCGCCGGTGCGGTAAAGCCGCTCGCCGGTCGCGGCGTGGGCGAAAATTTTTTCCCGCGTGAGCACCGCGTCGCCGCGGTAGCCGCGGGCCAGCCCGAGACCCCCGAGGCACAGCTCGCCTTCCTCGTCGTCCAGGGCGGGCGCGCCGTGCTCGTTGAGCACGTGAGCCGTTGTGTGCGCGATCGGGCGGCCGATCGAGGCGGAGACCACCGTGTCGCCCGCGGGGTCGGCGGTGAGGCGGTGCGCGGTGGACCACACGGTCGTCTCGGTGGGGCCGTAGAGATTCCACGCCTGCTCGCCCAGCGCGACGAGGCGCCGCGCGAGCGCGGGCGGCACGGGCTCGGCCGTGGTGATGACCACGCGCACGCGCGGAAAATCCGGCGCCTCGGCTAGCACGACGGACCACACGGAAGGGCCGACCTGCACGACCGTCACGCCGTGGCGGCGGATGTCGTCCGCGAGCGCGCGCGGGGCGAGCCATGCCTTGCGATCGCGCAGCAACAGGCTGCCGCCGCTGGTGAGCGGCACGAACAGCTCGGCGACCGAGATGTCGAAGCCGATCGTCGAGGTCGCGAGGTAGCGGTCGGCCGGACCGAAGCCAAGCAGGTCGCGCGCGGCGACCACGAGGTTGACGGCCGCGCGGTGCTCGATCTCGACGCCCTTCGGCTCGCCGGTGCTGCCCGAGGTGAAAAGGATGTAGGCCAGTCGCGTGCCGCCGGGTGCCGCGGGCGGCAGGGGCTCGGCGGTCCCGAGATCCGACACGACGGCAAACTCCAGTCCCGCGCCGGGCAGCGCGATCTCCCCGAGATAGCGGTCGGTGAGCACAAGGCGCGCGCCGGATTTCTCGCGGATGCGCCGGTTGCGTTCCGCCGGGTCGTCGGGATCGAGCGGCACATAGGCGCCGCCGGCGTGCAGGATCGAGAGCAGCGCGGCGACCATGTCGGGCGAGCGCCGCATCAGGACGCCGACCGGCTCCTCCGCGGCGAGCCCGCGGCGGAGGAGAAACGCCGCGATGGCCGCGACGCGCTCCGCGAGCGCGCCGTAGGTGACCATGCCGGATTCGGCCACGATGGCCGTCGCGCCGGGGCTCGCGGCGGCTTGCGCGAGGACGAGCGTGGCGAGGTTGTGGTCGGGCGGGCCGGACATGGGTGTTCAGGCCATCGGTCCACGGGGGCGCAGCTTTACGCCGAAGCGGCTGGCCGGCTCCCAGTGATACATGCCTTTCACCGGCAGGCCGTCGCCGAGCGGCTCGGGCACATAGGCGCGGGCGAGCGCGCGCAGGAAAATCACCGCGAGCCCGATCGCGAGGTCGCCGAACGGGCACTGGTGCGCATCGAGCCCGAACGGCGCGAACTCGTCCGGTGCGGGATCCTTTTCGCCAAGAAAGCGTGCGGGATCGAAACGAAAGGGCTCGGGAAACACGGCCGCGGATTTGTGCGGTTCCCACAGGCAGATGCGCACGGTGGCATGCTTCGGGATGAGGAAGCCCTCGAACACAAGATCGCGCTGCGCCGTGCGGATGAGGCGCTCGCTCTGGTCCATGCGCAGCGTCTCGATCACGAACGCCTCGGCGAGCGAACGGCGGCCTGCGGGCGGTGAGCCCGCGGCGTCCTCGCGCGCGATGGCGTCGATCAGCGCGGGGTGATCGGCGGCGTATTTCGCAAGCCAGCGGAAGAGCGAGTAGGTGTCGTAGCGCCCCATCTCGACCATGTAGATCAGGTTGCCCAGCAGCGTGGCGTCGAGCGCGCCCGCGCGCACGAGCTGGCCGAGGATGCTGTATTCCGCGCCCGGCGGACGCGCCGCCGCCGCGCCGCCGAACTCCGCGAGCAGGAAGTCGCGGATCTCGGCGAACGCAGCGTGCTGCGGCGGACCGAGGTTCCACACGAGGCCGTAGGGCCCGAGGCGGCCGTAGCCCGCGAGCACACGCTCGAACGCCGGCGTGCCGAACTGCGCGCCGAAGAAAATCTGCACGAGCATGCCGCTCGCGGCGGCGTTGAGCGTGCGGATGAAATCGGCGGCGGAATCCTCGTCGCCGCGCGGCGCCGCGGCGTAGCGCGCGAGGGCGTCGGCCGCGACCGCGTCGAGCCCGCCGCGGTTGGCGGCGAGGTCCTCGCCGCGGATGGCGCGTTGCAGGGCTTGGCGGTAGCGGCGGTGATCCTCACCCTGCATCTGGCGGAGGAAGCCCTTCGGGAAGAGGGGCTCGAGCTTCAGCGTGAAGGGCCGCAACGCCGCGCCGTGCTCGCGCAGCAGCCGCCGGCCGAGCGCGAGGCCCACGACGCACACCCAAAAATCCCCGAACGCGCGCGCCTTGAAAATCGGGCCGAGCTCCGTCGCGCGGTGCAGCAGGAACGTGCGATCGCGTTTCTCCGCGAGATCAAGCGCCACGAGATCGCCCGGCGGCAGCGGGTGGCGCGAGACGAGCGCGCGGGCTCTCGCGTAGGCGACGGAGCGGCGGGGGAGACGCGCGCGGAGTTTTTTCAGCATGGCGCCGGGCCTTGGGGCTGCGGCTCGGTGGAAATCAGCGCGAGAGGAAGCCCTTCGGCGCCTCCGGCGTCGGCAGATCGAAGGGCAGCGTCCGGGGCGTGACGGTGACGTCCGTCGTGAGCTTGAGCGGCGCGGGGCCGCCGACGTCGAACGTGAACTCCATCACGTAGGCGCTCCAGCCTTGCGCGGGTTTCGCAATTGTTGCGGCGAACACGCCATCGGCGCCCTCGACGGGTGTGGATTTCCAGTTGGGGCCGAAGGTCTCGAGGCGGAAGTCGCGCTTCTCCGGGTTGTGCGCCTGCCAGAGCAGGACGGAGGTGGGCTTCGTTTTCGCGGTGACGGTGAGCGCACCGTCGGCGCCGTGTTTCCAGGAGAATTGCGGGAGCGCGGTGCGGTTGAGGATCGCATGGTGCCACGCGGTGAGCGTCTGCTGGGCGTCGCTGTTGCGCAGCGAGTGATCGGTGTTGGGGATGTAGCGGAGGTATTTCACGCCGGGCAGATCGTCGAAATAGAACTGCGAGGAGTCGGGCAGGAAAAACTGATCGCCGCAGGCGTTGACGATGAGCTTCGGCAGCGCGAGGCGGTCGCGGTAGCCGAACGGATCCTCGATCGCGTAGAGCGCCTTCGACTCTGGCGTGCCCATCCAGTCGATGACGCCGTGCCGCACGTAATCGCCGACGGCCGGCGCGTAGAAGCCGTAGGCGCGGTAGTGGTGGCGGAACGAGGCCTCGACGTTGAGCACGTCGATCACGAGCGGGCTAATCGCGACGACGCGGCGATCCACCGCGGCGGTGGTCCACGTGGTCCAGCCGCGCTTCGAGCCGCCGGCGACGACAAACTTGTCCACGGTCGCGCGGCCGCCTTCCTCGCTGGCGAGAAACGCCGTGACGGCGTCCATCGCGCGCACCGCGGCCTTGGTCATCGGCAGGCGCGAGAGCCAGCGCTCCTCGCCGGTGCGGAGAAATTTGTCCCACGCGTAGGCGATCTGGTCGTCCTCGGTGCGGCCCTTGCCGTCGCCGTGAAAGGTGAGCGGCTGGTTCGGCACCATGCGCAGCTCGACGGCGACGGACTTGGTCGCCTTCGCGAGATCGATGAGGAAGCGCGAGGGCCGCGGCGGAGTGGCGGCGGGGGTGTTCGCGGCAGGGGTGTTCGCACCGCCGCCGATGGTGAGGTGCGCAGTGGAGTGCGCGAGGTCGTCGGGTTTGACGATGAGCAGCCAGTGGCGCCATTCGGTGCGGTCGACCTCGGCGGGCGTCAGCCAGTTTTGGGAAACGAGATCGATGGCGTAGCCGGTGACGCCGCTCGCCTCATCGCGCTGCTCGGCGACCTTTTTCCAAGCGAAGGCGGGATCGGGCGCGGCGACGTAGCGGTCGAGCGCCGTCTCGGTCGCGCCGCGGCGGCGGTGATCGGCGGCGGCGAGGCTGGCGACGAACGATAGCGCGGTGAGGAAAAGGGCGGAGTGTGTGCGCAGCAGTCCTGAGCGGGATGAAATCATGGCGGCAAGAAACGGGGCGGAGCGGTTTGGAGCGGGCAGACGGAAGCGACGCTAGGCCCCGGCCTCAAGCGGAATGGGCGGCGGGCCGGTCTCGGATTCCGCGGCATCGTTTGCCTCCGGATACGGCAGTTTCCCCCCAAACCTATCCGCGGCAGCCTGCCGCCGGCCGGCAACATCCAGCGCCGGAACGGCGGCCGACGGGCATCACCACCTGACGCGCGTGAGACCGGAGACTACCCCCGTGCGGCCGGCGCTATCGAGATAAGTGATCGAGACAGAGACGTAGTCGGCCTCGACGGTGGCGGAGTCGAATTCGAATTCATAGTCGCCGTAAAAATTTGGGTTTATCAGCTCGAGGACGCTTCCCGCGCTGATTGGCTTTCGCACGGACCACACTGGCACCCGGCCTGCGGCGCCGGCCCCTTCCAGCCTAAATTCAACGGCGACGACAACGGCAGCGTCTGCGCCGCCGACCTCTACCAGCCCGAGTTGTGGCAGGTAGATGAATCGATTGCCAATTCGCTTTCCAATTACGGTGAACGACTGCACGCCAACAATCGCCGTGGTGGCGTAGGTGGGAGCGATAGGTGGGATCGCCACCGCGTAAATCTCCACCAGCGCGAGGCCGGTGCCGCCGCTGGCGCCGCGCACCTGGATCGTGTAGCTGCCCGGCGGAAGATCGACCAGCAGGGCCGCATCGCGGCTGCCGCCGCTCAGCGCGAAGGCCCCGGTCTGGGTGAACGCGGAGTGGAGCGTCAGCGCATCCGCCGCGGTGGGTCCGATCGGGCTGCCCCAGTTGTCGTTTTCGGCAATCTTCGCCGCGCCGGAGAAGAGCACTAGCGTCGGATCGCCGAGCGCGCCGGTTACCCCGAACAAGGCGAGGGTCACTCCGATTGCCCGGATCAAAAGCGGGCGCGTCCCGGCGCCGGGCGCGACGGTAAAGCCGGAAATCAAGAGGTTGCCATCGGTTCCGACCGGCGCGCGGGCCGAGAGATTGACGATTCTGCTGCCGGTGGCGGCGGTCTCGTATATTTCGACGAGCGTCGCGCCGCCCGTGCCGCCGACACCGGAGATCTGCGCCGTATAGCTTCCGGGCGAAAGCGTCGCGACCAGCGCGGCGGTTTTGCCGCCGGCCGCCAGCGGGAACGCGCCCACGGCGGTGGCCGCGGCGGCGGCGTCCGTGCCCGCGTTGTCGTTCTCGGCGATCTTCGCGCCGGAGCCGTCGTATAGCTCGAGCTTCGGATCGGCGAGCGGGCCGCTTACACCAAACGCGGCGAGCTCGGGGCCGACGGCGCGGAGGAGCACGGTCTTGCCCGGACCGGGACCGATGACGAAACCGGCGACGAGCGACGATCCCGCGTCCACCTGCGCGCGGAGGGAAAGATTCGAGAGGCTGGCCTCCGGCAACGCGGGTGGCGCATCGGCAACGGTCAGTCGCGCCACCGCGCTAGTCACCGTGCCGAGGGAATTGGAGACGGTGCAGGTGTATCCACCTGAATCCCGCAGAGTGGCGGCGCCAATATGCAGGGCAGCTTCGGTGGCACCGCCGATGGCGACACCCTCTTTCATCCACTGAAAGTTCGGCATGGGCGCGCCGGTCGCGCTCACCGCCAGCGTCGCGCTTCCGCCCCCACTGACGATTTGCGATTGGGGTTGGACGATGAGGGCGGGCGCCTCGTTCGTATCGGGTCGGCCCCGGAAAATCGTCCCGGTGTATTCGTCGAAAGCGTAAAAATTTCCCGCGAAATCGAAGGCCAGGCCGCCGTTGCCCCAGACCGGCGCCAAGGTGGTGATCGTGCCCGTCTGGGTTATCCGGCGGATGAACACCGGCCTGTTGTAGGGCACGCCGCCGTCCTCCACATACACGCTCCCGCCGCGGTCCACCGCGATGGCGACCACAAAGATGTCTCGCGCAAGGGTGGTGACGGTGCCGTCTGGCGACACTTTCCGCACGGCGTGGTTGGCGGTATCGACGACGAAGAGATTGCCGCCGCTGTCGATCGCGACATCGGACGGCTGGGAGAATTTCGCCGCGTCCCCGGCGCCGTCGGCAAAACCGTTGCGGCCCAGCGCCCCCGCTAGCGTCGAGACGACGCCCGCTGGAGTTATTTTCCGGATGGCGTGATTGTAGTAGTCGGCCACGTAAACATGCCCCCGCCGATCGACGGCGACGGCTAGGGGATGAAAAAATCTCGCGCGGTCGCCCGCACCATCACTGCGTCCGGTTTGCCCGGCGGCGCCGGCGAGGGTGGTCACCACCCCGGCAACGGTGATCTTCCGAATCACGTGGTTGTCGGTGTCGGCTACGTAAACGTTACCCGCGGCATCGAGGGCTACGCCGCCCGGATTATTAAACCGGGCGGCACTGCCGATGCCATCGGCGAAACCCGCAAGTTTAGGGGTTCCCGCTAATGGCGTGGCCACGCCGGCCTGAGAGATTTTGTAAATGGCATGGCTGTCGCGCCACCTGTAGAGGTTGCCTACATTGTCGAAGGCGATGCTCCACGTGGGAAAGTAATCATACGGCTCGCGGAGAAACGGCGTGAACGTGTAGCTCTGGGCCATGGCCGCGGGAACGTGAGCGAGGGTGAGTAGGCCGAGGGCGAATTTCAGTTTCATGGGAGCGCAGGGGAGGTGCGGTGACGATGGTGGCAGCTGTGGCGCCATGCCGCCGGTTCACGGCAGTTCGCGAAGTTCAGCCTTAGCGATTCCCGAGCTTCGGCGTTTCCTGTAAACGCCGGGCGAGAACGTGTCGACTCTGTTCCCCGCGGCGGTTGAACGCAACTGGCGTGGGGCCGATGTCGCGCAAGAGCAGGATGGCGAGTCCGGTGTCCGACGCCGTCCACGTCGCGCCGGTATTGCCCGAAAGAGGAAAGACGGGCGGCAGCGTTTCGCGCCGCAGAGCGCGCTGGGGGGACAAAAGCGGCGCGTGCGTTATCGTGCCGGCGCGCGTTCGGCGCCGTAAAGTTTCACAAGGTAGTCGGTGAGCGGATCGATCGCGGCGTCAGGAATCGGGGCGCCGAAGGTCTTCTGCATTTTGATGACCGTGTTTTTCCAATAGGTGCGCGACGAGGCGGGCGGTTGCGTCAGCACATATTCGGCGGAGTGGCAGGTGTAGCAGAGCGCCGTGGCCAACGTGGCGCCGGGCAACGGCGAGTCGGCGAGGCGCGCGGTCTCGGTGGGAAGAGTGACGGTGACGACGCGGGGCTTGGATTCGGCGGCGAGCAACGCGGCGACACCGAGCAGGGGCAGGAGGGAGGAAAGGAGGAGTTTTTTCATACGGCCTCGATGCGGACGGGCTCGATGACGTTGCGCGCGTAGCCGGCGGGGTTCCAGAGCGGCTCGAGCGGCTGTGATTCGCCGAGGCGGTTGAGCGCGCGGGCCATGAGGGTGTGCGGTCCGCGCGCGGCGGGTGTGAAAGGAATCGTCCACTCGCGGAAACCGTAGCGCCCTTGGTCGGCGCCGAGCGCGGCGGCGCGCCAGTTGCGGCCGCCGTCGCCGGAAAAGGCGACCTCGCGGATGCCGTGCCCGCTGTCGAAGGCGATGCCGCGCACGCGCGCCTCCCGCCCGGCGGGCAGCGTCGCGCCTTCGGCATGGCTCGTGATGAACGAGCGGATCGTGAAGCGCGCGATGGGCACGGTTTTCTTGGGCGCGGTGCCGGGGGCGATGGCGTGGTGCGGCGTGTCGGGCATGCGATAGGCGCTCGCGTTCCAGAAGCCGGTGAAGTCGCGGTCGAGCACCTCGATGTCGTGGACGTGCTTGATCCAGTAGGTGCCGAAGTAGCCGGGCACGACGAGCCGCAGCGGGTAGCCGTTGAGCACGGGGAGATCGGCGCCGTTCATGCCCCACGCGAGCATCACCTCGCCGTCGAGCGCGTGATCGACATCGAGCGCCTTCACGAAATCCGGCGTGCCCGGCAGCGGCGCGCGATCGAGGCCGTCGAAGGCGACCTGACGCGCGCCCGCGGCGACGCCGGCCTTCTCCAGCACGGCGCGCAGCGGCACGCCCGTCCAGCGCGCGCAACCCATCGCCCCGTGGCCGAGCTGCCCGCCGTTGACGCGCGGGTTGAAGAAACCGCGGCTGTTGCCCGAGCACTGGTTGACCGCGACGAGATCCACGGGCGTCGCGAGACGCTTCAGCTCATCGAGGGAAAGCGAAAGCTCGGCGTTGACCTTGCCGCGCACGCGCAACCGGAAGGTTGAAAGATCGATCGACGTGGGGATGTCGCTGAGATGGTAGCGGACGAAGAACGCGTCGTTCGGCGTGAGCACGCCGTCATTGAAAATGGAAAACGGCGTCTCGAGCTGCGGCGGGCGCGACGTGAGGCGGATGAGGGGACGCTTCTGCGGGTAGGCGACGAGCTCACGCTCGCCGTTGGCAAAGGGGAGTGTGAGGCGCGGGCTGGTCGCGGAGGCTGCGTCAGCCGCTCGTGCGAGCGAAGAGCGCCCGAGCACGGCGCCCGCAGCGAGCAGGCCGGAGGCTTGGAGAAAACGGCGGCGGGGTAGCATCGCGCGGAGGCTGGCGGAGGCGGACGCGAGCGCAAGGCTCGGGGTGCGGATCGGTTTTGCCGCTTGCCGGTCGCGAGCCTTTGCTGGAAATCGGGTGTGTCGTCAGATTCGCAATCCTCGTCCCCCCGTCATTCTATGAAAACCGCCGCCATTGCCAAACGTCTCGTCGCCCTCTGCCGCAGGGCGCAGTGGGAAACCGCCCACAAGGAACTCTACGCCGTGAACGCCATGAGCATTGAGCCCGCCGCCACGCCGAATTTCCCCAAGGTTACCAAGGGCCGCGCCAAGATTATCAAGAAGGGCCACGCGTTTGGGGCGATGGTCGAGAAGATGTATTCGCTCAAAGTCTCGGCCCCGCTTGTGGCCGACAACTCCTTCGCCTGCACCATGACGATGGACGTGAAGATGAAGGGCATGGACCGCTGGAAGATGTCCGAGCTCTGCGTCTACCAAGTGAAGGAGGGCAAGATCGTGTCGGAGCAGTTCTTATTCTGAGCGACGGGCGGCTCAGTCCGTTCGCTGCGCCATCGGCCTCATGATCTTCTCCCGTAGGTGCGTGCAGCGCGTCTTCGACTCCGCGTTGCGGACGGCCATCGCGTAGGCGGCGGGTTCGCCGACGAGGAAGACTTTTTTCTTCCCGCGCGTGATCGCGGTGTAGATCAGGTTTCGCTGGAGCATCATGAAGTGCGCCTTCAGCAGCGGCACGATCAC
>JANOCA010000749.1:0-25238 GCA_031411915.1 Opitutaceae bacterium
GATTCCGGTTTGACGCCGCTGCTCTTCGCCGTGCGCACCGGCCGCACCGCCGCCGTGCGCGCGCTGCTCAAGGCCGGCGCCGATCTCAACGAGGCCACCAAGCCCGCGCGCGGCAATGTCCGCAAGGGCGCGCGCGCCGGCACCAGCGCGCTTATCATCGCCATCGAGAACGCCCACTTCGAGCTCGCCGCCGAGTTCCTCGACCTCGGCGCCGATCCCAACGACATGCGCTCCGGCTACGCCCCGCTCCACGTGCTCACGTGGGTGCGCAAGCCCGACAGCGGCGAGGACGACGGCCAGCCCGTGCCCGACACAGCCGGCCTCTTCACGAGCGACGACCTCATCCGCAAACTCGTCGCCAAGGGCGCCAACCCCAACCTCCGCCTCACCGGCGGCCCCAGCGGCGGCGGCCGCGTCGCACGCAAGGGCTGCACGCCCTTCATGCTCGCCGCCGACACCGCCGACACGGGCTACATGAAGCTCCTCCTCGCCCTCGGCGCCGATCCCACGATCACCAACGCCGACGGCATCACGCCCGTCATGGCCGCCGCGGGCCTCGGCACGCGCGCCGTCGAGGAGGAAGCCGGCACCGAGGACGAGGCCGTCGAGGCCGTCACGTTCCTGCTCTCCTTGGGCGCCGACATCAACGCCGTCTCCGCCAACGGCGACACCGCGATGCACGGCGCCGCCTTCGCGAATTTCCCGAAGGTGATCAAGCTGCTCGACGAAAAGGGGGCGAAGCTCGAGGTCTGGAACACGAAGAACAAGCGCGGCTGGACCCCGCTCCTCGTCGCCGAGGGCCACCGCTTCGGCAACTTCAAGCCCGGCTTCTCGACCATCGAGGCCTTCCACGCCCTCTACCGCAAGCACGGCCTCCCCATCCCGCCCCCGACGCCCCGCGTTGAGGTCCTCGGCTACGAGACGCCGAACTGAGGTGGGCGGGCGAATGCCTGCGGCGCCTATCGGCTGATTGATGTAGGCGGGGTGCCCCCACCCCGCGCTCAAGTTTCATCGCTGACGCATGAGCGGCGTGAGGGCACCCCGCCTACATCAGTCTTGAGCGGACATACCCATTGGTCGGGACACCTTCCAACCCTCTACTTCCCCGGCCACCGCTGCGGCACCTTGCGGAGCTTCGCGACGTCGTAGCCCTGCGCCTTCAACTCCGCGACCAGACGCTGGTAGTCGCTTTCCGGAATCTCCGGCGTGCGCGCCATGATCCAGACGTAGTCGCGCTTGTTCCGGCCCACGACGGTCTGCGAGTAGTCGGCGTTGATGTGCGTCACGAGATACTCCGCCTTGATCGGCCAGACGAAGCGCATGCCCCACGTGGATTTGTTCACCGGATCGAGCACGAAGCCGCGGGGGTTGTAGCGTTTCGCCGGTCCGTCGAAGCCGCCCTTGTTAAACGTGAACACCGTGTCGATCGTGCCGTCGGGCTCGAGGCGGTAGTTCTCCACGGCGTTGTAGGCCTCGGTCTCGATGAAAGTCGGGATGCAGGCGATGACATGCCACGCGCCCATGAAGCGCGGGAGGTCGAGTTTCTCGACGGTCTTCAGCGGCGTCATGGTCGAGGCGCAGCCGGAGAGGACGAGCGCGAGCAGGAGACCGAGCGCCGGCGCAAGGCGCGGTCGGCTGCTTGATACGGCGGAATGGCGAGCAACAGGGAGTTCATGCATGGCCGAAAGCGGATGGGCAACCTCGGCACTGTCAAAGCCTGCGTGCCGATTGCGCACTGGAATGCCGCGCCATGATTCCAAACCGTCCGCTTGGTGTTGAGATTCCGGCGGGCCCGAACTTTTTCGCGGCTCCATGACGACCCAAGAAAAAGAGAGCATCTGCCTTGTGGCCCTGTCCGCCGCCTTCGCCGATGGCGCGAAGTCCGAATCCGAGCGCGCGCAATTCCGCGGCCTGCTCGACCAACTTGAGCTGCCTAATGCCGCGCAGTTGGTCTCCCGCGCCCTGCTCAACCGCTCCGCCTTGGCCGAAGCCGTCGCGGGCCTGGCGAGCGCCGAGTCGCGCCGGCTCGCCTACGAGATGGCGGTCTGCGTCATCGAGGCCGACGGCCATCGCAATCCGGCCGAGACGCAGTTCCTCACGACGCTGGCCGAGCAGTTGCAGATCCCCGCGGACCAGTCCGCGAGCACTCTCGCGCTCGCCGACGATGTCGCAGCCTCTGCCGCGCTGCCCGGAGCCGCGGCGCTCTCCGTCGCCGCCGCGGCTCCGGCGAAGCCCGCTGCGCGCGGACCCGACCCCGCGTTGGATGCCACGATCCGCCGGGCCGCCATCCTCGCCGGCGCGCTGGAGTTGCTCCCGCAATCGGCGGCCACCCTCGCGGTCCTGCCGCTGCAGACCCACCTGGTCTACCGCGTCGGCAAACACTACGGGCACACGCTTGACGCGGGCCATGTGAAGGAATTCCTCGGCGTGCTCGGCCTCGGGCTCGCCTCGCAGGCGTTCGAGGGCATGGCGCGAAAATTTCTCGGCGGCCTCGTCCGGCGCGCCGGCGGCGGCTTGGCCGGCACCCTCGCCTCGATGAGCGCGGGCCCCGCGGTGACGTTTGCCAGCACCTACGCGATCGGCCAACTGGCGCAGCGCTACTACTCCGGCGGCCGCGACCTGAACGCGCTCCAGCTCAAGGAAACCTTCCGCGAGCTCGTCGGCAGCGCCCGCACACAGGGCGCGAGTCTCCTGCCCGAGATTCAGGAGCGGGCCCGGCGCCTCAGCCTCTCGCAACTGCCCGCGCTCATCCGCGGCGCGTAGCCGGCCGTCTCGCGAAGTTCATGCAAGCCTTCTGCCAGCGTCTCCTTGCCTCGGCTGCCTTCCAGCGCTCGGTGCTCGGGCTCATTTTGCTGGCCGGGCTGCTCGTCGGCTTGGAAACCCACGCCGGCCTCATCGCGCACTTCGGTGACCTCCTCCACGCCGTTGATCGCATCGTGCTCGGTCTCTTCGTGGTTGAGTTGGTCGTCCGGATCGGGGCTTGCGGGACGCAGCCATGGCGGTTTTTCCGCGACCCTTGGAATGTCTTTGATTTCGCCATCGTCGCGGTCTGCGTGCTGCCGCTGCAGGCGGAGTATTCCGCCGTCCTGCGCCTCGCCCGCGTCCTGCGCGTGCTCCGCCTGATCACGGCGGTGCCGCGGCTGCAACTGCTGGTGAACGCGCTGCTGCGCAGCCTCCCGTCGATGAGCTACGTCGCCCTGCTGCTGTGCGTCCTGTTCTACGCCTACGCGGTAGTCGGGGTCGGCCTTTTCGGCCGCGCGGATCCGGCGCATTTCGGCTCGCTCGGCGCCTCCGGCCTCACGCTTTTCCAAATCGTCACGCTCGAGGGCTGGGCGGACATCATGCGCACCCAGCTGGCCGCGGGCGCGAGCACCGCGCTCACCATCGCTTACTTTGTCTCGTTCATTTTGCTCGGCACGATGATCACGCTCAACCTGCTGATCGGCGTGATCGTCACGGGCATGGACGAGGCCCGCCAGGACATGGAGGACGACGATCGCGAGCGCCATCGCGCCGCCACGGGCGCGCCCTCGCCGGCCGACGATGTCGCCGCGCTGCGCCGGCAGGTTGCCGCGCTGCAGGATTCGCTCTCCGCCTTGCAACGCCGCCTCAAATGACTCCCGTGCCCGCGCTTTCCCCCTCGCCGCTCACACCACCGCCGCAAACGCCACGATTTCGTTTTTCTCGCGGTGGTTCGTCCAGAAGCGCTCGCCGTCCCACGCGAGCGCGCGGGCCTGAAACGGGATGCGCGCCACATCCTCGATCACCGGCGTCTCCGGCCTCGGATCGACGCGCGTGAGCCAGTAGTCGTTGGTCTCCTCGGCGTCGGTCGTCACCAGCCAGAGAAACCCGCCGGCGAAGACCTGCCCGCAGATGCCATGCGGCGCGTGGACCACGCGCGTCACGGTGCCATCGGCGGCGAGCGCGATCACCTTCTTCGGATACCACTGGCTGACATGCAGGCGCTGGCCGTCGAACCCGAGCTGGGAACCCGCGTCGTCGGGACAAGGCAACGCAAACTTCGCGTCGAAGCCCTGCCCCGGCAGGCACCGCCGGATGATGCGGTGGTCGTCCGCACCCTCGCTGCACAGCACGCGCAGCTCATCGCCTATGGCCGTCATGCCATACGGTGTGCCCGGCGCGGCAACCTGCCAGCGCACTGCCCAAGCAATCGCGTCGATGGCGTAGATGAGCTTCGTCTCGCGCGAGCCCATCCACAGCAGTGGCCCCGCCCACGCAAGTGACTGGGGCTTGGGCGCCGGGGAAGCGAAACGGTGCAGCTCGCGGATGTCGTTCATCGCCCCCACTGCTAAGGACTCCTGACGCGGGGCGGAAGCTCCAATCCGCCCGGACACTCCGCCGTTTGCCCCAGTGCCGAATCCCTCGTCCCTACGCCAGCAAAGCCGCGATGGCGGTCCGGAGCTGCGCGTCGGTCTCGGGGGCGCAGAACGCGAAGTCCACCTCGTAGCCGCCGGCGGGAAACTCGCCCTGCGTCGGGATATACCAAGGACCGCCGTCGCCGTAGGCCGCCGTCGCGACAAACTTTCCCGGGCGCAGCGCCTGCGCGTGGAGCTGGAACTCGACAAACGGTTCCGCGGGCAGGTGCAGCACCGCGAGATCGTCGAGATGCAGCGCTCCAAGCACAAACGGCACGCGGCGCGCGCAGCGCTCGACGAGCGCGAGCTTGAACGCCGGGCGCATCCGCAGCGCGGGCGCGTCGCTGCGCTTGTCCATCAGCTCGCGCAGCGCACCGAGGCCGAGCGCGGGGTTGGGCGCGGCGTGCAGCTCCGCGGTGCGCCACGCGACCCGCGCCAGCGGCACCGGCCGGAGCGAGGCCCCGGCCGCCACCATCCCGCGGTGGATGCGTTCCGTGAGGCGCACCCGGGCGGCGGGCGAACCGTCGTTGTATTTGCCCGCGGCGATGTTGCCGGCGCAGCCCGTGAAATAGAGCTGCGTGCAACCGGGCTCCTCGCGCTGACGCTTTTTGCGCGCGAGGCCGCAGAAATCGCTGCTCACGCGGCCGTCGCCATAGTAGCTCATCGGGTGCGTGGCGTAGTAGTGGCACGCGGCGATTTTCTCGCCGCGATCGTAGAAGGCCACGGTGCGCAGCAGCGGATCGACCGGGCCCTCGGGCAGCGCGATCAACTCGGGGTCCTTACACGAACTGCCGCGCATCTTGGTGATTTTCCCGGCGGCGTCGCGAGCGAGGCGACGGTTGGACGCGACCTCTTCGATGCGCGCGGAACCATGCGCCACGTGCGTGACCGGCCGGGCCCGCGGCAGCGCCGCCACCACGGCGGCGTGCGCCGCGTCGAGGCAGCGACGGTAAAAGTCAGGATCGAACACCCGCGGCAAATCCGGCTGGAGCGCGACGAGGCGCGCGGCCTCCGGGCACACCAGCGGGGCGTTGTGCTGGTGGACGCAATGGACCGCGACGCGATCGGGCGTCGTGCCCGCCGCCGCGGCGAGCCTCGTGCGCCACGCGAGATGCGCGTCATTGAGCAGCCCCGTCCAGTCCACCGCGCAGAGCACAATGGGGGCTCCGGCGCCAAGCAGGACGAGCCCGATCGCCTCGAGCGAATCATCAACGTCGCTCACCGGCTTGATCCAGCCGCCGCAGAGCGAGTGGCCGCGCGGCGGCGTGACATCGAGGCGGAACGTCGCGAGGTGCAGGTTGCCCGCCGAAGCCGACGCGCCGCGCAGGATCGCGGGCGCCAGCGCCGCGCCGACGCCCGCCAGCCAGTCGCGACGCGTGAGGGCGTTCATTTCTTCGGCGCAGGCTTCAAGCTCGGATCGAGTTCGAGATCGGTCCACGGCTTCACGCGATCCGCGGTGGAGGCACGCACGGCGGCGACCTTTTCCGCCGTCACGACCGCCGCCTGGTTGCCAAACTCGCGCCGCACGTAGGTCAGGATCGCGGCGAGCTGGGCGTCGTCGAACTGGCGCCACGGTGGCATCACGAAGCCGCGGGTCGGCGTTTCCTTCCCATGCAGCACGATGCGGGCGAGCACGTCGTCACCCAGTTGCAGCCAGCGCGAGCCCACGAGGGCCGGCGCGAGGCCGAGGCGGCCATCGCCCTCCTCCTGGTGGCACGCGGCGCACGTGAGATTGTAGGCGACCTTGCCGGCCTCGAAGGACCGCTGGGCCGCCTGCTCCGCGGGGTCGCCGGCGGAGCGGCGCTCATAGGTCGCAAACTGCGCCACGATCCGCGGATCGTTGTGCGCGCGAAGCAGCGCGGCGTTGGCGGTGCTCAGCGCCCCCGGCTGGAAGGTGCCGGCGTTGGCCCGTTGGAGCATCGCCAGCGCCCACGCGGGCTTCTCGCAGAGCATGCGCTGCGCGGTCGCCTGCAGGCGGGGCGAGAGCGTGGGAAAAACATCGAGCACGGTCGCCGCCGCCGCGGGATCGTCGAAGCCCCCGAGCGCGGCGAGGCGGCTCGCGCGGCGCGCCTCGTTTTTCTCACTGCGCACGAGGCCCGCGATGATCGGCAACGACTCGGCCGGCACCGTCGCCGCAAAGAGGTCGAGGTAAACCTGCTGGTCGGCTTCCGCGAGGCCGCCTTTGCGCATCGCCCCGATGGCCTCGGCCATCGCGCCCGGCTGGCCGAGCCGCGCAGCAAAGGCCGTGAGCGTCGCGGTGTGCGCCTGCCCCTGCCAGCGCGCGGCGACGGCGTCGCGGAGATTCGCCGGCACACGCTCGACCTGCTGCCCGGTCAGTCCCTTGGCCATGCCGGCGAGCAGTGCGCCGGCCTCCTGTTCGCCCGGCGCGGCGGCGAGCAGCCGGCCGCAAAACTCGAGGTTGCGCGCCAGCCACTCCGGCGCGCGGTCAATCAGCCACTCGGAGTAGACGCCCTGCTTGAGGGTGTAGTATTTGCGCGGGCCCTGGTCCGCCGTGAAGCGCTGGCCGATGCGCGCCGCGAGGTGCACGGGGAAGATTTTCGTCTTCCACACCGCCGGATCGGAGACAAACGCGAGCAGCTCGTCGCGCCCACGGTCCGCCTGCGCCTCGATCGCCCACCAGAGCAGGAGCGGCAGGTGCAGGTCGCCGGCGTCCTCGTCCCGCGCGACGAGGGCGCGGATGATTGGAAACGCCTGGCCGGCGGGCAGGCGCTTGGCCGTGCTCGCGAGCTGGCTGCGCACCTCGACGGCAGGCTCCGTCTGCGCGAGCCCGGCGAGCGCGCGCCAGCTTTCCTCACTCACGCTGCGCCGATCGCCGAGCAGGCGCACGGCCCAGCGGCGGATGTGTTCGTTTCGATGCCGCAACGCCGCCCGCATCCCGGCCTCGTCCAGCTCGGCGCGGAGATTCAGCACCCAGAAGGCCTCGAGCGAGGCCTCGTCGTCGCGCGCCACCATCGCGCGCAAAGCGGGCCCGATCGGCTCGGGGCGCGCGGCGACGAGCCGGCGCGCGTGCTCCCGGAGATCTCGGTTGGGGTTCGCAAGATAAGTCAGCAGATCGTTGGTCGCGACGGTGCGCAGGTCGACAGGCGCAGGGCGTTTGAAGTCCTTGGGCACGATGCGGAAAATGCGGCCATTGGTCTTGTCCCAGTTGTCGGTCGGCTGCACGTGCGTCAGGCGCGCGTCGGTCCAGTCGGCGACGTAGATGGCGCCATCAGGGCCGAGTTCGACATCGACGGGCCGGAAAGTGCGGTCGTCGGTCGTGCCGAGCGTCACGGTGTCCACCGTGCGAAAGGTCGACGTGTGGGTGAGCACCTCGCTCGCCTGCAGCCGGTTGGTCAGCGCCATGCCGACGACGATCTGGCCCTCGAGCGCGGGCATCGCGCCGCCTTCGTAGATGATGAACGCCTGCGGGAAACGCAGGCCGTAGCCCTCGTGCTTCATGTGCTCAAAGAAACCGAAGATGAAGGGGTTCAGCGCGGGGCCGTGCTTGGTCCAGCCTTTGACATAGGTCGCGCCCTGCGCGTAGTGCAGGCCGCGCGTCGCGCCGAAGTTCGTGCCGGAGAACGCGCGGCCGAATTTGTCGAACTCGAAGCTGTGCGTGTTGCCGCCACCCTCCGCAAAAAGCTCGAAGACCCGCGTGCCAGGGTGGTAGCGCCAGATGCACTGGCCGAGGATCTTCAGCCCTTGCACCTCACGGGTGGTGGTGCTGCCGCCCGCGCCGTAGATCCAACCGTCGGGGCCCCAGTGCAGGCTGCTGGCGAGCGAATGCGTGTCCTCGAGGCCGAAGCCGCTCAGGTGCACCTCGGGATCGCCGTCGGGGATGTCGTCGCCGTTGCGGTCCGGGTAGAAAAGCAGGTAGGGCGACATCATCACCCACACACCGCCGGGGCCCGGCAGCACGCTCGTGGCCATGTTGAGGCCGTCGACGAAGTCCTTGGCGGTCTCGAACGTCCCGTCGCCGTCGCGATCCTCGAGGATGGTGATCTTGTCGGCACCGCGCGGGTGGCGCGGGGGCGGCGGCGGCACGCGGTCGAACTCCGCGCGGATGTATTGATCGTAGCCGGTGATCTTCACGCCGGCGGGAAACGGATACTGGAGGTATTGCACGACCCAGAGGCGGCCGCGCTCATCGAAGCGGATGTCGATCGGCTGGCGCACGACGGGCTCGCTGGCCACGAGCTCGAGGGCATAGCCGCCCGCGACATTGAAGCTCGCGAGGGCAGCGCGCGGCGCGAGCGGGCGCACCTCGGGCCCGAGGTCCTGGCCCGCCGTCTTGAAGGTCCGCGCAAACTCCGCGATCTCGGGCGTGAAGGGCGAGGCCGGGTCGGCGGCGGGCGTCTGCGGGAAGACCGCCGCGGGGAGAATCAGGGCAAGGATAGGAAGGGCGAGGCGCATGGGGCAGGAAAGAATACGAACGCAGCGGACATCAGGTCGCGAGCCGAGACTGCAATGACTCCGCACGCGGGGCACGGTTTTCCGGCTTGGTTTTGTAGGTGTAGGCCAGCCCGCTTGCGGGCGCGGTTTGGCGCGCGCAAGCGCGCTGACCTACATCGGAACGAGTTGCGCTCTCAAAACGGAAAGCCGTGGCCCGCGGGGATGGCCTCCACTCAGTAGTCCCGGAAAGGCCCGCGCGGCTCCGTCGCCGCCATCTCGGCCTGCCAGCCCGCGAATTTCGCCTTCAGCTCCGCGAGCTTTTCCGGCCGCGCGGACGCGAGGTTGATCTTCTCGCCGGGATCTGCGGCGAGGTCGAAGAGTTCCTCCTTGTCGGGCACTTCGCCGCGGCGGCCGCGGGGGGTAAAGGAAACCCACTTCCAGTCCCCGACGCGCGCGGCCTGATAGGCGTCGGGGAAATCCCAAAACATCTCGCGGCGCGACGACGGTGACTTGCCCGTCAGCACCGGAAGAAAATCGAAACCATCGTAGGTTACGCCCGCGGGAAGCTTGGCCCCGGCCACCGCCGCGATCGTCGGAAGGATCTCCAGCGCGGTGATGAACTCGTGCGTCGTGCGCCCGGCCGGAATGACGCCCGGCCACCGGGCGAGCAAGGGCACGCGCAGGCCGCCCTCGAAACCGGAGCCCTTGCCGCCGCGCAACCGCACCTCGTCGATGCGCGCGCCGTTGCGGCCGTTGTCCGCGAGGAAGATCACGAGCGTGTCGCGGTCGATCGCCAGCTCACGGAGTGTCGCGAACAGCTCGCCAATCGCCTCGTCCATCGCGGTGACCATGCCCGCATACTTCGTCGCCGGCAGTGCGGGGTCGCGGTCGGGGTAGTATTTCTTGAGGTAGTGGGCGGGAACCTGGTTGGAGTCCTTCTCGAGGTTGGACGCACCGTGCGGGGCGTTGAACGGCAGATAGAGAAAGAACGGCCGCGTCCGGTTCTCGCGGACGAAGGCGACGGCCTCGCGCCGGAAGACATCCGTGGAGTAAGTGCCCTTGTCCGCGAGCGAGAGTTCGTTGCCGCGAAACATCGAGGGCGCGCCGTAGCGCTCGTGCGTGTAGTAATCGATGCCGTTGTTGCCGTGGCCGACGAACACATCGAAGCCGCGTTGGAGCGGGAGGAAGCGGCGGGCCTGGCCCATGTCCCATTTGCCGAAGACGGCGTTGCGATAACCGGCGGTGCGCAGCACGTCGCCAAACGTCAGCTCACGCACATCGAGCCCGAGCGTCATCTCCGGCGAGATCGCATACTCGGACTTGGTGTAGCGATGGCCGTAGTTGACCATGTTGTTGCGGATCATCTCGTAGGTGCCGTTGCGCTGCGGATAGCGGCCGGTGATGAGCCCGCTGCGCGACGGCGTGCAGACCGAGGCGGTCATGTAGAAGTTGGTGGCGCGGACGCCCTCGGCGGCCATCCGGTCGAGGTGCGGCGTGACGAACTGCTTTGACCCGTAGGCGCCGAGGTCAAAGCCCTGATCGTCGCTGACAATGAGGATGATGTTTGGCTGGCGTCCGGTGGCAGCGGCATCGGCGCCGCCTCCTGCACGTGGAGTCTGAGCCAGCGAAGGGGCGACGAACGCCAGCGCGAGCATCGTCGCGCGGAGGGCGTCGTGGAGGAGCAGGGTTTTCATGGCGGCAAGAGAGGGAGGATGTCGCGGGCTCGCTCTACGCGAGCAGCGGTTTGACGACGTGCCCGTGCACATCGGTGAGCCGGTAGTCGCGGCCCTGGTGGCGGAAGGTGAGGCGCGTGTGGTCGAGGCCCAGCAGATGAAGCGCGGTGGCGTTGAAGTCATGCACGTGGACGGGATCCTTGGCGATGGTGAAGCCGAATTCGTCCGTCTCGCCATGCACGACACCGGGTTTCGCCCCGCCGCCCGCCATCCACATCGTGAAGCAGCCGCCGTGGTGGTCGCGGCCGTAGTTGGCGGGCTCGAGCTTGCCCTGGCTGTAGGAGGTGCGCCCAAACTCGCCGCCCCAGATGACGAGCGTGTCGTCGAGCAAGCCGCGCTGCTTCAGGTCCTGCACGAGCGCGGCGCAGGGCTGGTCGACGTCGCCGCACTGGAGGCGTAGATCGCTCGGGAGGTTGTAGTGCTGATCCCAACCGCGGTGGTAGAGCTGGATGAAACGCACGTCGCGCTCGGCGAGGCGGCGCGCGAGCACGCAGTTGGCCGCGAAAGTCCCGGTGACGCGCGCCTGCGGGCCGTAGCGGTCGAGGTCGGCGGGTTTCTCGTCGCTGAGGTCAAGGAGGCCCGGGACGCTGGCCTGCATCCGGTAGGCCATCTCGTATTGCGCGATGCGCGTCTCGATCTCGGGATCGAGGTGGCGGGCGGCGGCGGCGGAGTTGAGCGCGGCGACGGCGTCGAGCTGATCGCGGCGCGCCGCGCGATCCACGCCCGGCGGATTGGAAAGGTAGAGCACCGGATCGCCGCTCGTGCGGAAGCTGACGCCCTGGTGGTTCGACGGCAGGAAGCCCGAGCCCCAGAGCCGCGCGTAGAGCGGATCGGCCTGGCGGGCGGCGCTGCCGCGCGAGATGAGCACGACGAAGCCGGGCAGGTCGCGGTTGTCGCTGCCGAGGCCGTAGCTCGTCCACGCGCCGAAACTCGGCCGGCCCGGCTGCTGGTGCCCGGTTTGCAGATACGTGACGGCCGGGTCATGGTTGATCGCCTCGGTGTGCATGCCGCGGATCACGCAGAGGTCGTCCACGATTTTCGCGGTGTGCGGGAGAAGCTCGCTCACCCAGAGGCCGTTCGAGCCATGCTGCTTGAACGAGAAGACGGACGGCGTGACGGGAAACGTCTTCTGCCCGCTCGTCATGGTGGTGAGGCGGACCTTGCTGCGGACGGAGGCGGGCAGGTCCTGCCCGCGGCGCTTGGCGAGCTCGGGCTTGTAGTCGAGCAGGTCGAGATTCGACGGGCCGCCGTGCATGAAGAGGTAGATCACGCGCTTGGCTTTCGGAGCGAAGTGTGGCGCGGGTGCCCCGGCGGCGAAGGCATTGGGCCCCAGCAGGGACGCGAGCGCGGCGGCGCCGATGCCGCCGGCGGCGCGGCCGAAGAACTGCCGGCGCGTGAGCCCGAGATTGGCGGGCGGCGGGTGAGCGGGATCGAAAGGGTTCATGGCGGGCGGCGGGTTCAGCGCCGCGTGATGACCCCGTCGAGATTGAGAACGGCTTGGGCGACGAGAGTCCACGCCGCCGTCTCGGCAGGGTCGCCGTCGCGGCCGCGGGGAGACTCGCCGACGGCGAGGAGTTTTTGCGCCGCCGCCGGATCCGCGCGGAAGCGCGCCTGCTGCCTTGCGGCGAGCTGCGTGAGGGTCGCGGACTCGGCGGCGGTGGGCGGGCGCGCCACGGCGCGACGGAAGATCTGCGCGGCGCGATCCGCGGGGCCGGACGCGGAGGCGAGCGCGGATGCGGCGAGCGCGCGGGCGGCCTCGACGTAGGTGTCGTCATTGAGCAGGACGAGGGCTTGCAGCGGTGTGTTGGTGCGCGGGCGGCGCACAGTGCAGCTCTCGCGCGTGGGACCGTCGAAGAGCTGCACGTCCGCCGGGGGCGCGCTGCGTTTCCAATAGGTGTAGACGGAGCGACGCCAGAGGGCGTCGCCGTGATCGCGTTCGTAGGTGAGCTCGCCGTTGAAGGAGACGGCCTCCCAGAGGCCGGGCGGCTGGTAGGGCTTCACGGGCGGACCGCCGAGGCGGTCGACGAGCAGGCCGGAGACCGCGAGCGCCTGATCGCGCAGCATCTCGCCGCCGAGGCGGAAACGCGGGCCGCGCGCGAGCAGGCGGTTGTCGGGATCGCGCTCCAGCAGGGCCCGCGTGGGCGCGGAATCCTGCCGGTAGGTAGCGCTCGTGACGATGAGGCGGAGGAGGGCCTTCATGTCCCAGGTGCGGGCAAACTCGGCGGCGAGCCAATCGAGCAGCTCCGGGTGCGAGGGGGCGTCGCCCTGCGCGCCGAAGTCGCTGGGCGTGGCGACGAGGCCTTCGCCGAAGAATTGTTGCCAGAAACGATTCACGGCCACGCGTGCGGCGAGCGGGTTGCCGGGCGCGACAATCCACTGCGCAAGGCCGAGGCGGTTGCGCGGGGCATCGGCGGGAAATTCGGGCAGCGCAGCGGGCGTGTCGGCCGTCACGACGGAGCCAAGCTGGTCATATTGGCCGCGCATGAGGATGTGCGTGTCGCGGCGCTTATCGGCCTCGTGCATCACGAGCGTCTTGGGGAGCGTGGTGCGGTAGATTTCCTCGGTGTTGCGCGAGGTGGCGAGGGCGGTGCGCGCAGCGCGGGTGTCGGCGTGGCCGTGGCGCTCGACGTAGTAGTCGAGGAGCAACGCGTTTTGCCGCGCGTCTCGCTTCGCCGGTGCGGTCGCGAGCGGCGCGTGCAGCCGCTCGGCCCAAAACCAGGCGCGCGCTTCCTCGGCGCCAATCGCGCGTTCATAGAGGCGGAACTCGTCGAGCTGGCCGTTGAAGCCGAGGCCGCTGTCGCGGCGGCCGAGCTTCAGCGGGGCGGAGTTGGCCGTGGGACCCGCGAGGTTGTCGCGCGCGATCTCAAGCGCGGCCTCGGCGCCATCGGTGAAAATCCTGAGTCCGGCGGCGCGGCCCGAGCCGTCATAGCTGACGATGACGTGGTTCCAGTCGCGGCTCTTCATCGCGTCCTTCGTCTGGACCTCAATGGCGCTGGCGACCCAGCGGTTGACCAGGTTCACCTTGATCCAGCCCTTGTTCCAGATGACCTCGAAGCCGCGGCGCTCCGTCTCCGAGTCGGTCTTGGCCATCACGCCGTTGAGTGAGCCCGTGCCCTTGAGCCAAATGCCGACGGTGAACGGACGAGCGGCTGCGATGGGCAGATCGCCGGGGAGTTCGGCGTGCTGCATGCCGTCGAAGCTGCCCGCCTGGCCCGCGAGGCCCGCGACGCGGTAGATGTTGCCCAGCTCGTGCAGCGCGGGCGTGCGCGCAGGGGGCGGCGAACCGGAGGAGTCGGCTGCGGCCTCGGGCTCGAAATCGACGTGCGCCACAAGGCCGCGCGCCGGCGGGCGCAGCTCGGCGGGGGCGGCGTCCTTCTCCCACGCGGCCATCGCGGGAGCGAGGGGCTTGGTCGCGGCGACGAACGCCGCCTCGGCGGCCTTGCGCGCGGCGGCGAGGCGCTCGGCCTCGGCGTGCTGCGCGGGCGTGGTGACGTCCATCACCGGCGACGGGTTTTCAGTTTTTATGAGGCCGCTCTCGACGGTGTTGTTGAAAAACGCGAAGAACGAATAGTAGTCCCGCTGCGAAATCGGATCGTATTTGTGATCATGGCAGCGGGCGCAGCCGAGCGTGAGGCCGAGGAAGACGGTGGCGGTGGTCTCGGCGCGGTCGGCGACATACTCGACGCGATACTCCTCGTCGCTGAGGCCGCTCTCGTTGCTCATCGTGTGGTTGCGGTTGAACCCCGCGGCGATCTTCTGCTCCAGCGTGGGCGACGGGAGGAGGTCGCCGGCGAGTTGCTCGATCGTGAAGCGATCATAAGGGAGGTTGCGGTTGAACGCGGCGATCACCCAATCGCGCCACGGCCAGGCCTGCCGGCCGGCGTCGCGGAAAAAACCGTTGGTGTCGGCGTAACGCGCGGCGTCGAGCCAGTCCACGGCCATGCGTTCGCCGTAGCGCGGCGAGGCGAGCAGGCGATCGACGGCGCGTTCGTAGGCGCCGGGCGCGCGGTCGGCGAGAAAAGCGTCGAGCTCGCGGAGCGTCGGCGGCACGCCGGTGAGGTCGAGCGAGACGCGGCGGAGCAGCGTGGCGGGATCGGCCTCGCGCGACGGCGCGTGCCGGTGACGCGTGAGCGTGGCGCGGACGAAGGCGTCGATGGGATTGCGGATTTCGGATTGCGGATCGCGGATTGCCGGCGGCGCGGCGGCGACCGGCGCCACGAAAGCCCAATGCGGCGCGTAGGGCGCGCCTTCGGCGATCCAACGACGGAGGGTGGCGATTTGCGCGGCGGCGAGCTTCTTGCCCGTGTCGGCGGGCGGCATGGGTTCGTGTGCGTCGGTGAGGCGGGCGAGGAGCTCGCTCTCGTCGGGCTTGCCGGGGACGATGGGGACGAGGCCGGAGTTGGCGGGAGCGGTAGCGGAGTCGCGCTGGTCGAAACGCAGCCGCGCCTCGCGTGTGTGCTCGTCGGGGCCGTGGCACTTGAAGCAGTTGTCGGAAAGGATGGGCCGGACGTCCCGATTGAAATCGACGGTCGCAGTCGCCGCCGTCGCCGCCGTCGCCGCGGGCGCGGCGAGGGCCAGGGCGGCAAGGGCGGTGCGATTCAGGCGCATCGCGCGTCAGCGATTGAGCGCCCACTGCACGGCGTTGAGCAGCAGCAGGCGAAACTCGGCGTTCGCGAAATCCTCCGCCCCGCCGAGCGAGGTGTAGAAGACGCGCGCCGACTTGGCGCCGGAGGTGCGCGCCCAGGCGACGGGTTCGGGTGGATGCTGGAGGAATGTCCCGATCAGGAGCGCCGTCGTGCCGGCGGCGAGCGGCTTGGTTTGGTAGAGGGTGACGGGCGTGTTGAGCTTTGCGGCGGTGATGCCGCGGAGGATCGGATGCGAGGTCGCGCCCGGCACGGGCACGATGGTCGTGATGCCCTCGCCCCGGTGATGGCCGGTGTAGTTGCCGCCGAGCACCTCGGCGTCGAACGACGTCCACATCCCGAGCCGCGGGTCAGTGACGGTCTCGCGCGGCAGCGGGGAAAACGCATGGCTCGCCGTCCGGATGCCAACGACTGCGCGACCCGCGCCCACGTGCGCGCGCACGGCCTCCAGCTGCTCTTTCAGCGGCGTGCGCCGGCGCACGCTCACGAGCAGGAGGTCGGCGTCGCGCAACGCCGCGACGAGGCCGGGGAAGTCGTTCTTGTTGTCCTTGGTCGCGTGGACAATCGTCACGCGCAAGCCGGCGGGGCGAAGCGTGGAGTCCGCGTAGGCGGGCAACGTGGTTGCCGTCTTGTATTCATCCTCACCGATCATGACCACGACGTGCGCGGGCGCGGCGGAGAGCAACGCGACGAGGAGCGGGACAACCAAGAGGAGGCGGCTGAGCATGGGAACGGGAGCTAGGGTGGCGGGCGCGTGAGGAAGTGGGGCGGTCGGAAAATCCGCCCGACCGGGGGCGTCAGTTGCGCAGATTGGCCCCGAAGAAGAACTGCGGCACCATGTAGTGCGTCACGCTCGGCCGGCCATAGCCCCACTGGGTCTGCCGATCGGGCTCCGTGAGGATGTTCACCACATCGAGATAGATGCTCAGGCGGCGGTTGACGTTGTAGAGGGTCTTGATGTCCACGGTCGGGCGGATGGCGGCGTATTGGGCGCGCGACTCGTTGGCATTGAAGGCGGTCAGATAGCGGTCGCGATAATTGAACGACGCGCGGAGGTTCACCTTCCCCTTGATGTAGGAAACGCCGACGTTGGCCACGAAGGGATTGAAGCCCGCGATGCGCGGGTTGGGCGCGAGGGCGATGGCGTTGCCGGCGCCGTAGTTGCCCTCGGCCTGCATGCGCGTGGCATTGGCGAAGGCGCCGAGGCCATTCCACGGCGCGGGCAGGAAGGTGAACTGCTGCGAGTAGCCGATCTCGAGGCCCTTCACCTTGGCGAAGCCGCCGTTGAATTGGGAGGTCATGATGAAGCCCGCGTAGTCGCCGTCGAAGCCGTTGTCGGCGCCCGTCGGCACGGATCCGGCGATGGCCGTGTAGATGAACTTGCGGATGTCTTTTTGAAACACGCCCACGGAGAACATGCCGGCGGGCTCGAAGTAGAGCTCGGCCGAGATGTCGAAATTGCGCGCGCGCTGCGGCTCGAGCGCGGGGTTGTTGATGGAGAGCGTCTGGTTGTCGAAATTGGCGCTCACCCGCGGGATGAGCTGGCCGACGCTGGGACGTCCGATGTTCTCGGCATACGAGGCGCGCGCGAGGAAGTTGGGCGTGAACTGATATTTGAAATGCACCCCCGGCAGGACCGTGCGGTAGTCGCCGGTGCGCCGCTGGCGGCGGCCGAACTCCTCCTTGGTTCGCCGCTCGATCTCGGCGTCGGTGAGGGGGCCGGTGAAGGCGGCGCGGCGCGCGCGCTCCTCGGGCGTGAGAAACTGCCGCGCGCCCTCCCCCTTGGTCTCGGTGTCCTCCACGCGCACGCCGCCCAGCACGCCGAAGCGGCCGAGCTGCATGTGGCCCATCAGGTAGCCGGCCATGATCTGCTCCTGGAACTGCTGGTTGTTGTTGTAGGCGGCCTGAAGATCGGTCGCGAGGCTGCGGACCCAATGCGTCGGGTTGGCGGCGATGTAAGGGTCGAGGTTGTGCGTGCGGCCGTCGGCGACGAACGGCGGCAGCGGCAGGTTGCCGTAGCGCGCGAGCTCGGTGTCGGGGAAGGGCCGGGCGGCGAGGCCGAACTGCGAGAGATTGTCGTCGTTGCGCCCGGTGGCGGGGTTCACGCCCATCACGCCGTCGGGGCCGACGTAGCGGGTGTTGTAGGGCGTGTTGTCGAGATAGCGGGTCTGCTCGCGGAAGCGGAGGCCGGTCTTGATATAAGTGGGCACCGGCGACGTGAAGGCCTTCTTCACGTTGAGTGAGCTGCCGAGATAATTGTCCCAGCCGACCATGCGGGCGCTGGTGTAGGTGTTCTGCGTGTAGCTCGCGAGCTGCGTCCAGTCCGCGCCGCCGTTGGGCAGCACGCTCGGAAACAGCGCATCGTCGCGCCGGAAGGTGAACCCGACGCCGGGCGCGATGAAGCTGAAGGTGTTGTTGCCGGGATAATAGGCCTTCGATTTCGACGAGTAGAGATCGTAGTCGATCAGCAGCCCGGGGTAGCGGTGCACGCCGCCGGCGTTGAGCGTGAGCGTGTCGCCGAGCTTGTAGGCCGCCTGCGAGGCGAGCGTGACGGTGCTCGCCGCCACGGGCCGCACGCGGGTTTCGGAGTCGGTGAACCCGGGCGTGATGCCGTTGGGACCGGTGAGCGCGCCGGTGACGGGGTCGGTGGTGGCGATGGCCTGGTTGGTCTGCCAGGTGACGATGCTGTTGGCGGTGTGCTCGGTGTGCTTGTTGAGCTGGGCGTTGGCGAAGAAGCGGACGCGGTCGTTGAGCTTGAAATCGAGCCGCAGGCCGGCGCCCGAGCGGGTGCGGATGTTTCTAAAATCCTGGATCTGGAGCGAATACTGGTAGGCCGGGCCCTCGGTGCCCAAGGGCAGTTGCTGGAAATTCTGCGTCGACATGTCGATGATCGAGCCGTGCGGGCGGTAGGCGAGATTGAGGTTCACTCCGAGTCGCCCGAAGAACACCTCCGCATACGACAGCGAGGCGTTGGGCCGCTCGATGTCGCGCCGATCGGTGGGACGCCAGATGGCGCCGACGCTGCCGCGGATGCGGCGCTCGGGTGAGCTGTCGAAGGCGCTCTTGGATACGAGATTCACCGCCCCTCCGATCGAGTCGCCGTCCATGTCGGGCGTGGGCGACTTTGTCACCTCGATGCGCTCGATCGAGTCGGAGCCCACGGTCTGGAACTGAAACTCACGCGTCGCGCCAGCCGAGCCACCATCGGCGAGGCGGTTGCCGTCCTGCGTGATGGTCGAGAGATTCTGATGCAGGCCGCGGATGCGCAGGTAGCGCATGTCGCCGCCCACCGACTCGCCCTCGACGCCCGGCAGCCGCATCGCGAGATCGGCGGGATTGCCAGCGAGGCCGCCGAAGGCATCGGCCGAGACGATGCTCTTCACGCCTTCACTGAGGCGCTGCAGCGTGACGGCCTTGGCGTTGCCCTCGCGCTCAGAGGCGACGACGAACTTGTCGAGCCGGTAAATGTCGGCGGTGAGGCCGAAGTCCTTGCGCGTCATCCCCGAGGCCGGGATGTCGGCCGACGCATCGGCGGCGGTGAGGCCCGTGTAAGAAACCGCCACGGTCACACGCCCGGCGGCGACGCCCTCGAAACGGTAGATGCCGAGCGAGTCCGTCGTCGTCTCGGCACCGCGCTCCCGGAGCACAACGCGCGCCCCCTCGAGCGTGGCGCCCGTCGCCTGGTTGATCACGGTGCCGGTGAGCGTGGCCTGTGCGAACACCGCGCTGGCGGCGAGGAGGGGAAGCAAAAACGCGGCGCGCGCCGCGGAACTGAGGAGGACCTGACCAAGGGAACGTGGATGCATAGTGCTTGGGTGGCTTGGAGTCCCCGGCAAGAGGCCGGCCGGGGCACGGAGGGGTCGCTGGGGACATTCCGTTCAAGCATCGTCCAAGCCAAGATTTATCTGGCCCGCAGCGGCGCACGCGCGTTGGGTGAGCATCGAACTTCTGCCGCGAAGCCGCGGCCGCCCGTGATGTCCCCGCGAGAATTCCACCTCAATCCCGCCGACTACGGCCTGCCTGCACGCGAGCAGTTCGTCGCGCTGCGCATCTGGGACTCGCACTTTCACGGCTTCTGGGGCGCAGCCGACCCCGTCGCGCAATACCGTTTCAACGATTTCTACACCGAGCGCATGGGCATCGAGCGCTCCATCTCCCTCGAGATCGGCGGCACGCTCGCCGATCCGCTCACGCCCTCGCCGCACGACGCCGCGCTCCGCGCGATGCTCGTGTCCGAGCAAGCTCGCCTCTCCGGCATCACGCCGATCGACCCCGGTTTCCCGGACGAAAGCTGCGCCAAGATGATCACGTGGATCAAGGACGGCCCCTGCATCGGGATAAAATACGTGGGCGGCAACCAGCGCGGCATCGCGTGCGATCACCCCAACAACGATCCGATCATCCGCCTCGCCGCGGAACTCGACGCCACCATCTACATCCACACCTGGCTGAAAATCGGCGGCACGCCCCGCCTCCCCGGCCGCGACAACAATCCCGGCGAGAGCACCCCCATGGAGGTCGCCGCGCTCGCGAAACGTTTCCCCGGGGTCCGGTTCGTCTGCGGCCACTCTGGCGGCGACTGGGAACTGGGGATCCGCGCCGTTCGCGCGCAGAAAAACATCCTGCTCGAATTCGCCGGCTCCGACCCGCACTTGGGCTCGGTCGATCTCGCGGTGAAGGAACTCGGCGCCGACCGCATCGTCTGGGGCGGCCATGGCCCGAGCCGAAGTTACGCGACGGAAATCGGCAAGGTCCTCGACGCCGAACTCTCCCACGCCGACCGCATGAAGATCTTCGGCGGCAACTTCCGCCGGCTCGCCGCGCCGATTTTTCGGCGCAAGGGATGGAAGCTCGAACTGTGATGAATTCGAAAGCCAAGATGAGCTGCCGGACCAGTCTATGCCCTCCCGAGCCGGGCTACCGATCGTTCGTAGCCCGCTTCGGAAGAAGCGGGACCGCTTGAATCCGCGCGCAGAATCATCTCTCGTCATGTCCACGCTCGATCGCCGCCAGTTTCTCCACCGCACCGCGGTCGCGGGCGCCGCCCTCACGCTCGCGCGATCCGCTCCGCCGGCGCACGCCGCCGCGGCCCCTGCCGCGCCCGGCATCGTCGACACCAACGTCAACCTGTTCCGCTGGCCGTTCCGGAAACTCAAATACGCCGAGCCCGGCGCGCTTGTCGCCAAGCTCCGCCGTCACCGCGTCGTCGAAGCCTGGGCCGGGAGCTTCGAGGCGCTCTTCGACAAGGACATGAACGGCGTCAACGAGCGCCTCACCGCCGCCTGCCGCGACCACGGCGCGGGGCTGCTGCGGCCGTTCGGCAGCGTGAACCTCGCCTGGCCCGATTGGGAGGAGGACCTCCGCCGCTGCCACGAGGTGTTCAAGATGCCGGGCGTGCGGATTTTCCCCGGCTACCAGCCGTTCGACCTCGCGCACCCCGATCTGCCGCGGCTGCTCGCGCTCGTCGCCGAGCGCGGCCTGCTCCTGCAAATCGTGTTCGGGCTCGAGGACCCGCGCGTGCATCACCCCGCCCTCGCCCTCCGGCCGGTGGTGGCCGCGCCGCTCGTCGCCGCGCTGCAGGCCGCGCCGCGCGCGAAGGTGCAGCTTGTGCATTTCGCCGGCAACGCCCGCGGCGACGATCTCAGCCAGCTCATGCGCGACACCTCCGCCGCGATCGACATCTCGCGGTGGGAGAGCAACGGCATGGTCGGCCGCATGATTGGCGCGCGGCCGGAGACGGCGACGCCCCGCGTGCTGCTGGAGCGCGTGATGTTCGGCTCGCACGCGCCGTTTTTCCCGCTCGAGACGGCGTTGCTGAAGCTCGTCGAGTCGCCGCTCACCGCCGCGCAGCTGCACGCCATCATGCAAGGCAACGCGCGGCGGTTGTTGCCGCCCGCGTGAAGCTCCCCGCCACGATGCCCAGACTGATCCTCTCCCTGCTCGCCTTGCCGCTCGCCCTCGCCGCGGCGGACACCGACCCGCGGCTTCAGCAGCTCCTCCAGCAATATCCCGCCGCCGACACCAACAAGGACGGCGTGCTCACCTTTGAGGAGGCGCAGGCCCACGCCAAGAAACTCCGCCGCCCAAGGCCGGCCGACGTGGGCGACGACGGCGGCACCCCGCCGACCGACACCGCGAACAAGCCCGCGCCCACGCACGCCGACGTGAGCTACGGCCCGCACGAACGCCACAAGCTCGACCTCTGGCTCGCGCGCGCCGGCACGCCCGCGCCCCTCATCGTGTATATCCACGGCGGCGGCTTCGTGAACGGCAGCAAGGCCGGCGCGAGCGCCCCGATGATTCGCGAATCCCTCGCGGCCGGCGTGTCGTTCATGGCGATCAACTACCGCTTCCGCACGAGCGCCCCGATCCAGGACATCCTGCGCGACTGCGCGCGCGCGATCCAGTTCGTGCGCGCCAAGGCCCGCGACTACGGAATCGATCCCGCGCGCATCGCGTCCTACGGCGGCTCCGCAGGCGCGACCTCGTCGCTCTGGCTCGCTTTCCACGACGACCTCGCGGACCCGCGCGCCGCCGATCCCGTGCTGCGCGAGTCGTCGCGGATCGTCGCCGCGGGCGCGCTCAACACGCAGGCGACAATGAACCTTCTCCGCTGGCCGGATTTTCTCGGTGCGTCGCGGCCCGAGTGGACGCGGCCCGGCGAAGTCCCGGCCTTCTACGGCGCGACCACCGACGCCGAGCTCACGACGCCGAAGTTCAAGGCCATCCTCGACGATGTGGACATGCTCGCCCTCGTCTCGCGCGACGATCCGCCGGTCTTCCTCTTCTCGGCCCAGCCCGACGGCCCGCTCTCGAATCGCGGCCACTTGCTCCACCATCCCAACCATGCGCGCGAGGTGAAGAAGGCCTGCGACGCCGCCGGCGTGCCCGCGACCGCGTGGTTCGGCATGACGGAGCCTCGCCTCGAGGGCGACCCGCAGCGCGCGTTGCGGGAGTTCTTGTTCGCGCGGCTCGGGGTAAAATAGCGGCGGGCTGAGGTTTTGCTCGTAGTTCCGGCTTCAGCCGGTCCGAGATCCAGCGGCTGACCGCCTGAAGGCCGGACTACGAACAAAACCGTTCGCCCACCGGGAGGGCCGCCTGATTCTTTCTCTGGACAGCGCCCGCGGCCTGCGCGAATCCTGCGCGGCTTCCCCTCTCCCATTTTCCCATGCCTGCCTCCAAGGATTTCCAGTCTACCATCCAGCGCGGCTACGCCTGCCAAGGCGAAGCGATCCTCCTAGGCGCCGCGATGCGCGACGGAGAGGTGTTTCCCGACGCGCCGGTGCGCCTGCCGCTGCGCACGATGAACCGCCACGGCCTCATCACCGGCGCCACCGGCACGGGCAAGACCAAGACTCTCGCGCTCATCGCCGAGGGCCTGTCCGAGGCCGGTGTGCCCGTCGTGCTCATGGACATCAAGGGCGACCTCAGCGGCCTCGCGGCGCCGGGTTCGGATCATCCGCGCATCCAGGAGCGCCACGCCAAGCTCGGCGTCGAGTGGTCGCCGAGCGCGTTTCCCGTGGAATTCCTCACACTCTCCGATGAAAAAGGCGCGCGCCTCCGCGCGACGGTGAGCGAATTCGGGCCGGTGCTGTTCTCAAAAATCCTCGGGCTGAACGACACGCAATCGAGCCTCGTGTCGCTCGTGTTCAAGTTTTGCGACGACAAGCATCTCCCGCTGCTCGACCTGAAGGACTTCAAGAAAGTCCTCGAATACATCACCGGCGAGGCGAAGCCGCAGGTGACCGCGGAATACGGCCTCGTGCCCGCGACCTCCACCGCGCTCATCCTCCGCAAGCTGATCGAGCTCGAGCAGCAGGGCGCGACGCGTTTCTTCGGCGAGAAATCCTTCGAGGTGGAGGACCTCCTGCGCGTGGACAACGGCTTCGGCGCGATGTCCATCCTGCGGCTGACCGATATCCAGGATCGGCCGAAACTTTTCTCATCGTTCATGCTCCAGATGCTCGGCGAGATCTTCGCGACGCTGCCCGAGTCCGGCGACCTGGAGAAGCCGAAGCTCGTGCTCTTCATCGACGAGGCGCACCTGCTCTTCGACGAAGCCGAGAAGGCCCTGCTCGATCAAATCGAGACCGTGATCCGGCTCATCCGCTCCAAGGGCGTGGGCGTTTTCTTCTGCACGCAGTCGCCGGCCGACGTTCCGGCCGACGTGCTCGCGCAGCTCGGCATGAAGGTGCAGCACGCGCTCCGCGCCTTCACCGCCAAGGATCGCAAGGACATCAAGCTCATCGCCGAGAATTATCCGCTCACCGAGTTCTACGACACCGAACAGCTCCTCACGCAGCTCGGCATCGGCGAGGCGCTCGTGACCGTGCTCGACGAGCGCGGCATCCCCTCTCCGCTCGCCGCCACGCTCCTCTGCGCGCCGCGCTCGCGCATGGGCACCCTCGCGCCCGATGAGATCGACGCCATCATCGCCGCCTCGCCGCTCGTCGAGAAATACAACGCCGAGGTCGATCCGCAGAGCGCCTACGAAATCCTCGGCGGCAAGCTCGCCGCCGCCTCGCAGCCGCAATTCGCGCAACGCGCCGCCACCGAGCGCCGCGCCTACACGCCATCCGCGCGCCCCGCACCCGCTGCCACGTCGCGCCCAGCTCCCACCGTCGCTGAGGCGCCGCCTTACTCGCGGCCGACGACGGCGCCCTCCGAGGGCCCAAGCGTGTTTACAACGATGATGTCCGGCGTCGGCGGCCAGATGATGCGGCAAGCCAGCCGCAGCTTCGCTGCGAGCGTCACCAACGCGGTCGCGAGGTCATTGCTGGGAGTGATTGGGCTGGGCGGGCGGAGAAGGTAGGGCGAAATCTTGCGCGCGTTGCCGAGACAACACACTACTGCGATGTCCGTTCGCTACGAAACTCCCGAAGAAACCCCCGAGGAGCGCAGGCGTGCGATTAAAGAGCGCCACGAGCTGTGGGAATCGCTAGCGGCCGAAACAACCGCGAAGGATCCTGTTTTTCGACACTGGAGATTTCAGCACTGGGTATTTTTTGGTGGTCTTGCCGCACTACTTTTTTGCGCAACCATGTGGTCGGTGATCGCAAGTCACAGCGCATCGCGTTCGAGTGGCCGTGCGTTCTCCGCTCCGTTTGTCATCGCATCGGCCGTCATTGGGATTGGTTTTTGGCGCTATTCAGTCCGCATCCGGAGAATAGCGATGGAGGAATGGAGCAAGCGCAGAGCCTTGGAACTCGCAAAAAGCAAAACAAGCCACTGGCAAGGTTAAGTAATCACGGAAGAGAGCGCGCTGGGACAGTAGAGCTGCCGCTCTTCGGCAGCGGTCGCGATTATCACGTTCGTCTCACGACGACCCGTGGCGAGCGCCAACCTAAAACGCACATCTCTTCCCTTTCCTCCGCTCCCGATACTGCGACGGCGTGAGCCCCACGCAGCGCACGACCGCTCGCGAGAACACCACGCCGCCATGGTAGTCCACGCGCGGCGCGAGGGCCTCAAGTTTTCGTCGGTTGATGCGAGGTGGAAATTCATCAGCCGAATGTGTGGGGCCCGCGCTTGAGGCGCACCAAGGGCCGCATGACGGTGCAGGTGTTCCCCGGCACCCCAACCCCGCCCTGCCATGCATTCGCCCTGCTCGTCCCACCGACTCCGCCTTTCGCAGCTTTGCCTGCTCGTTTTCGTAATCTTGCTCACGTCGACGCCGCTCCGGGCGCAGAGCACGACGGGCACGATCGAGGGCCGTGTGTTCAATCCGGCCACCGGCTCCTACGTCGAGCGCGTGCGGCTCACCGTCGCCGGCACAGCGCTCGAGACGTTTACCGACGGCGACGGCAACTACCGTCTCTCCGGCGTGCCCGCGGGCACGGTGCAGCTCCAAGCCTTCCGCACGGGCTTACCCGCGAGCACGACCACCGTCACGGTCGTGGCCGGCGGCGTCGCGCAGCACACGATCAACTTGTCCGGTGCCGACGCGGCGTCAGCGGGCAAACCGGCCGACCCCGGCGTGGTGAAGCTGGACGCGTTTGTCGTCGGCTCCACGAGCATGGATAGCTCCGCGATCGCGATCAACGAGCAGCGCTTCGCCGCCGAGATCAAGAACGTCGTCTCCGCCCAGGAGTTCG
>JANOCA010000750.1:0-3651 GCA_031411915.1 Opitutaceae bacterium
TAGATGCCGTAGGTCAGGCCTTCCTGATCGCGGACGGTTCCCATCAGGCGGCCGGTGAAGCCGATGCCGAGGATCGCGGTGCCGGTGCGGAGCGCCTGGTAGTCCGGATCGCTGTAACGCAGGCCGCTGGCCTGGCCGAGCACGACGCTGACGCTCGTCTTGTCGGGGACGACGACCGTCTGTTCGCGAGCGGCATCGACTCCGGCGGCACGCGGCCGCGCCGGGACAGGGGAGCCGCCCGACCAGCCGGCGAAGGCCTTGCCGACCTCGGCGGACACCTGCGCCGGATCGAGATCGCCGACCGCCACGAGCGTGAAATGCGCGGGGCCGTAGTGCTGCGCGTGAAAGGCCTTCACATCCGCGAGCGTGGCTTTCGCGAGGCCGGCAAGGAATTCCTCCGGACTCGGCTGGCGCGCGGGATGGCCGACGGGATAGACGGCGCGCGAGAAGGCCGAGCTGGCGCGGAAGTCGGTGTCCTCGAGCTGGCGCTTGTAGGAGCCCTCGATCTGCTTCTTCGCCTTCTCGAATTCCTCGGCCGAAAACGCGGGCAGCCGGAGCTGCTCCGCCAGCAGACTCACGAGCAGCGGCAGGTCTTTCTTCAGGCACTTTCCGGCGACGTTCGTCGTGATCGGGCCGGCGCTGAAGTTGAGTGAAGCGCCGATGGCCTCGAGCTTTTGCGTGATGGCGAACTTGTCCTGCTTGGTCGTGCCCTTGTCGATCAGCGCGCCGGTGAGCTGGGCGAGGGCAGTCTGGCCATCGGCCGCGTGGATGGCGCCGGCGGGAAATGAGCCGCGGAGGGTGACGACATCCTTCACGCCCGTGCGGTAGCTGATGACGTCGATGCCGGCGACTTTCTGCCGCACGGCGTTTTTGGCGATCTGCGCGGAAGCAGGCGACGTCGCCAAGGCGGCGACGGACAAAGCGACTCCGGCCAGCACGAGAGGAGAGCGAAAGGAATTCATGGCGAAACGGGAATAGTGGAGGATCATTTCGCGGCGGGAGTGGGTGCAGCGGCCGCCGGCACGAACCAGCCGGTCGTGCTCTGATCGGCGTTGAAGTATTTCCGGGCGACATGCTGGACCTTCGCGGGCGTCACCTTTTGAAGGGCCTCGTCGAAGGAGTAGTAGAGCGTCCAATCGCCCGCGGCGATCATCTCGTTGAGGACGGAGGCGATGGCGAAGGAGCCGTCGCGCTGGTAGGCGGTGGCGGCGAGGGATTTCGCGACGGCGGCCTTCACCTCGTCGGCGGTGACGCCATCGCGCTTGAGGCGCTCGATCTCCTCGAGGGCGATGCGCTCGGCCTCGTCGTGCTTCACGCCGGGGGCGAGCACGAGGTTGGTGATGTGCAGCGAGGGATCGCGGTTCAGGCCGTTGAAGGCGGAGGCGGAGAGCGTGAGGTTCTTGTCGGTGAGCGCGCGATAGAGGCGGCTGTTCTTGCCGTCGGTGAGGATGTCGCTGAGCACGTCGAGCGCAGCGTAGTCGGCGTGCGTGGCAGCGCAGGTCTTGTGCGCGATCCCGACGACGCCCACCTCGCCGGCGCGGCGGACGCCGACGCGCCGCGGGAACGTCTGCTCGGGCTCCTCGGTGTAAACCTCCGGGATGGGTTTGGGCGAACGCGGGACGGCGCCGAAGAGCTTGCGCACGACGCCGAGCGCCTCGGCGGGCTGGAAGTCGCCGATAATGGAGACAGTGGCGTTGTTGGGCCAGTAATACGTGTCGTAGAACTCACGAAGTTTCTCGATCGGCACCTTCTCGATGTCGCTGCGCCAGCCGATGGTGTCGTGATGGTAGGGGTGCGCGAGGAAGGCGGCGGCGGTGATCTCCTTGTTGAGGGCGTTGGCGGGATCGTTTTCGCCGCGCTCGAATTCGTTGCGCACGACGGTCATCTCGGGGCGGCGGTCCTCCTCGCGGAGGAGCAGGTTGCGCATGCGGTCGGCCTCGATCTCGGCGATGCGGGCGAGGTGCTCGTTGCCGAGGTTGGCGTAGTAGTTGGTGCGGTCGTTCCAAGTGGTGGCGTTGTATTCGGCGCCGGTGGTCTCGAGGAACTGGTCGACGTTGTTGCCGTTGGCGCGGTTGAACTTTGGCGTGCCCTTGAACATCAGATGTTCGAGGAGGTGCGTGGCGCC
Organism: Opitutaceae bacterium; assembly: GCA_031411915.1. GTDB lineage: Bacteria > Verrucomicrobiota > Verrucomicrobiia > Opitutales > Opitutaceae > ER46. Next base: position 2,126 of record JANOCA010000750.1, read on the forward strand.
GGTGGTGCCGGTGACCTCGTTGCGTGAGCCGACGCGATACGTGATCATGAAGGTGAGCACGGGTGCGGAGTGCTCGGGCATGAGCAGCACGGTGAGGCCGTTGGCGTCGAGCGTGTATTCGGAGATGGCGCCGACGGTCTTGACGAAAGAGAAGCCCTCGGGCGCGGCGGCGGCGCGCCCGGCAAGGGGAGTGATGACGGCGAGAAGCAGGGGGAAAAGGCGTTTCATTTTTTGGAAAAACGGGAAAAGAACGGAGGCGATCAGGTGAGTTCGTAGCCCCAGCTTCAGCCGGAATCTGCAACGGCTGAAGCCGGGGCTACAAACACGGAGCAGGTCATTGATACTGCCGCGAAGGTTTCCACAATTCCCGCTCGGTGAAGGCGGGCTTCGTCATCGCATCGAGCGGGTGGTTCTTGCTGCCGAGAAGAATCGTGCGGCGGCGGGCGGTCTCGGGGGCGAGCGCCTTGGTGAGCAGGTCCGCGGCTTGTTGTTTCGTGAGTGATGACAGCGCGGCGAGCGAGGCCTGCTGGCGGTTCCACTCGCCGTCGTAGGTGTAGGCGCGGCCGAAGAAGATCTCGGCCTTCTCGCGAATGCTCTTCGGCTTCTCCTCGAACTGGGACCGCGCGCCCGCGAGGAGCGTGGCCCATTGATCGTCGGGCACAGCGGCGAGCGCCGCGGGCAGCGTGGCGATGAACGCCTCGGCGCGGCTCTTCAGTTCCTCGGGCGCGTAGCCGCTCGATTGCACGACGAAGGTGAAGTAGCGGTGCCGCAGCGAGCCGCTCGCGGAGGAGCCGACAATGTAGCCGAGCTGCTGCTTGGTGCGCAGCTCGCTGTAGAACGGGTCGCCGAAGAAATTGCCAGCGACCGCGGCCGCGACGCGCAGCGCGGGCGAGTCGTCCCCCAGCACGTAGTCGGCGATGAAAGCGGAGTTCACGCCCTCGATCGAACCGGCGTCGATGATGTTCTCGCCCGGGGCGACCGCGAGGTGCCGGCGGCGGAGGAGTTCCGTCGGCGCGGCGGGCTGCGCACCAATCTTGAGGGCGAGCAGGCGGGCCGATGCGACGGCTTGCTCGGCCGAGAAGTGCCCGTGCACGACGGCTTCGATGGCGCCGCGGGCGAAGAACGTCTTCGCGAACGCATGCACGTCGCCCCACCCGGAGGCCTCGGTAATCGCGATGAGTTCGCTGGGCAGGTAATGGAATTCGCGCATCAACGCGTCGCGCCGATCGCGCGCGAGGATGTAGGCCTCGGTCTGGTTGTAGCTGCGGAGGCTGCGCAGCACGGCTTCCTTGATCGCCTCGAAGCGGCCGGGCGCGAGTGTGAAGGTGCGGAGGTTCTCCGCGGCGTGCGCGAGGTAGCGCGCGGCGGAATCGCCGTAGCCGGCGGCGGAAAACTTGGCGCCCTCCAGCGTGATGTCCGAGGCGAGGTCGAGGCCGGCCAGCTCCGCGTCGGCGCTTGCGGGCGTGAGGAAGTCCCCGAGGCACGCGGCGTAGAGCCGCAGCAGCGCGGCTGATTTTGCCGTGCCC